>NZ_JBSFLB010000041.1:0-63844 GCF_053598835.1 Streptomyces sp. NPDC001070
GACGCGCACGTCGACGCCCGAGTCACGCAGCGACAGCGCGTGGGCGTGGCCCTGGCTTCCGTAGCCGATGACCGCGACCTTGCGGCCCTGGATGACGGACAGGTCGGCGTCAGCGTCGTAAAACAGCTCAGCCACAGGTACAGCCTTTCCATGCTGCGAGCCTTGTTCTCTCGGCAAGCAGGCTCGCGTAAGGGTGTTGTGCGTCCGCTCGGGACCGGCCGCCCTCGGAGACAGGGCAGCGGCAGTGGGCTGGTGGAGAGAGCGGCGAAGCCGTGTCCGCCGGCCGCTGCGCTCCACGGCGACCCGGTTCGGAGGGAGCTACGTCCACTGGTCAGTCCGATCGGGACTACAGACGACCGGTCGCCTTCAATGCTTGAAGTATACATATTTGACGAGCGCATGCATTCCCCCCGGGGCCGACGCGCACCCCGCACCGGACACCGCGATGCGTTCGGAGCACTGGCGCCGCAGGGCCTCAGCGGCCGCGTTCGGCGGCGGGCCCGTGTGTCGGCGTGAGCAGGCGGGCGGCCAGGTCGGAGGCTTCCGAGGCCTTCTCCGCCACCCAGGCGAGCCCCAGCGCGAGGTCGATCACTTCACTGAGCGAGACGTCCGACCGCACACCGCCGTCCTTCTGCGCCCGCTCCAGGAGCAAGCCTCCGGCGGCCTTCATCTGGGCGCAGGTTGCGTGCAGGCGGGATTCGTCGTCGGCCAAGGCGTCCCTGATGGATTCCGGCAGCCCTTGATAGGTGGCGGCCCCGGAGGCCATTTCCCGCAGCCATGTCAGGAACGCCTCGCCGGGGTCCGCGGAGGCGAGCAGGTGTTCGGCCCGCCCGTGCAGCGTGGCGAAGTTGGACTCGAGCAGGGCCTCGAGCAGCGCCTCACGGGTGGGGAAGTGGCGGTACAGCGTGCCGATGCCCACGCCGGCGCGCCGGGCGATCTCGCGCAGGGAGGTGTCCGTCCCGTTCTCTGCGACGGCCTCTCTCGCGACCGCCAGGAGCAGGTCACGGTTCCGGAGCGCGTCCGCGCGGTTCACCTGCGGCAAGATCAACACCTCGCTGAAGGCGGAGCAGGGCTCCACCGATTTGACTACCGGAGCAGTGCTCCGTATGTTCTGGACCGTTCACATCGTAACGGAGCACCGCTCCGATGGCGAGCAACCCCCAAGGAGGGCAATGACCTCGCAAGCCAGGACCGCACTGGCCACGGGGGCGACCAGGCGTGCGCCGCACGCACTCCAGGGCCCGAAGGAGCCGACTGGCCGGTCGAGCGCCGACGGACCGCGGGATCAGAAGGCCTCCCCCGCCGGCCGGTAGTGACATTCCGGCAGTCCGGGAGCGGCACCCCGCACCCATGCACTTCGACACCCGGATCAGGGCGCTTTTCGGCCGGCCGCATACCCGCCGAGTTCCGCCGGCCACTCCCCCGGCCGTGCAGCACGCAACGGTTCACGGAAACCGCCCGAGGCCGCACCCCGAGACGGCGGAACACAGACCCACAGCCGTACATCCCACTTCACATCATTCCAAGATCTTCTTGCGAAACGTGACTTGAAGCTTCAACTGCAGATGGGCGAGTCCCCTCGCAACGCCGGCACCCAGAAGGGCAGGACTTGTGATCCCGCACGACGCCACCTCGACCTCGTCGCCCGAGCAGAGAAGCCCAGCCGTCCGCGGCTCACGGCCCGAGGACATCACCCCCGGACCTCGGGCCGATCGGCCCGCGCGGAATGACGACCGTGCCGCGTCCAGGCGGCCGCTTTGCGCGAATCCCGACTGGCCTGTGGACGGACCGCGTTGGGCTCTCGAGGCACTGGGCCGCCCGGCCGGATGACGGATTCCGTCCGGCGAGGACGCCGTCCGGACGTCTCCTTCCCGGCCACGGTGGTCCGTCCGCGCCACCTTCCTTCACCGCGGACGTATGACACCCCCACCCACCCCTACCCCCAAGGAACGAGGTCTCCTATGTCCTCCGCGCACAGCAACACGCTGGAGCACCCCGCCTCCGGCGTCTCGCGACCGCAGGAGCGAGCAACACCGCCGCACGCCTACGACACCGGGCTGCTCCTGCTCCGCCTGTCCCTCGGGCTCACCATGGCCGGACATGGGTCGCAGAAGCTGTTCGGGTGGTTCTCCGGCGGTGGGCTGACGGGCACCGGACAGCTCTTCACCTCCCTCGGATACCCCTCGGGCAAGGCGATGGCGGTCGTCGCCGGGCTGAGCGAACTGCTCGGGGGGCTGGGCCTCGTCCTCGGCCTCCTCACGCCCGTCGCCGCAGCAGCAGTCGTGGGCATGATGGTCAACGCCATATCCGTGAAGTGGCACGGCGGCTTCTTCGCCCCGAACGGCATGGAATACGAGCTCGTACTGGCCGCCGGGGCGACAGCGCTGGCCCTGACCGGGCCAGGCCGCCTCGCGGCCGACCACCACGTACCCGGCGTGCGGGACCACCGGATCGGCTTCGGCATCGCGTCTGTCGCCCTCGGCGTGCTCATCGCCGTGGTCGTCCTGCTCCGCACCTGACAACGGCGTTCGCTCCGGAGGGGCAGCCTCCGACCGCGACCGATGTCATCCATCCGCACCAGGCAGAAAGACTCAGCATGCGCGCTCTCATCATGACCAGGCCGGGGGAAGCAAACGGCTTCACGCTCGAGCGCCTCCCCGATCCGCAACCCGCCCGCGGCCGGATTCGCATCAAAATGGTGGGGGCAGCTGTCAACCCGGTCGACCTGCACGTCATCGACGCGTGGGCCGGCGGTAGAGCCGGCGTCGTTCCTGAGCGTCGCCCGGGGCTGGGCATGGACGTGGCCGGCGTCGTCGACCTGGTGGGCCCCGGCGTGCACGACTTCCTGCCCGGCACCCCCGTCGCGGCCCTGCACTTTCCGCACACGCCGAACACCGTAGCCGGGGCAGCGGCCGAGTACGTGATCGTCCCCGCGGCGCATGCCGCGCCGGTCCCTCACGGAGTGAGTCTTCTGGACGCCGCCACGGTCCCGCTCAACGCCCTGACGGCCGGCCAACTCCTCGCTCCTCTCGGCTCTCCCGACGGCCGGCGACTGCTGGTCACCGGAGCGGCCGGAGGAGTGGGCGGCTACGCGGTCGCGCTCGCGGCGCATGCCGGCTGGGCCGTCACCGGTCTCGCACGCGCGTCCGACGCGGCTTTCCTCAGCCGCGCCGGAGCGGTGGCCGCGATCACGAGCCTCGAGGAAGCGGGCGGCTTTGACGCGGTACTGGACGCCGCCCGCCTCAACTCGGCGTCCTTTCCTGCCGTTCGCGACCACGGAACTTATGTGGGGGTCTACCCGGGCGCGGAACCACAGTCGGAACGCGGCATCACCATCGTCACCGGCGTGGTCGCGCCCGACGGACGACAGCTGCGAAGGATGCTGGAGCTGACGGCTCAGGGGGTCCTGGAGGCCCGCAGGGCCGGCACGGTTCCGCTGGAGCAGGCCGCTCGCGCCTACCAGGCGCTACGCAGCGGCGGGCAGCGCGGCAGATGGGTGCTGACCCCCTGACCCCGCTACACCCCGGGCGCGTCGGCAGGCATCGGCACCTGCACGAG
The DNA here is from genome assembly GCF_053598835.1 of Streptomyces sp. NPDC001070. Taxonomy (NCBI): domain Bacteria; kingdom Bacillati; phylum Actinomycetota; class Actinomycetes; order Kitasatosporales; family Streptomycetaceae; genus Streptomyces; species Streptomyces sp. NPDC001070. The sequence goes on from NZ_JBSFLB010000041.1 coordinate 3,559, forward strand.
CAGCGAGATCGCCGCCGAGCCGCCGGTGACCCGGGAAACTTTCGAGAACTGACCAACCGCCCGTCCGCCGACGCCGGCAGTCGCAGTGCGCGGAATCAAGTGATCCGCGTCGGCCGTGGGCATACGACAAAGGAGAAAAGGGCATGGCTCAGCCAGAAGGTACGGAACTGCAGCGGATAATCACCCGTCGGGATCGGCTCAGGCAAACCCATCTTCGGCCCCTGAGTGAACGCGCCACCACCGCACGTGGCGTCCATCACGCTGCTTTCATCTGCCGCGATATCGAGGAAACCGTCATGTTCTACACGGAAGTTCTGGGCTTCCCCCTGGTGGAGCTCGTGGACAACCCCTCCTATCCCGGATCGTCGCACTTCTTCTTCGACCTCGGGAACAGGAACCTGCTCGGATTCTTCGACTTCCCCGGCCATCCTCACCCGCGTTACGAGGAGGCCATCGGAGGGATCCATCACTTCGCGGTGTCGTTCACGCCCGAAGAACTGGCCGCTGTCAAGCAGCGCATGGACGATCGAGGCACCGCATACAAGTCCAGGCAGTTGGGCGTGCGCCCAAGCCTTCACCTCGCCGACCCGAACGGCCTCCGGCTGGAGCTGAGCCAATCAGTGCCGGGCTTCATCGCGGGAACCGAGGTAGTACTGGACTCGTGAGCCCGACTGCTCGCACTCCCGCAACAACCAAGAAGTGGCAACCCGGCAAACCGGGTTGGCGGCATCCCACCGGCATCACGCCGCATGAAACTGATCCCCTTGATCCGTGCTGCAGCCCTGCCCCGAGCCCTCCAGCGCGGCTCATCAATCCGTCGGTCCTCGGCGCCATCCGCCTGGACCGCGCATCACACGAGAATCGGGTTTGACGCAATGAACGGGAATCTCGCAGGAAAGGTAGCCCTGGTGACGGGCGGGTCACGAGGGATAGGGGCCGCCATCGCCGCCAGGCTGGCGGCCGATGGGGCTGACGTGGCGTTCAGCTACGCCGCGGACCCCCACGAGGGCAGGAAGACCCTGGCCGCCATCGAAGCGACCGGCCGTCGGGGTTTGGCAATCCAGGCGGACCAGGCCGACGAGCAGCAGGTGCGGAGCATGGTCCACCGGGTCGGGGAGCACTTCGGCCGACTCGATGTCGTTGTCAACAATGCCGGAATGTATGTCCAGGGATCCGTTGACGCGGCCGATCGGGACCAGGACGTCCTGGATCGCCAACTGGCGGTCAATCTCCAAGGCGTCGTTCGTACGGTCGTCGCCGCGGTGCCCTTGCTCTCGGACGGGGGCCGGATCGTCTCGATCGCCTCCACGGGTTCGAGCCACACCAAGGTGGCCTTCCCGGGTATCGCCGACTACACGGCCACGAAGGCGGCGGTCGTCGCCTACGCCAAGGGCTGGGCGCGGGACCTCGCTGCGCGCCGCATCACCGTCAACGTCGTCGAACCGGGCCCGATCGACACCGACATGAACCCGGCCACCTCGGAACAGGCGTCATCCGTCGCCTCTGTGGTCCCGTTGGGGCGCTACGGTCGCGCCGAGGACATCGCAGCCGCGGTGTCCTTCCTCGTCGGGCCGGAGGCCGGGTTCATCACCGGAGCCGCCCTCACCGTCGACGGCGGACTCAGCTGCTGACACCCGACCGTACACAACTGCGTACTGACGGCACGAGCGCCGGGTTCGCCGGACGGGACCGCTCGCAGGTCCTCCGGCCGGCGATCCCGGACTCCGCATCAATGCGGTGGCGGAGGCGGTCGGTGAGGGTGGTCACGGCCCGTTTGCGAAGGGGGCACTGCCCGTCGACGGTCACGGTCCCCTCTGGCCGGCCGGCGAGGGGGGGACGTGCAGTGCCGGGGAGAGCCCGGGTGCACGGGCGGATGCCGGGGCTGCCTGTCCGTGTTCGTGCGGCGTCACGGCGGGATCGTGGCGGCGGCCCGGATGTCTCGGTGACAGGCCGAGCGGGGGCGCTGCGACGACCAGTGGGCCGGCCGGGGACCGTGCGATGTTGGCGGTGCTCGGCGGATATTCGCTGGTCGCCGCTTGCGAGTGGTGTTCATACTGCCGCAATGGATCCGGTGACCATTGAGACCGACCGTCTCGTGATGCGGGCCTTCACACCTGCCGACGTGGATGCGGTATACGAAGCCTGCCAGGACGAGGACATCCAGTTCTACACGCCGGTGCCGGTGCCGTACCGGCGTGCGGACGCGGAGAAGCGCATCGGCGAGGAACTGCCCGCGGGCTGGGCCGCGGACAAGAACTACACCCTCGGCGCCTTCCGCAAGGACGACGGCGTTCTGGTCGGTTCGTACTGCCTGTTCGTCATCAGTCCGGGCGTCTACGAACTCGGCTACTGGGCGGTCAAGGAACAGCGCGGACGCGGGTACTCGGTGGAGGCCGCTCGGGCCCTGTGTGACTGGGGCTGGGCCACCCTCGACGTCCACCGCATCGAGTGGTGGGCCATGGCCGGGAACACCGGATCGCGTGCCGTCGCCGAGAAACTCGGTTTCACCGTCGAAGGGACTCTGCGCGATCGCGGCATCGCCAATGACGGCAAGCCGCACGACTGGTGGGTGGGCGGACTGCTGAGGCCCTGATGACTCCGGTGCTACGTCGGCTGCGTTACGGACGTTCCGGCTCAGACAGTTCATGCAGAAGAGGCACCAAGAAGTGGGCCCGTGCGGCCTTGACCCGCCCTGCGGCGCCGCCACCGCCGTCGTCATGTGTCAGCGCCGCGACCCGTGGGTCCTACGGCTCGGCGGTGAGAGTCGGCGCCAGGCCTTCCCTGCTTTCCCGCCCCGCGCGGCCCACCCCCGTGAGGGCCGCGGTGGACCCATGCCCCCAGTTCAGGTGAGCAGCACGATCTTGCCCCGGGGGTGGGGGCCGGCAAGTTCGTCGTACGCGGCCCGGACCTCGTCCAGCGGATACGTCGCGGCGATCGGCACGTCCAGTTCGCCGGAGGCGGCCAGGTCCGCGAGTTCAGCGAGGACACCGGCGCTTGGGACCGCTCTGCTTGCCTCGGTCTTCGCGCCGAGTCGCGCGGCTCCGCCGTAGTCGACGAGCGTGTTGATACGGCCGGGGGCCACGCCGAGGGCGACCGCGAGTTCGAGGTAGCCGTCGCCGTAGGTGTCGATGAACGCGTCGAAACGGCCGGCGACCGCCCGCAGGCGGTCCGCGACTCCCTCCCCGTATCCGACGGGAGTGACGCCGTGCCCGGAGAGCCATTCGTGGTTCGCCGGTCCGGCGATGCCGATCACGTCGGCCCCGGCCCGCCGGGCCAGTTGGACCGCCAGCATGCCCACGCCCCCGGCGGCCCCCGAGACCACCACCGTCTCGCCTTGCCGCGGGGAGACGGCACGCACGGACGCGTACGCCGATGTACCGGCGACGAACAGCGAGCCCGCGACCTCCCACGGCAGCCCCGCCGGCTTGGCGATCAGGTTGCCCGCCTCGACCACCACGTAGTCGGCGTGGCTGGCGTGCTGCCAGGTGAACCCGACCACCTCGTCTCCGGCGGCGAACCCTGCCACGCCGGGCCCGGTCCGCACCACGACGCCGGCCAGGTCGATGCCCTGGCCAGAAGGCAACGAGCGGTTCAGCAACATCCCGGCTCTGGTCTTGGCCTCACCGGGGTTGATGCCGGCCGCCTTGACCCGGACCAGCAACTCTCCTCCGGCCGGCTCGGGTGTGTCGACCTCCACCACCTGCAGTACCTCCGTCCCGCCGAACTTGCTGTACCGCACTGCCCTGGGCATGGCCGCCTCCTGTTTCTGCACTTGAGTTGTCAGGCCGCCCTGCTCGGCGCGCAGCCGAGCGGCTGCGCGCCGAGCAGTGGTCGGCGAACACTGGGTACGAAATGAAGCCCTCTACGTCGCGCGGAGTGCTGCGTCAGGAGGCGAATCCACCATCGACATCCCAAGTGGCGCCGTTGACGAAACCCGCTTCCGGGCTCGCGAGGTAGGCGACCACGCCCGCGATGTCCTCCGGCAGTCCGAGGCGTCCGACAGGCGTCAGGGAGAGCCAATGATCGGCCACGTCCTTCGGCTTGACAGCGGACTGAATGGAGCCCGGTTGAACGGTGTTGACCGTGATGCCCTTGGGGCCGAGTTCACGCGCCAGACCTCGCGTCAGACCGGATATGGCCGACTTGCACATGGTGTACACCGTCGTCCCGAAGAGCTCATGCGGCTGCCGGTCCGCCGTGACGCTGCCGATGTTGACGATTCGGCCCCCGTTACGGAGGTGCGCGGCGGCTTCCTGGACGGCGATGAAGGTACCGCGGAGATTCACGGCCACCATGGTCTCGAAATCATCCACGGAGTAGGTGTCGAAAGGTCCGCGAATACCGGCGAAGGCGTTGTTGACGAGAATGTCCAGTCCACCGAACTTCTCGACGGTCGCCGCGATGGCCTCCTTGATGTCCTTTGGCTCGCCGCTGCTGGCCCGGAGGGCGATCGCCGTCCCACCAGCCGCCTCCACTTCCCGGACGACCCCCTCGGCGCGATCCTCGGAACTGACGTAGGTGAACGCGACTCGAACCCCCTCCCCCGCAAGGCGCTTGACGATTGCCTCCCCGATACCGCGAGATCCGCCCGTAACGAAGGCGGTCCTGGCGGCAAGCTGCTGCGACATAAGACTTCGATCTCCCCTTACTGACTGATAGTGCGCACACCGGGCAGTGAGTCCTCGACTCGTCAGCCATCTGCCGTGGTGGCGAGTGCGGCCACAAGCTCCGGCATGGAGCCCTGAGCACTTCCGGCTTCGACCTCATCCGGAGCCGCACACTCCGAGCCGGGGCGCGACGGCCGTCGCGCGCGGCGCGATATTCCGGGGCACCTCCCACCCCACGGAAAGGGCGGCGACGCTCCCCGGGGCGCGCGACATCGAACATGCCGACCCCGACGGCGGGGTCGGCGCCCGGCTGTTCACCGGCGCCCCAGCCGGCCACGCTCAACATACCACGCATACGGAGCACTGCTCCGTTGACTACCGGAGCAGCGCTCCGTATATTGGGCATGCACCGGAGCGGCGCTCCGTTTGTTTTCACTCTACGGAGCGGCGAGCCGGTGTGCCAGACCCGACCCCTGGAGAACCCATGCAGCCAACAGAGACGACCGCGGTCGTCACGGGAGCGACCGGCCGACCGTGCGGCAGCAGCAGTCGGCACCTGCTCGCCGCCGGATGGCGGGTCGAAGTGCTGGTACGCGACCCGCCGAGCCCGCGGCGCGGGAACCGGTCCGGCTCGGGGCCGAGTTGGCCCGCAGCGAGCCGGAAGCCGTCTTGACCGCCATCGGGAGAGCCACGACGGCCGCCAACCGCGCCGGCTCCGCCGACATCACCGGACCAGCCGTGCGCCGTGGTCCCCGCACCCGTACGGATGCCGTGCGCAACCGCGAACGGATCATGGCTGCGGCGCGGGCGGTCTTCGCGGAGGTGGGGGCCGCAGCCCCGCTCGAGGAGATCGCGCGGCGCGCCGGGGTGGGAAGCGCCACGCTCTACCGGCACTTCCGCGACCGGCCGTCCCTGCTGCACGCCGTGCTGCTGTCCGTCATGCGCGGCATCGCCGGGCACGCGGAGCGCGCCGCGGCGGAGAACACCGACGCTTTCGCCGCCCTGGAGCGGTTCCTGCACGACGCGGCCGACGAGCGGCTCGGAGCGCTGTGCGGACTGCTGCTCGACAAGGGCGAGCAGGTCCCGGCGGAACTGTCTGCGCAGTGCGCGCGGGTGCAGACCGCGGCCGGGAGGCTGATGGACAACGCCCGGCGGGACGGCCGGATCCGGGCCGATGTCGGCCTCGACGATCTGTTGGTCGCGATGTCCCTGCTCGCGCGCCCGCTGCCCGGAACGAACCACCGGGACGCGGACGTCCACCGCCGTCTGGACCTCCTCATCAGCGGCCTGCGTGTGCCCGCCTCGCGCGGAAGTGCAGAGCGCATGCGGGCTCGCGGCAGTCGGCGGCCGTCCCGGACCGAACTCACGTCCTTCTCCGGTCGCCACGACCACGACCAGCCCGACGGCGCACAACCGCGCGCCTGCAGCTCACCGAATCACCCATACACAACCCCTACTTGTACGTCTCTTCCGTGCATGTCGCACGTCTAGGTGGATACCCCCATGGCTCATACGGCCGAACACGTCACGTCCGACCCCAGGCGCTGGAAGGCCCTGATCTTCATCTCCCTGGCCCAGTTGATGGTGGTGCTGGACGCGACCATCGTGAACATCGCCCTGCCGAGCGCCCAGCACGCCCTCGGCATCTCCGAGGCCAACAAGCAGTGGGTCATCACGGCCTACGCCCTGGCGTTCGGCGGCCTGCTCCTGTTCGGCGGCCGGATCGCCGACCTGTGGGGCCGCAAGCGCACCTTCGTCCTCGGCCTGTCCGGCTTCGCAGTGGCCTCCGCGATCGGCGGCGCCGCCACCGGCCAGGCGATGCTGCTGAGCGCACGCGCGGCGCAGGGGGCCTTCGGCGCGCTGCTCGCGCCGGCGGCCCTGTCCCTGCTCGCGGTGCTCTTCAGTGACGCCAAGGAGCGCGCGAAGGCGTTCGGCATCTACGGCGCGATCGCCGGCGGTGGCGGCGCGGTCGGCCTTCTGCTCGGCGGTGTGCTGACCGAGTACCTCAACTGGCGCTGGACGTTCTTTGTCAACATCCCCTTCGCGGTCGTCGCGGCGCTGGGCGCCTACTTCGTGGTGCGCGAGCCCGAGGGCGGCCGCAACCGTTCGTCGCTGGACATCCCCGGCGTGGTGCTCTCCACCCTCGGTCTGGTCGCGCTGGTGTACGGCTTCACCCGCGCCGAGACCAGCGGCTGGTCGGACGGTTCGACGATCGGACTGTTCGTCGCCTCCGGTGTCCTGCTCATCGCCTTCGCGCTCGTCGAGGCCAAGGTGAAGGCCCCGCTCCTGCCGCTGCGCGTGATCATCCACCGCACTCGCGGCGGTATCTACCTGTCGCTGGGCCTGGCGATCATCGGCATGTTCGGCGTCTTCCTCTTCATGACCTACTACCTGCAGGTGGTCCAGGGGTACTCCGCGATCAGGACCGGCTTCGCCTTCCTGCCCATGGTCCTCGGCTTCGTGGTCGGCTCCACCCAGATCGGCGCCCGACTGGCCACGCGGCTGCCCGCCCGCATGATCATGGCTCCCGGTTTCGGTGTCGCCGGCATCGGCCTGCTGCTGTTGACGCAGCTGGAGGTCGACTCCGCCTACTGGGCTCTGGCCGGACCCGGCCTGGCGCTGGCGGGCATCGGCATGGGCGCCGCCTTCATGCCGGCCATGTCGCTGGCCACGTACGGCGTCGAAGCACAGGACGCGGGAGTCGCCTCGGCGATGGTCAACACGTCGCAGCAGGTGGGCGGGGCGATCGGCACCGCGCTGCTGAACACCGTGGCCGCGTCCGCGACCACCGGTTACCTCGCGGCACACACCGCGGGCGCGGGCAGCCAGAAGCTGCTCCAGGCACAGGGCCTGGTGGAGGGCTACACGCGCGCGACCTGGTGGGCGGTCGGCGTCCAGGTCCTCGCGGCGCTCATCGCCGTGACCTTCATCAACGTGGGACGCCCCGGCTCCATGGCTGTCGCGTCCAGCGCCGACGGTGTCGAGGACGAAACCGTCGCCCCCGTCGTCCTGCACTGATCCACGCTCCCGGCCGTCAGCGACCGGCCCCGCGGCACTGCCACGCCGCGGGGCCCGGCCGGACCGGCGACAGCTAAAGGACCTTGAGCAGGCGTTCGGCCAGGATCGCGGCCGAGGCCGGGTTCTGCCCCGTGAACAGGTTCCGGTCGACCACCGTGTAGGGCTTCCACATCTCCCCCTTGGTGAAGTCGACGCCCATGTCGATGAGTTCCGACTCCACCAGCCAGCGCGCCTTCGCGGCGAGCCCGACCGCGTCCTCTTCCTCGTTGGTGAACGCCGTGACCCGGTAGCCCGCGAAGGGCGAGACACCGTGGATCCTGGTCGCCAGCATCGCCGCCGGGGCGTGGCAGACGACCGCGAGGGGCTTGCCGGAGGCGAGCGCCGCGGTCAGCAACCGGCCGGCGTCAGGGTCGACGCACAGGTCCTCCATGGGCCCGTGGCCGCCCGGGAAGTAGACGGCGTCGTAGTCCTCCAGGCGGGCGTTCGCCAGATGGATCGGCCGCCGCATCACTTCGGCAGAGCGGATGATCTCCTCCAGCTCGATGGCGATCTTCGCGCTGCCGGCCATGGCGGGCCGCAGGCTCATCATGTCCACGGTCGGGATCACCCCGTTGGGGGTGGCGACCGTGATCTGGTGGCCGGCGTCGGTGAGCGCCTTGTACGGGGCCGCGAACTCCTCGGCCCAGTAGCCCGTGGCGTGCCTGGTGCCGTCCTTGAGCGTCCAGTACGCCGTCCCGGTCATCACGAAAAGCAGCTTCGCCATCGGGCCATCGCCTTCCTGTGGTCATCTGCCATGATTAGCGGAATCCGTCACTTAAAGCATGGTATGTCCGGGGATGATCCGCCATGCACGGCGCGTGCGGAGCGCGACAGGCCGGACTGACCTGCACCTTCCCTGAGCCGCGAGGCACGAGCGCCCAGGCCGCCACCAACCAGGAGAGCGCCCATGACCCGGCCCTTCGATCCCTACAGCGCGCTGCCCCCGGTCCCCGCATTCACGCTCCGCAGCGCCGATATCGCCGAGGGCGAGACGCTGGGCGTTCCCCAGCGCAGCGGCCTGTTCGGCAGGCCGGGCCAGGACCGCTCCCCGCACCTGGCGTGGGAAGGGCATCCGGCCGGGACGCAGAGCTTCGCGGTCACCTGCTACGACCCGGACGCGCTGACGGTCAGCGGCTTCTGGCACTGGGCCGTCTTCGACATCCCCGCAACGGTGAACGAGCTGGCCGCCGGGGCGGGCGACGCCGGCGGGGAGCACCTGCCCCCCGGCGCCAAGATGCTGGCCAACGACACCGGCCGGCGCAGCTACCTCGGCGCCGCACCGCCACCGGGGGAAGCCGCTCACCGGTACATCTTCGTCGTCCACGCGCTGGACACCCCCACGCTCGACGTCACCGCGGACGCCACCCCGGCCTGGCTCGGCTTCCGGCTCGTGGACCACGCCCTGGCGCGTGCCAGGCTCACCCCGGTCTTCGCGATCCCCGACTGACCGCGGCCGCGCGCGGGAGCCCGATCCCTTACGCGACGTGCGGGTCCGCCGGAGATCGGGCGGCGCGCTTCACGCGTTCAGCCCAGTCGAACGCTCGAGTGGACACGAAATGTGGTGGTCCGATCAGGTACCGCGAAACTGGTTGCCGGAAGCACCGCGCACGGACAGGTGCCGAGGCCCCCACCGCTGAGCGCCGGCGGACTGCCGATCTCCGCGTGCACGTCCTCCCGCCTCAGGCATGACGCGGCACATGCCTCCGCAGGGGCGGGCCCTCCGCTGCCGCGGCCGCCGTACCGACGGCGCTCCTGCGCTGCTACCGGCAGCGGCCGCACTGGCAGCCCTGCGCGGACCAGCCGTCGTTCCAGTGCACGACGCTCAAAGCGCCGTTGGACCACGCGCACCGCGAGCCAGGCGACACCTCACTGACCGCCACCAGGATGAAGGCCACCGGGAGCGGCTCCGCGCGCATCGGCTCCCTGCTGTACAACCCCGGTGGCCCGGGCGTCTCCGCCACCAGCGTACGCATGGCGGCCCCGGTTCCCCTGACGTGCGCTGCCGGCAGCGCACGCGACGCCGCGGCACACGTCCGAGGAGTTGTCGACAGGAACGGTCACAGCCCCACACCCGTGCCAGGGTGTGGGGCTGCTGCGTACCCGCTCAGCCATATGGACGGGAACGGGCGCGCATGGTCGGACCGGCCGTCTACTGCTCGTCCGTGGGCATGTCGCCCGGAAGGACCACGACGCCGAAACGCTCCAGGAGCTCCGGGTCGAGCGTCGGGAGATTGTCCATCATGCTCGGCGGGGTGACCCCGTACTCGGCCTTGGGGGCGCCGTCGTAGAGCATTTCCTCATATCCTCCCGGAAGGAACATGAAGACCATCTTGGCGGCGTGGAGACTGCGGTTGAAGAAGCGGTGCCTCGTGTTTCGGGGGACGTAGTAGAAGGCCCCCGGTCCGGCAGTGAAGCTCTCGTCCCCGTTGAGGAACTCCAGCTCGCCGGAGACCAGGTAGAACGCCTCGTCGTGCTTGGTGTGCACGTGCGGGTACGCCCCGGCTCCGGCGGGAACGGTCGCCTCGAGGAAGGTGAGTGCCCCGTTGGTCTCCGGCCCTCCGACCTTGAGGCTGTAGGTGTCTCCGACGATCCACCTCGTGTCGCCCCCGCCGGGCGGCACGTAGATGCCGTTCCTGTTCGTGTAACGGGGGTCATCCTCGCCCGGAACGACGATGCTCATTTCTTTCTCCTCTGTTGGATTTCAGGTATGCCAATTCGGCAAAGGGCAGCGGTAAGGGAGGACCGTGCTTTCGCACGGTCGATCCCCGGCGGGACTGCACCGGAGCAGGCGAGTCGGCCCACGCAGAAGCGTCTCCGGCAGCCGCGGCAGCGACGTCACGACGAGGGCTGCGTCGGCCGCCCGCGCGGTCTACGCGTAGAGCCCGCCGTCGACGCGAAGTGTGGTCCCGGTGATCCAGCTCGCACCGGGGCCCGTGAGGTACGCGATGACGTCGGCGATGTCCGCCGGCTTGCCGGCGCGACGCATCGGAATGGACTGCAGGACGCCGGCGATCGCTTCCTTGGGCGCCATGTCCGTCTCCACAGGCCCGAGTTGCAGGCAGTTGACGGTGACGCCGCGAGGCCCGAACTCGTGGGCCCAGGCGCGGCCATAGGCCTCCACGGCGGCCTTGGCGGCGGCGTAGTCTCCCGCGGGCATTCCCTGAATGCGCGATGCGGTCACGGAGCTGATCAAGATGATTCGGCCGCCCTCTTCGAGGTGAGGGGCCGCCGCGTGGGTCGCGGCAGCGACGCCGTGCAGGTTGGTGTTGAACTGACGTGCCACGTCCTGCACGTCGCGGGCGGAGTCCCCGATCAGGCCGGTGAGGAACTGGCCGGCGTTGTGCACCAGGATGTCCAGTCGTCCCAGGCGTTCGACGGTCTCGGTGACCAGTCCTGCCATCTCCTCCGCGCTGGCGGCGTCGGCTCGCAGGGCCTCCACCCGTACGCCGGCCTGGGCGCTCACCTCAGCGGCGAGTTCCTTCGCCTTCTGCTCGGAGTTGAGGTAGCTGAAGGCGACGTCCGCGCCTTCCAGTGCGAGGCGACGGACGGTGGCCGCACCTATGCCGCGTGAACCACCGGTGACCAGGGCCGTGCGGCCGCGATGCGGTTTGGGATTCTTCATTGCTCTTCCTTGTTCGATTGGCAGACGGCCGGACGCGGACCCTTTGCTCCGCCTTCCAACGGCGAGCCGGCGCCGCAACCTGTGCGACCGCCTGCCTGACGGGGACGCCACGCCGGTGAGACCGTGCCTCCCGGCGCGGCCGGCGGGTCACCAGGCGCTCGCGCCGCCGTCGACCGCGTAGTTGGCGCCGGTGATGTACGAAGCCCGGTCGGATGCGAGGAACACCGCGAGTTCGACGACTTCCTCGGGCTGGGCGAAACGCTTCAGGAGCGTCTTTCGGGTGATGGCGTCCCGCAGTGCCTGGTTGTCACCGAGGTCGCGGTCGCTGGCCGGGGTCAACGTCGGTCCGGGGCTGATCGCCACCGAGCGGATGCCGTGGGGTGCGCCCTCCAGTGCGAACTGGCGCGTCATGGCGATGACGCCGGCGTTCGCCGCGGTGTGCGCGACCATCGGCGGAACTTCATGGGCGATCAGGCCGGCCACGGATGCGACGTTGATGATGACGCCGCCGCCGCGGCTGACCAGGTGCGGCCAGGCGAACTTCGTCACGAAGAAGGGGATGTCGAGCTCACCGGCTATGGTCCCCCGCCACGCTTCGATGGAGAAGTCCGGCATCGGCCCGAAATACTGCATCGCGGCGTTGTTGTAGACCACGTCCAGGCCCCCGTAGGCGGCTGCGGCGTCCTCGACGAAACGCTCCACCTGCTCGGGATCGGTGAGGTCGACGGGCGCGATGCCCGTCATCTCCCCGTTGGCCTGCCGTACGAGATCGATCGTCTCGTCGTTCCCATCGGGCTTGATGTCGCAACCGATGACCTTGGCACCCTCCCGTGCGAAGGCCAGCGCGGCAACGCGCCCCTGGCCTCCTCCGGTGCCGGTGATCAGCACGACCTTCCCGTCGAGCATTCCCATGAGATGCCTCCTGGTTCTGGAGTGTCCGGACGGCTCCGCTTCGCGCCCGCAGCGGGCCCCGGGCCCCCTGCACCGCATGCGCGACGCACGCCGGGGATGCGAGCAGCGCCCGAGCCACATACTTGACGAGTCAAGCATATACTTGACTCGTCAAGCATAGGAACCCCCGGGTGGGCGGCGAGTCTCTCGATCGCGAATCGTCAAATTTCGGACTTGGCGCCCACACGGAACCCATGCCCCCGGGGGCGGCATCGGCCCTCACTCGCGGCGCGCCGACCGCCGATCACCCACGGGTGCACCAAGAGGTCGGGTTGACATCACCGTCGAGCCGACTATCTGCTTGACAAAGCAAGTATCAGGTCGAAGGAATCGCCGCACATCTCCCGACCTCGACCACATTCATCGGGAACGCACCTTTTCAGGAAAAAGAGATGAGCACCGATATCGCCACCCCCATGGCCAACGTAAAAGACATGCACGTTGTGCACACGATGTTCCGGCGGGAATTCGGCTTGACGCCGGCACTGGTTCGCAAGGTCGCCGACGGCGACCTCGCGCGCACGCAGGTCGTGGCCGACCACATCGACATCATGCTTGCCGCCCTGACCACACACCACGAAGGCGAGGACATCGGGCTGTGGCCGCGACTCATGGAGCGCGTCAGCGGCGAACTGGTTTCGCTGGTGCACGTCATGGAAGAGCCGGCGCGCCGCGTGGCGCTCCGGGCTTCCGCTCGCGCGGCCGCGGGCGGGCTCTGAAGCGGCCTTCCCGCCGGCCTCGGCCTTCTCCCGGCCCCTATGCGGCGGTGGTCTCTCCCTTCCGTGGGGCCCTCCCGGCTGACGTGAGGGGACGCCTTACCGCGCTCACAGCCCTCTTCATCCGGTCCTCGCACGCGTCCTGTTGCGGAAAGCCGCTGCCGGCCGGGCGTCCCGCCACGCCCGCCACGCCCAGGGTGGCCGGCCACCGGATCCGTGGCATCTGCAAGGTTCTGCCCAAGTCTGGGTCGATGGGGCCCACTTCGCGCACCCGGACTTGCCGATGTCTTGACGATACGTTCCATGGCCATTCAACCGACCGTCGCTGACGGGGGTGCGTGCCCTCCCTAGGGTCCATGAGCGTTGCGGAAGAAGGGACTCATGGACACACTCCTCGCCGTCCGGGCTCGCGGGATCACCAAGTGCTTCGGGGACGTCGTCGCACTCGACGGCGTCGATCTGGATGTGACGCAAGGCCGGATCCACGGCTTGGTCGGACCGAACGGCGCGGGCAAGACGACATTGCTCGGCCTCCTGCTGGGCCTGGCCGTCGCCGACAGCGGCGGCCTCGAGATCCTGGGTGCGCCGGTCGGGCGGGCGCTCGCCGCTCCCGACGGTGTCGCCGGCTTCGTGGACGGGCCCGGTCTCTACCCGTCGCTGACCGCCCGCCAGAACCTCGCCGCCCTGGCCGCCCTCCGCGGTCAGGACGCGCGCAGGGCGGGGATCGACGACGTGCTCGACCAGGTCGGGCTCACCGATGTCGCCGACGACCGGGCCCGCGGGTTCTCCCTCGGCATGCGTCAGCGGCTCGGGCTCGCCGCCGCCCTGCTCACCAGGCCCCGGCTGCTCGTGCTCGACGAGCCTTCCAACGGCCTCGACCCGGCCGGCAAGAAGCACGTGCACGGTGTCCTCACCCGGCTCGCGGACGAGGGAACCGGCGTCGTGCTCTCCAGCCACCGCATGGACGACCTCGAGGCGCTGTGCTCCGAGGTCACCATCCTCGCCACCGGACGGGTCGTCTTCTCGGGCCCGCTGGGCAAGCTGGCCGCCGAGAACCGTGAACTCGACTACCGGCTGCGGACTTCCGACCCGGAGGCCGCCCGCCGGCTGGCCGCCGAAACGGCCGGGATCCACGTCGTCGACGATGCCGGGGCACGGCAGGACGCCGAGGCGCTCGTCGTCCGCACGCTGGTGCCCGCCCTCGACGAGCTGGTGGCCGGGCTCGTGCACGCGGGCGTCGCGGTGCGCGAGCTCGCACCCGTCGTGTCGCCGCTCGAAGCCGCGTTCCTCGCCCTCACCGAACAGCAGGAGGCTGGCCGATGACCGCGACCCTCGCCGTCGACAACGTTGCCAGTGCACACGTCCGCGTCTCGGTTCCGCGCGGCTACCGCTTCGAGATGGTCAAGCTGGTCTCGCAGTGGCGGATCCGCTCGCTGGTCCTCGCCTGCTGGACCGCGCCGGCGCTTTTCGTCGCCGCGGTGAGCCGGCAGAGCACGCTGCCGGTCGACACTCTCTTCGGTCGCTGGATGCACGCCACGGGGTGGGCCGGACCACTGGTGACGCTCGGTTTCGCGGGCACCTGGGCGCTCCCTCTGCTGACCTCCGTGGTCGCCGGCGACGTGTTCGCCTCCGAGGACCGCCTCGGCACCTGGCGCCATCTGCTCGTGGCGGTCCGCTCGCCTCGGCGCATCTTCGCGGCGAAGGCACTGGCCAGCCTCACCGTCCTGCTGCTGCTCGTGGCCGGGCTGGCCTGCTCCAGCACGGTCGGCGGAGTCGTGGCGGTCGGCGACCAGCCGCTGGTCGGGCTCGACGGCCATCTCCTGACGCCCGCGGACGCCGCCGGCAAGGTGCTGCTCGCCTGGGCCTGCGTCCTCGCCCCGACCCTGGCCCTCGCCGGCGTCGGGCTGCTGGGGTCCGTCGCGCTGGGACGGTCCCCCATGGGACTGCTGCTGCCCTGCCTCGTCGCGCTCGCGATGCAGCTCGCCCAGATGATGCCGCTCCCCGTCGCCGTACGCCTCGCCCTGCCCGGCTACGCCTTCATCGCCTGGAACGGTCTGTTCACCGGCCCGGCACAGCTCGCCCCGCTGCTGATCGGGATCGTGGTCAGCCTGGTGTGGGCGGTGGTCGCGACCGTGCTGGCCTGTCTGCTCTTCCTCCGGCGCGACTTCACCAACTCGACGTACGACGGCTCGGGGCGCCGCGCGGTGCTCGCCGGGGTCGTGCCGCTCGTCGGGCTGCTCGCCGTGACGGTCGCGGTCGTCGCCCCGGCGACCGGGGCCACGGGCTCCGGGCTCGAGCAGGACAAGGTGCAGCGCTCGGTCGCCACGGCGTTCGCCCACCTCTACCGCACGCAGACCGACCAGCTCAACCGCCCCGCCGTCACCGAGGCGCAGCTGAAGGCCACGGCGGCGTGCACCAAGGGCAGCGTCACTGCCGACGCCGAGGGATCCGGCAACGACTGGCGCTGCGTCGTCTCCTGGCACCTCCCCGGCGTCGCGGCCACAGGACAGGCCGTCTACCAACTCGACGTCACACCGGACGGGCGGTACGTCGCCGACGGCGACGGACCGAAGGAAGTCAACGGCTACTTCCTGGTGCGGACCCCGGTGGGGGACGCGCCGAACCCGCTGTGGCAGTTCGACGGCAACGTCGAACTGCTTGCCACCTCCCCGAAGGGATAACTCAACATGCAGGTCACACGTCGCCGCCGCGTGGGCGCCGAGAGGGACGCCCATGCCCTCCTCGGCCGACGGTTCGGTAGCCGCAGAAGCCTGACGCTGGCAGCCGCGACCGCCGTCGTCCTCGCCACCGGTACCGGGATCGGGTTCGCCCAGACGACCCAGTTCGGCCACGACCAGGTCGGCCAGGTCACCGACCGGGGCCAGGTCGTCTCCAGCGACCAGTACATCGCCCCGTACGGTGAACGCCTCGTCATCAACAACGGCAAGATCATGTCGTCCTCGGTCAGCCCGGACGGCACCCACCTCGCGGCCTCCGTCACCGACGGCGGCATGGCGCTGGCCGTCGTGGACCTGAAGAACTGGAAGGTCCAGCAGCTCGTCGGCAACTCCGCGTCCGCGGACCTGCGCATCGGCAGCAACAGCGCGGGCCAGGAAGGCCCCACGTACTCGCCCGACGGTTCGCAGCTGTGGCTGGGACAGACCGACGGCTACACCCGGTTCACCGTGGACCCCGACGGCAGCCTCGCCAACCCGACGTCCGTCACCATCCCGGCGGACGGCTCCAAGCACGCCCTGGTGGGCGAGCCGGTGTTCTCGTCCGACGGTTCCACCGTGTACGCCGCGGTCAACGGCCAGAACCGCGTGGTCGCCATCGACACGGCGACCGGGACCGTCAAGCAGAGCTGGGCCGTGGGCAACGCCCCGCGCGACATGGTCGTGGTCGGCTCCAGGCTGTACGTCAGCAACGAGGGCGGACGACCGGCGAAGCCCGGCGAGACCACGATCAACTCGTACGGCACGCAGGTGCCGGCCGACCCCAAGACCGGTGCCACCACCACCGGCACGGTCAGCGTCATCGACCTGACGGACCCGGCGGCCGCCGTCGCGAGCATCGACGTGGGTCTGCACCCGACCGCCCTGTACGCCAAGAAGGGGGCCCTGTTCGTCACGGACACCGCCACCAACGACGTCTCGGTCATCGACACCCGCAAGAACAAGGTCGTGCAGACCATCGCCACCCAGCCGTGGCCGGAGGCGTCGGTGGGCTACGAGCCCAACGCGGTCACGCTCACCGACGACGGCCACCTGCTGGTGACGCTGGGCCGCGCCAACGCGGTCGCCGTCTACCGGTACAGCTCCCCGCAGGAGCCGGTCAGCTACGTCGGCCTCCTCCCGACGGACTACTTCCCCGCGGAGATCGCCACCGTCGGCGACCAGGTCGTGGTCTCCAACACCCGCGGCATCGACGCCCGCCGGCCCACCGGCAGTGCCGGGCACGGCACCCACGACACCACCTCGAGCGTGCAGCGGTTCACGCTGCCGAGCGAGAAGGTCATCAAGTCCGAGACGGCCAAGGTCTTCCAGCAGAACGGCTGGACCAACGGCTCGGTCAAGCTCGCGAAGGACAAGGGCAAGGACAAGGGCCACGCGAAGCCGGTGGCCGTCCCGAAGCGGCTCGGCGACCCGTCGACGATCAAGCACGTCTTCATGATCGTCAAGGAGAACCGGACCTACGACCAGGTCTTCGGCGACATCCCGCAGGGTAACGGCGACCCGTCGCTGGCGGAGTTCGGCGAGAACGTGACGCCGGACCAGCACTCGCTGGCCCGGCAGTTCGGCCTATACGACAACACGTACGACATCGGCACGAACTCCGCCGAGGGCCACAACTGGCTGATGCAGGCCGACAACCCGGAGTACACCGAGTCCTCCGCCGGTGAGTACGCGCGCAGCTACGACACCGAGGACGACGCCCTCGGCCACCAGCGCACCGGCTTCATCTGGACCGGCGCCCAGGCGCAGGGCAAGAGCGTGCGCGACTTCGGCGAGTTCCACCAGTTCCTGACCAAGCCGTCCGGCGCGACCTGGCAGAACCTGTACTGCGACACCAAGAACATGCGGGCCACCGGGCAGAACACCGCGTACAACCTGGTGTCGTCCTCGCCGATCCCGTCGCTGAACAGCGTCTCGGTGCCCGGCTTCCCGAAGTTCGACACCAGCGTCCCGGACGTCTACCGCGCCGAGATATGGAAGCAGGACTTCGAGAAGAACGGTCCCGCGAACCTGAACATGTTCTGGCTCTCCAGCGACCACACCGGCGGACCCGCGGGCCCCGCCGCGCAGG
Organism: Streptomyces sp. NPDC001070; assembly: GCF_053598835.1. Classification (NCBI taxonomy): domain Bacteria; kingdom Bacillati; phylum Actinomycetota; class Actinomycetes; order Kitasatosporales; family Streptomycetaceae; genus Streptomyces; species Streptomyces sp. NPDC001070. The sequence continues at coordinate 21,318 of NZ_JBSFLB010000041.1, forward strand.
TCGCGGACAACGACCTCGCGGTCGGCCGGATCGTCGACGAGATCTCGCACAGCAAGTACTGGAAGGACTCCGCGATCTTCGTGGTCGAGGACGACTCCCAGGCCGGCCTCGACCACGTCGACGGCCACCGCGCCCCGGTCCAGATCATCAGCCCCTGGGCCCGGCACGGCGCCGTCGACAGCCGCTACTACTCGCAGATCACGATGATCCGCACCATCGAGCAGATCCTCGGGATCCACCCGATGAACCAGAAGGACAGCGCCGCCACCCCGATGTTCGGGGCCTTCACCAAGAAGGCCGACTACACGCCGTTCACGGCGCTGCCCAACCGGACGCCGCTCACCGACGGCCTGAAGACCCCGCCCGCCTGCGGCCTGGACACCCCGGCACCGCAGGACCCGAGCGCCGCGGCCGTCCCGTCGACCAAGGTGCCGGCGGACAAGCGGGCGCTCGCGGCGCAGTGGGAGGAATGGAAGTCCAAGCAGCGGCTGACCGGGCCCAACGCCAAGCCCGACTTCGCGAACCCCGCGCAGATGAACCACTTCACGTGGTACCAGACGCACGAGTGGAGGACCCCGTACCCCGGCGAGGCGAAGCTCTTCGCACCCGAGGACGTGCCGGGCGCCTACATCCCGTCGCCGGAGTCCGACGGCTGACGCAGGGCTGATCGCGTCCACGGCACCTGGCCCCGGCGTCAACGCCGGGGCCAGGTGCCGTCAGGCACGCGGCGGCCGCACTCGTGTGCGCGGGGCGGCTCGGGCTCCGCCCGGGGAGGTCAGTGCTCCGGCAGCCACTGCCTGAGGGCGTCGATCAGCCGGTCCAGTGCGGACGCACGATCATCACAGACCGCTCCGACAAGCAACTCGCTTCCTCCTCTACTGACCGCGGGCCGGCTGATCGGCGATCAGCAGGGTGGTGCCGGCCGGGCGGAACCCCAGCTTGGCGTAGATGGACGCGACGGCCTCATCCGCGTAGGCGAGGAAGACGGTGTTCACGCCGTGGTCGCGGGCATGCGTGGCCAGGGCCGCCGTGACAGCGGCGCCGAGGCCCCGGCGGCGGGCGGCGGGGAGGGTGCCGACGCCGCCGATCTCGGTGGTGCCGTTCGCCGGGTGATAGTGGCCCGCGGCCATGGGGGTGCCGTCCGGGGCGAAGGCGGCCACGAGCGTCTTGTGGCCCGCGCGGAGGAAGGGGCGGATCGTCGCGGCTGTGCCGTCCGTACCGAGTTCTTCGGCCGCCGCCTCCAGCTCCGCGCGGCCCGCCGGCCCCACCGCGGTTCCCTCGTCCGCGAATGCGAGCCCGGGGAGGGCGAGTACGGCCGGCAGGGCGGGATCGTCGGCGGTCACGGCCCGTATGGTGACGCCATCGGGGAGGGGCTGCGGAGGCAGCCGGTGCAGCGGGTCGAGGAACATCAGGGGGCGCTCTGCCACCGGGAGGCCCGCAGCCTCGATGCGGCGGCGCAGCCACGGCGTCACCTCGGCCAGCCACTCGAAGGCCTCCGGCACCCCGAGCTCGCGCTGCCTGGCGCGTACCAGGTCGATGTCGGCCGCGGACGGCGTCACGGAGCCGCCTCCCGGACCGGGGCGGGCATGGTTCGGTCCGCCGTAGTACGGGGCACCGGCCTCCTTCCGCACGAAGAGACACAGAGAGCCGAAGGTCTCGGCTTCGGCGAACAGCAGCGGCACGGTTGCGTAGTACTGCTCGATACGGTCGCGCAGGGACGGCTCAATCATGGGGCGCATGCCACCACAGGGCGGTGCGGCAGCGCACTCGAAATAGGCACGAGCGGGACGCGGCCCGCCGGCGACTGCCGCGCACGTGTCAGGGCGTCGGTGGGGTGGCGAGCATGCGGGCGCGGGCAGGAACCGGATCAATGGTGAGGACGTCGAAGGAGCAACATGACCTGCTGAAGGGCCCTTCCGTGACGAAAACCCGTGTGTATCTGCTCCTCGCGTCCGCTGGGCTCGGCCTCGCCGCGGTCGGCTGCGGGGCAGGGACCGCACCGTCCGCCGGCGACGACCTGAAGGCGCCCCGATGGTCCGAGCCGGACAGGTACTCGTTCCGGCTTCTCTCCGAGTCCGGGGAACGCAGCGGCCTCGGGGAGTACCGCATCACGGTGGGGAAGGGGAAGGTCGTCGACGTGGTCGGCCTCGACGAGCAGGCCCGGCGGACCGTCGAGGCGAACCCGGAGGACGTCCCCACGCTGGCCGGTCTCCTCACCACTCTCCAGGAGGCGCGTGCAGGCGGAGCCGATGTGGCGCGTGCGGTGTTCGCCCCGGACGGACACCCCACCGAGATCCACGTCGACTGGCGGGAGAACGCCGTCGACGACGAGGCCGACTACCTCATCACCGAATACCGTCCCCTTGACCGGGCTCCGGTGTCCTGAGGCGGTCAGGATGTCAGTCGGTCCGTTGATCCTTGCGATCCCGGGGGCCCGCATTCTCCGGCGCCCTGGCTGAACTGGTGGTCGCCGGACATCACTTCGCGCGCCACCAGCAGGGACCAGCGGTCGCCGACCAGTTCCAGAGAGGATGCCAGGCGAGCAGGGGCGGCCGGGAAGGCTCGTCACATCGCGTCGGGCAGCCCTACAGCCAGGACGCCGTATGTCCGGTTTGAGCACAAACCGACCTGAGGAACGTCCGACGACGACCGCAGAGGAGCCGATCGCGGGCCCGGCCCGGACGGCGAAGCCGACTCCGCGCACCGTCCCGGCGGCCGCCCGAACGACGTCACGCCACGCACCGCCGGCCGACAGGACCGGATTCATGCCGTTCCCTGTGGGCCCGCTGAGAGGCTCCGCCTACCAGCAGGGAGCAAACCGGTCGTGGCATCAGTGCTGGTCACTGGCGCAGGATGACACGTGGGAAACCCGGCGAACGGCAGTCCGGGGCCGGCCGCGCCCGGTGCCTGCTCCGCCCTGGAGCAATCGCCTGCCGGCCCCAGCGGGTCGGTTGCGGCCCTGGGGCGGCCGGGGTCGGGCGGCCCGCGGCAAAGGCGGCGGCGTGGCGCCCCAGTCCCGGGCCGGCACCTATGAGCCGGTCCCACCACACATCCGTCGCCGCGCAGGAGCTTCGCCATGAACCGGACGTTCTTCATCACCGCCGTCGGCAGCGGCCTGGGCCGCGCCTTCGCCCAGGAGGCACTGGCCGCTGGACACCGCGTCGTCGGTACGGTCCGCAAACCGGAGCAGATTGCCGAGTTCGAAGCCCTGGCCCCCGGCCGCGCCCACGGCAGGCTCCTGGACGTCACCGACGAGGACGCCGTCATCGCGGTGGTCGACGACGTCGAGCGGAACATCGGGCCCGTCGAGGTGCTGATCAGCAACGCCGGTTACGGCCTGGAGGGCACCGTCGAGGAGTCCAGCATGGACGACCTGCGCCGCCAGTTCGATGTCAACGTCTTCGGCAGCGTCGCGGTCATCAAGGCCGTCCTTCCCCACATGCGCCGGCGCCGCGGCGGCCACATCTTCACCCTGTCGTCCATGGCGGGCCTGACCGCCCTGCCCGGCGTCGCCTTCTACGGGGCCAGCAAGTTCGCCATGGAAGGCATCGCCGCCTCCCTGGCCCAGGAGGTCGCGGGCTTCGGCATCCACGTGACCTCCCTCGCGCTCGGCTCGTTCCGTACCGACTGGGCCGGCCGCTCGATGATCCGTGCCCCGCGCACCATCCCCGACTACGACGCCCTCTTCGATCCGATCCGCGCCGCCCGCCAGGCCAAGAGCGGCAAGCAGACCGGCGACCCGGCCCGCGCCGCCCGGGCCCTGCTTCAGGTCCTGGACGCGGACAACCCGCCGGTCCACCTCGTGCTCGGCAGTGATGCCCTGCGCCTGGTCGAACAGGGCCGGAAGCAACTGGCCGACGACCTCACCGCGTGGAACGCCTTGACGGTGTCCACCGACTTCCCCGCCGATGTCTGATCGGCCCCGGCCTGTTCCGGAGCACAGGTGAACAAGCCGTCCAGCGCCCTCTCGATCCGGTGTTCGCACCGCGCACGGCCCGGAGGTATCCGATGATCCGCAAGCACCCCGGAACGGGTCCGCTCACCGTGACGGTTTTCGTCTTCCCCGGGGTGCGGCTGCTCGACGTGACCGGGCCCATCGAGGTGTTCACGTCGGCGAACGAGTTCGGCGGGCGGTACCGGGTGCAGATCGTGTCCGAGGACGGGGCCGATGTGGTCACCTCTGCCGGAACCCGTCTCAGCGCCGACCTTTCCGTCGACGACGTGCGTGAGCCGTGCGACGTCCTGGTGATCCCGGGCGGCCCGGAATGGGAAACCGTGATCAAGGACGACGCGCTCCTGGAAGTCGTCCGGCACCTGAGCGAGAAGGCCGACTGCACGGCATCGGTGTGCACGGGGGCGTTTCTGCTGGCCGCGGCCGGGCTTCTGGACGGCCGCCGGGCCGCGACGCACTGGCGGCACTCACGGCAACTGGCGCTGCGTTTCCCGTCCGTACGGGTCGAACCGGACGCCATCTTCGTACGGGACGGGCAGATGATGACGTCGGCGGGCGTCAGTGCCGGTATCGACCTGTCCCTGGCGCTCGTCGAGGAACACTGCGGTGCGGAGGTCGCTCGGGCGGTCGCCAAGGACATGGTCGTCTTCATGCAGCGACCCGGCGGCCAGTCCCAGTTCAGCGTCCGCTCCCGGGTCCCGCACGCGCGCCAGGAGATGCTCCGCGGGGTTCTGGACGCGGTCGCAGAGAACCCCGGCGGCGATCACACACTGCCGGCCATGGCCCGCAGGGCGGGTGTCAGCGTCCGTCACGTGACGCGACTGTTCTACGAAGAGGTGGGAACCACTCCGGCCCGGTATGTGGAGCAGGTCAGGCTGGAGGCCGCCCAGGTGATGCTGGAGACGGGTGACGACCCCATGGCGGTGGTGGCGCGGCGCACGGGCTTCGGCTCACCCGAGTCGCTCCGCAGGGCGTTCATGCGGCACTTGGGCGTGACGCCGGGTGCGTTCCGGGCCAGCTTCCGGACGACCGGCGTGGGCGCGAAGGGCGCGGCGACCGAGGCGCGCTCCCGGTGACCAGGCGCAACGGGCCGCCCCCGGAGGTGGGTTGGTGGCCGGCTCGGGCCGGTTCGGCAGGGCGTGTGCGGTGGATGCGGCGGCGGATCCTGGGTCCCCTCCTGACCGCCGCCTGAGGGCTGAATGTGCACCATCGCTGTCCGAAGCTGCGGCCAAGCCCGTGCGGCCCCTGCGAGTTGAAGCTTCAGGAAATGCCCGGGGATCGGGCCTGCCTGAAGCCTCGCCCCGTACGGGGGCGTCCAAGGCGCACGGTGCAGCCCGGCCGAACAGAATGCGATCAGCGATGACTTCGACCAGTCCGACTCCCGAACCCGATCCGCGCAGATGGCGCGCGCTCGGGATCATCTGCCTCGTGCAGGTGATGCTGCTGCTCGACGTGACGGTGGTCAACGTCGCGCTTCCCCCCATCCAGCGGGATCTGGGCTTCACGACCACCGGCCTCGCGTGGATCGTCAACGGCTACACCGTCACCTACGGCGGACTGCTGATGCTCGGTGGGCGCCTGGGCGATCTGCTGGGCCGCAGGCGGCTGTTCCTGACGGGTCTGGCGATCTTCACGCTCGCGTCCGCGAGCGCCGGAGCAGCGCAGCAGGCCGGTGTGCTCGTCGCCAGCCGCTTCGTGCAGGGCATCGGAGCGGCGCTCGTCAGCCCGGCGGCGCTGTCCCTGGTCACGCTGCTGTTCACCAGGCCGCGGGAAAGGGCGCGGGCGATGGCCGTCTGGAGCGGCCTCGCCGGAGTCGGCGTGGCTCTGGGCGTCGTGCTCTCAGGTGTCCTCACCGACATCGCGTCCTGGCGCTGGATCTTCTTCGTCAACCTGCCCATCGCCGCTGTCGCGTTTCTCGCCACCCCCAAGCTGGTCTCCGAGAGCCGGGCCGCCGCCCGGCGCGGGCGGCCCGACGTCCTGGGAGCCGTCCTGGTGACCGCCGGCCTGCTCCTGGTCGTGTTCGGCCTGCTGGAGAAGGGCGACCACGCGTGGCTCTCGCTCCCGGTCCTGGGCTGCGTGGGGATCGGTGTGGTCCTCCTGATCGGATTCGTGCTGGTCGAAGCCCGGGTGGCGCAGCCGCTGGTGCCCCTCGCGTTCCTGCGTTCCCGCAACCGGAGCATCGCCAACGTGGTCCGCATCTGCTATTACGTCGGATTCGCCACGTTCTTCTTCTCACTGAGCCTGTATGTGCAGCACGTACTGCGTTTCTCCACGCTGGCGACCGGCTTCGCCTTCATACCGTTCGGGCTGGTCATCTTCTTCAGCGCCACCGTGATCGCACCACGCCTGCTCCCCCTCTTCGGGCTGCGGGCCCTGAACGGAGGAGGGCTCGCGATCTCCACGGCCGGCTACGTTCTCCTCGCCGGGCTGAGCGCGCACGGCTCCTATGTGGCCGATGTGCTGCCCGGGCTGATCCTCGTGCCGTTGGGAGGCGGCCTGGTCCTCGTCGGATCCACCGTCGCCGGAGTCGACGGCGCCACGGGTGAGGACGCGGGGATCGCCACCAGCATGAACAACGCGTCCATGCAGATCGGCAGCGCCATCGGGCTGGCCGCCCTGGTCTCCGTCGGCACCAGCCACGCCGCCGTCCTGCGGCACGCGGGCGCCGACCCGGTGACCGCCACCGTGCGCGGCTACGCCCTCAGTTTCGGCATCGCCGCGGCCCTGACCGCCTTCGGCGCCTTGCTCGGATTCACCGGGATCCGCACACCGGCAGCCGAGGCCCCGACGGTGCGGGAGAAGGTCGGGCAGCGCGCGACCTGACCCGCCGCCGCCGATCCTCCGGCACCGCTCGACGTGCGACCCGCTGCCATCCCGGCAGCGGGTCGCACGTCGCTGGTGCGGGTAGCAGCGGCGGGGCGCACCGGTCTCAGGTCCGGGACCGCTGCGCCGACCTCGCCGGCCGCGTGCGGCAGATCAGGGCGCCGCCGTCCACGAGCGGGCCCTTCCGGTAGCAAGGTGCGGCAGCCGGCTGGGCCGGGCGGCACGACTGCCCCGCGGGGCGGCACAGGCCGGCACGTCGCAGTCCCGGGGGTTGCCGAGGTGCGGAGGGGCCTTTCCGGAGGGCACGAACGTGGCCGGCTCCGCCGACCCGTCCGTCCCGGCGCCGGGGTACGAGCCCGCATACGACCGGACACCCCTCGGATCCGGTCCGAGGGGTGTCCGGGACGACAGCCGGTGCTCCACGGCGCCGTTGCGGGCGGAGCGGTCAGCGGAAGGCGGACTCCACGAGGTCCTTCTGCTCGCCCGCATGGCGCCGGGCGGAGCCCACCGCGGGGGCCGGGGCCTGCGGCCGGCTGACGCATCCGACGGGGCGGCCGGCCAGCCGGTGCATGTGCGGCGCCATGAAGGTCCAGGCCCCTTGGTTCTCGGCCTCCTCCTGCACCCATCGCACCTCGGCGTCGGCGGGGAAGCGGGCGAGCTCCGCGCTGAGCTCTTCCTCCGGGAACGGGTAGAGACGCTCCACACGGACGATCGCGGTGTCGGTCAGGTCCGACCGCCGCCGGTGGGCGTCCAGGTCGTAGAAGACCTTGCCCGAGCACACCAGCACGCGCCTGATCCGGGCGGCGTCCGCCGTCCCGTCCGGTATGACCGGCCGGAACGCGCCGGTGGTGAGCTCCGCCAGTTCCGAGGTCGCCTCCTTCAGCCGCAGCATCGACTTCGGGGTGAAGACGACCAGTGGCCTTTTGTGCTCGCCCAGCGCCTGCTGCCTGAGCAGATGGAAGTAGTTCCCCGGCACGGACGGCACGGCCACGGTCATGTTCTCCTGCGCGCACAGCTGGAGGAACCGCTCGATCCTGGCGGAGGAGTGGTCCGGTCCCTGTCCCTCCAAGCCGTGCGGCAGCAGCAGCGTCACACCGGAGCGCTGTCCCCACTTCTGCTCGGACGACGCGATGTACTCGTCGACGACCGTCTGGGCGCCGTTGGCGAAGTCGCCGAACTGGGCCTCCCACAGCACCAGGGTGTCGGGCCGCGCCAGCGAGTAGCCGTATTCGAAGGCCAGCGCCGCCAGCTCGGACAGCATCGAGTCGTAGGGAGTGAAGCCGGCGGCCCGCGAGCCGAGGGAGTTCAGCGGTGTGTGCTCCAGTCCGGTGCGCCGGTCGGTGAGCACGGCGTGCCGCTGGCCGAAGGTGCCGCGGCGGGAGTCCTGACCGGCCAGCCGCACCGGGACCCCGTCCAGCAGCAGGGAGCCCAGGGCGAGGGTTTCCGCGGTGGCCCAGTCGATCGTTCCCGCGTCCAGCATCGTGGTGCGCCTCTGGAGCTGCGGCAGAACGCGCGAGTGCACGGTGAAGCCGGCGGGCTGACCGGTCTGGGAGGCGATGACGTGCCGGGCGGTCGCCTCCGTGATCGCAGTCGCCACCCGGGGGGCGGCTCCCGCTGCGGCGTCCACGGGGGTGACAGGCGGCGGGGAGCCGGGCCCCGGCAGCGCCCGGGTCTCGACGAAGGCCCGTTCGAGGTGCTGCTGGTAGTCCCGCAGCGCGCCCTCCACCTGCCGCTCGTCGATGTCCCCTCGGCGGACCAGCGCCTCGGCGTACAGCTTGCGTACCGACGCCCTGCCGTCGATCCGGTCGTACATCGCCGGCTGTGTGATGGACGGGTCGTCGACCTCGCTGTGCCCGTGGCGCCGGTAGCAGATGAGATCGATGACGACGTCCTTGTGGAACGCCTGACGGTAGTCGAAGGCCAGGCGCGCGACCCGGACGACGGCCTCGGGGTCGTCCCCGTTGACGTGGAGGATCGGGGCCTCGACCGTCCTTGCCACATCGGTGGCATAGGTGCTCGAACGGCCGCTGGCCGCCGTGGTCGTGAAGCCGAGCTGGTTGTTGATGACGATGTGAACCGTGCCGCCGGTGCGGTAGCCCGGCAGCTGTGACATGTTCAGCGTCTCGGAGACCACGCCTTGACCGGCGAACGCTGCATCGCCGTGGACGACGATCGGCAGTACGGGGAAGGCCTCGCCGCGCTCTGCGGCGCTGTCCTGCTTGGCGCGCACGACTCCCTGGGCCACCGGCCCCACGATCTCCAGGTGCGAGGGGTTCGCCACGACGGAGACGGCGATCGTGCCGCCGTCCAGGGCACGGTAGGTCCCCTCCGCGCCGAGGTGGTACTTCACATCCCCGGATCCCTGGGCCGACCGCATGTCCACGGCGTCCTCGAACTCGTGGAAGATCTCGGTGTAGGACTTGCCGATGATGTTGGCCAGAACGTTGAGCCGGCCCCGGTGCGCCATTCCGATGACGGCTTCCCCCACGCCTTGCCTGATGGAGCGGAGCAGCAGGGCGTCGAGGAGCACGATCGCCGACTCCCCGCCCTCCAGGGAATACCTTTTCTGGCCGACGTACTTGGTCTGCAGAAAGGTCTCGAAGGCCTCCGCCGCGCCCAGCCGGTAGAGGATCTGCAATTGCTCGGCGCGGTCCGGCCGGGGCTGGGACGCTTCGATCCGCTGCTGAATCCAGCCGCGTTCCCCGGAGGTCTGAATGTGCATGTATTCCGTGCCGACGGTGCGGCAGTAGGATTCCCGCAGAGCATTCAGCACATCGCGGAGAGTCATGGTGGAGCGCCCGGCGAAGCCGTCGACGACGAACTCTCTGTCCAGGTCGCCGTCCCCGAGGCCGAACGCCGTGATGTCGAGCTCGGGGTGTGCGGCCGCCGGCTCTGCCGCGAGCGGGTCGGTGTCGGCGACCAGGTGTCCGCGGACTCGGTACGCGTGGATCAGTCCGGCGACCCGGACGGCCTTGATCGCGGCGTCGTCCGTACCGTGATGCCCGGTCGGCGGCGTGCCGTTGCCTGCCCGGCGACCGGCCGCGGGGGCCGGGGAGGCGAAGAAGTCCCTCCAGGTCCGGTCGACCGAGCCCGGGTCGTTCAGGTACCGCTCGTACTGTTCGTCCACGAGCCATTCGTTGAGGCCGAATTCCGGCCCATGGAGCACCGGCTCTCCGGCGCGTGATTTCGACGCCACTGTGCGGAACGCCTTCTTTCTCATTCGGAAGGGCCGATGGCGGAGGCGGCCGGACGGCACGGCCATCCCCATCGCGCCCAAGGATCGCGCTTCCACTTCGACGCTAGGACATCGCGGAAACCGGTAGAGGCACGCGGTATGCCACAACGGCACCACATCAGGACATCGCACAGCCGGGCGGGCCTCCGCGTGAAATTCCGCCCCTCTTGCAGCCGAGGCGTGACGGCCGATGTCGAGTGTCCTGATGTGGGGGCGTCATGGCAGACGCGGTTGTGCGCCGGGAACGGGAGGTCACCGTAGCCTCGTACCGCCAACGGGCCGCCCGACTCGGCCGCGACCCGCGAGCTGGTGGGCCTGGGCCGCCGGTCGGCGCTTGCCGACGGTGATTCGCAAGACGAGGAAAGAGCGTCCCACGCCGTGACATCCCACCCGAGCAGCGCCCCAGCCGTCCCGTCCAGGAACGACTCGGGCCCCAGGCACGCCGTTCATGCCCGTCCCCGGCTGCCCGCGGGGAACGGAACGGGGCGTCGGCTGCTCATCCCCAGCTGGTTCGCGGCCGTCATGGGCACCGAAATCGTCGCCAACGCCTCGGTCACCCTCCCGCGCAGCTTCCCCGGCCTGCGGGAGGCGGCCACGGTGGTGTGGGCGGCCGCCGCGCTGCTGCTCCTCGCACTGACCGCCGGCTACGTCCGGCAGCGGGCACTGCGGACGCACGCCGCCGATCCGACGCAGGCCCAGTTCCTCGGCGCGCCGCCGATGGCGCTGCTCACGGTCGGCGCCGGGGCTCAGTTGCTCGGTCGGCCCGTGCTCGGGGCACGGGCGGCACTGGACGTGGACTGGGTGCTGTGGTCGCTCGGTACCGCGCTCGGTCTCGCCGCCGCCTGCACCGTGCCGTACCTGATGGTCACTCGGCACCGCTTCTCGCCGGACGCGGCGTTCGGCGGCTGGCTGATGCCGGTGGTGCCGCCGCTGGTGTCGGCCGCGACGGGCGCGCTGCTCGTCCCGCACGCCCCGGCCGGGCAGGCGCGGCTGGCCCTGCTGCTGGGCTGCTACGCGATGTTCGGGCTCGGCCTGGTGGCGGTCCTGCTGGTGCTGGCCATGGTCTACAGCAGGCTGATCCACCACGCCGCGCCCACCGGTACGGTCGTGCCCACGGTGTGGATCGGCCTGGGGGCCGTGAGCCAGGCGGTGACGGCGCTCGGCGCACTGGCCACGGCGGCACCGAGCGCGCTGCCCGCGCCGTACGCGCGGGGCACGGCGGTCGCGGCGCTGCTGGGCGGAATCGGGCTGTGGGGCTTCGCCATGCTGTGGCTGGTACTCGCCGTGGCGCTGACCGTACGGCAGGTCCGGGCGGGGCTCGACTTCGCGCCCACCTGGTGGTCGTTCATCTTCCCCCTCGGCGCCTGCGTCACCGGCACCGGCGCCCTCGCCGGCCGCACCGGCTCGCAGGTGTTCGTCTGGCTTGCCGTGGCCCTCTACCCGGTACTCGTGGCCGCCTGGGCGGTGGTGGGGTGGCGTTCGCTGCACCACGCGGCCGCCAACGCGCGCGGGGCGGCGGGCCGGAAATAGCCCGGGGCGGACGGCATGCCGCGCCGGACGCCGACCGGGTGGCGCGCCGGCGCGGCCCTCGCGCACGACGGTTCAGGCCACGAGTAGGCGAAGGCCCAGCTCTGCCGCGTCGAGGGCGACGAGGTCGCGGTTGCGCTCGGCCCACCGGCCTGAGGAAAGGTCGTCGCGAAGCCTGTTCACCGCCCGATGCTCGGCCTCCGGCCCGACTCTGGTCCATACCGATATCGCGCGGCGCACACGTTCGTCCAGGTACGCCTCGGGCCGGCGCCAGTAGGCCTCGAAGAAGCCGTCAGCGCAGTCCCACGGGACGAGCACCGGCTCCATGCGGGCCCCGATCGCACCGGCCAGCTGGTCCACCGAGGGCCGGCCGGCGACCAGGCCTGCGACCTCGGGCAGGTAGTCGCGGGTGAGCCAGAACCGGTGACGCCAGCCGGTGTCACTGGCGTCGTGCGTGAACACGACCACGCGCCGGGCCACTCGCCGCATCTCGCGCAGCCCGGCGATCGGGTCCTGCCAGTGGTGAACGGTGCTGAAAGCCATCGCGGCGTCGAAGGACCGGTCCTCGAACGGGAGGCTCTCCGCGACGGCGGCCACGCACGGCGCCGCGCCCGCGGGGCGCTGCGCCCGCATGACCGCCGACGGTTCCACCGCGGTCACGTCGCGGTCCGGGGGTTCGTAGGAGCCGGTGCCGGCGCCCACGTTCAGTACCGTCCGCGCGTCCCCGAGCGCATCCCAGACCCTCGCGGCGATCCGCGGCTCGGTGCGTCGGGTCGCCGGGTAGGCGGACCCGATGACTTCGTACAACTGTGCGCCGAATACTTTCAGTTGTTCCTCCGGTGTCGTCCTGATCCCCATTGCCCGTGCCTCCAGTTCCCTGTCTATGGCCGTCACCATGGCGGCAGCGCGGTCGCGCTGGTCGAGCAGCAGGCCGCGCAGCCGGTGCAGGTGCGCGACCGCGTCGGTGGTCGGGTCGTCGACGAGATCCGCGATCTCGCGCAGACCGAAGCCCAGCCGCCGGTAGGCGAGCACCTCCCTCAGGCGCTCCACGTCGCCCGCCGAGTAGGCCCGGTATCCGGCCGAGGTCCGCGCGGACGGCTGCACGAGGCCGATCTCGTCGTAGTGATGCAGTGTGCGGACGCTCACGCAGGCCAGTTGGGCCACGCGTCCCACGGTCAGGTGTTCCTCCACGCCACCGACAATGCGGCATGACGCCACGTGAGGGTCAAGCGCTTCGGTCCTGGTACCGCGCGTGGCTCCACCGGCGCCCCGGGTCCCTGCACGTGGTAGCCGGAAGAGGCACTTCCCAGGTGACGAACAGTTACGGGTCGTCTCCGCGTGTGCGCGTTGCGGGCGGCGGTCGCGGGGCGGTCGTGAACTGCTCGGCGTCGTTTCGGCCGGACGCTACCGCCGGGCCTTCTCGGTGCGGCCGGTCAAGGCAGGATCTCGACGTACCCGTCGGTTCCGTGCACACGGATCCGCTGCCCGTCCCGGATCAGCCGGGTGGCCTGCTCCACGCCCACGACGGCCGGCAGGCCGTACTCCCGGGCGATCACTGCGCCATGGGTCATCAGACCGCCGACCTCCGTCACCAGGCCGGCGATTCCGACGAACAGCGGCGACCAGCTGGGGTCCGTGAAGCCCGTGACCAGGATGTCGCCCGCTTCGAGATCGGCCTCCGCCATGTCACGGATGACGCGGGCCCTCCCCTCGATGGTCCCGGCGGAGACCGGGAGGCCGATCAGCGCGCCGGCCGGCACGTCGTCGCGCCGGTACGCCCCGGTGACGGCCTCGCCATCCGATGTGAGCACCCGTGGCGGTGTGAGCGCGTGGTACGACCGGAACGCGTCCTTGCGCTGCTGGATGAGCCGGCCGTCCACCTGGTTCGAGCGCACGACGTCGTGGAGTTCCTGGAACGTGAGGTAGAAGATGTCCTCCCGCTCAGGAAGCACGTCGGCCTGCACGAGGCGCTCGGCCTCCTCCAGCAGGGCCTGCTTGTAGACGAAGTAGCGGGAGATGATGCCGTACTTCGGGTACTCCCGGTACCCGATGAAGGTTCTGACCCGGTCGATCATCCGCTTGGCCTCGTCGGCTTTCCGGTCCCCGTCCGGAAGTGCCCGCAAGCGTGACAGCACGTCCTGCTCCTTCTGCCGCGCCTTTTGCCGGCCTTCCTCGAAGCGCCGCTCGGCGGCCCCCGGTTCGAAGTTCCTGACGTTGTCGAGGATCACGGGCACGAGCGTGGTGGGACGCTCGCGCCAACGCGGCCTGGTGATGTCGATCTCGCCGACGCAGCGCATGCCGTACCGGTCGAGGTAGGCCTCGATGGCGTCGCGCGCTTCGGTCCCGCCGGCGAGCTTCGGCAGCTCGTCCAGGAAGCCCTCGTCCTCCACGCCCTGGAGGTACGCCACCACCTCCGGCTGCGCGCGGATCACGTCCGCGACGTCGAGCAGCGCCAGTCCCATCTCCGACGTGATGTTGCCGGGCGCGGACAGCGTGAGCGTGTCAGCCGCGTTCTTCTCGCCCAGCCACTCCTGCAGCTTGTCGTTGAGCCACCAGGTGGCCTCCATCCCCGCCATGATCGCCTTCATGTTCAGCGGATCGCCGAGGACTCGCTTGTGCTCCTCGAAGGCCTCCAGCAGGAAGTCGAACAGCGCCGGTCCGGTCTTCGTCCGGATGTCGCGCTCCAGGGCGGCGATGGACGCCTGGCTGCGCTCGATCAGCTCGGTGACGACGGCCGGATCGGTCTCGAGCGGGGCGGACGCGCCGCCGGCCGGCGGCCCGCCAGGACCCGCGTCCGGGAGCGACGGGACGAAATCGTCGCGGTCGAGGACGCTCTCCAGGGCGTCCCTGACCAGCGGATCGCCCTTCCCCATGACCTCCAGGAGGCCGGCGCGGCTCGCGGGCGAGGCCAGGCGCCGGGTGACGTCGACGAACAGCCTCCCGCCGGCCGCGTGCATCGGTGCCATGGCCGTCAGCTGCCACATGGAGAGCCCCAGGGGCTTCATGGGGTCGGTCATCATCTGCTGATGGCCGACGGAGACGTAGACGTGGTTCTCCTGGTCGCCGGCCTCGGGAATGGGGAACAGCGTCGTGATGGGCCGGCTCTGAACGATCCGGAAGCCGTCGTCGACCAGGCACCATTCGATGTCCTGCGGGCGGCCGAAGTGCGCTTCGATCCGCCGCCCGAGCTGCACGAGCCGCACGACCTGCGCATCCGTCAGCGCCGGCTGCTCCTGCCGCCGCGAGTCGATCGTCACTTCCTGCGTACCGCCGCCGGGCAGGGCGTGAACGGCACGCTGTTTGGCGGCGATCGTCTTGGCGACGACTTCGCCGTGCCGCACCTTGAAGACGTCCGGGTTCACCAGGCCGGAGACCAGGGCCTCGCCGAGACCGAAGCCGGCGTCCACGGTGGCGACCTTCCGGTCGCCCGTGACGGGGTCGGCCGTGAACAGGATGCCGGCCGCATGCGGGAAGACCATCTGCTGCACGACCACGGCCATGTGGACCGTGCGATGGTCGATGCCGTTCCGCAGGCGGTAGGTGACGGCCCGCTCGGTGAACAGCGAGGCCCAGCACCGGCTGACGTGCTGGAGTATCGCCGTCGGTCCCACGACGTTCAGGTATGTGTCCTGCTGGCCCGCGAAGGAGGCCGTCGGCAGGTCCTCGGCCGTCGCGCTGGATCGGACGGCGTAGGCGGCCTGCTCGCCGAGCCGGGCGAGTGCGCGGGTGATCGCCGCCGCGAGATCGCCCGGGACGGCGATCCCTTCGATGGTCCGGCGGATCTGCGCGCTGAGCCTGCGGATCGTGTCCCGGTCGTCCGGGTCCAGGCGCGACAGCTGATCGAGCCGATCGTCGATCGACGGCGCTTCCGCCATGATCCGCCGGAAGGCGTCCGTCGTCACGCAGAAGCCACCCGGCACGCGGATGCCTTCGATCCGCGACAGCCCGCCCAGGTGCGCGCCCTTGCCGCCGACGACCGCGACCTGCGTCTCGCCGATCTCTCGCAGATCCCGCACGTACTGCACGGTCATCGCGATACCTCCGAGGCAGCCGTGTCCCGTCGCACGGCCGGCTGCCCGCCCTCTGTCGAGTCGGCCGGCCGCTCCGCCCAGCCGGGCGGCGCGCACCCCCGCACCACCGCCCCGAGCGCTCGTGACCGCACTGCCGGTCCCACTACCGGTTCGACGTCACCGCGTCCCCCATACGTCGACAACACACGCACGTCTTGCCCTCATTTCCGCAGGTTGTGGCCTCGGCGGACGATTGTGCGCCACCACCCGGGTCTTGCCGCAAGCCCCCCGGTGCGCTATACGTTGAGAGTGGCGAGGAGAGAGATCTCCTTGCCTTCGCCTTTTGCCGTCCGCCGGCTCTGACAAGCTTCTCGTGAAGCGGTGGGCGGAACCAGAAGCGGCCAGGTGATCGTGGACCTCGACGGGGGTGCTGGTCCTGGCGCCGCACTCGACCGCATGCCGGGCCACCGGCGCGGTCCGCACCTTCACCCGGCGCGGCGCATGTTCCGCACGTCTGCGGAGATCGTTGTCAGCTTCTCTCTTCTCATGTACGTCCGCAGCCTGCTTGTCGCGTAGTGCTGTCGCGACTTCACGGTGCCGACGGGCACTCCCAGGAGCTGCGCCGTTTCCTGTATCGATCCGCCGTGGAAGTACATGTGCACAAGCACCTCGCGGTGCGCTGTCGAGAGCCGGCCCAGCAGGCTGGTTGTCAGCGTTTCGTCGATGACCGCATCGGACTGGTCCGCCTGCACGATCTCGAGGGTCTCCGGACCCGCCGCGGCCTCCCGCCGCGCGGCAGCGCTACGGCTTCCGTCGACGACGATGTTCCGGGCCACCGTTTTCAGCCGGCCGCGCATCACCGACGGACAGCACTGACCGTAGGGCTCATCTTCACCCTGTGGTTCACCTGGTTCCCCGTGACATGGCTCGGCACGCCGGACTCCTACCCCGCCCCCTGGTGCCCGGGTAACGTCCCACCCTGGTGGCCGAGCTTCCTCACTGCGCGACCGCGGTACAAGCCGTGAGCGATCTCGACACCGGCAGTGGCCGATCCGGTCAACACTGACTTGCCGACCCGCCGTTGCGGAGGTGGCGCGCGATGAAGTCGCGCCAGCACGCGATGGCTTCCGGCTTGGTCTCCGCATGGGAGCCCGCGTAGCCGATCAGTTGCTTGTCGGGCGATCCAAGCACCTCGAAGAGCGCCAATTGGCCCTCCGTGGGGAAGACCTCGTCCTGCCACTGGACGTGGAAAAGAGCGGGTGCGGTGATCCGCCGCGCGTCTGCCACGACGCGTTGCGGCACGTTCAAGCCGACGGGCATGCCGGGCCCTTGCCGGAGGCCGAACTTGCCGAAGACGACACAGCGGATTCGGTCACCCAGGGCAGCCGCCAGCGGAAGCCCGAAGCGCGTCCCCATGGACATGCCCAGGTAAGCAAGGTTGGCGGCGTCCACGATGCCCAGTGCCCCGAGGGAACCCACAACCGTCCGCCAGTCGTCCGTCATCCGATCGAGGACGACTTCGATCCCCTCTTCGACGATGCGGGGCTGGTACTCGGCGGCCGACAGCGCTCCGGGGACACGGTCGCCGTGATACGGCCCATCGATCGCGAGTGCGGCAACTCCGACGCGTGACGCGAACCAGCGGGCCAGACTGCTCACCCGCTCGCTCCTCTTGTGCCCGCTGCCTCCGTGTCCGAGCAGAACCAGAGCAGGAGGCGACGGGAAAGGGGAAGGCGGCAGCCAGAGCGCACCCGGAACAGCGCCCGCTTTTCGGGACAGACGAAATGCTTCCTCGCGGACGCCTCCGTCCACCATGTTCGAGGCTGGCCATATGAGATGACTACTCACGACACTCCGCGGGGTCGGCTGGCGCGCGGTCAGAACCAGTGCAGGCAGTGCGGAGAGGCGAAGACGTCGAGGTCCTGGTCGGTCGTGGAACGGATCTCCATTGCTGCCGCTGCCTCCCCGGTATACCCCCACCACGACCCGTGGTGTCCTGACCCGCGGCCGGGTCAGGCGAATTGCGGCCGGATCGGCGGACGGTCACAGCACGGCCCGGTCCCAGCACGGCCGAACACGCAGGAGAGGAGTCGGGTCCCGGCGTCCCGGAGCCCCGGAAAACCACGTGCCGCGCGACGCCTGATCGTCGACAATCCACGCGTGGCCATCATGAACGTCGACAGGACTGAACGCGGCCCGTCGCCCCGATCCGCCCTGACCGCGCTGGCTGGACGTACCTTCGACGCGATCCCGCCGACGGCACTGGTACTGCTCGGCATCATCAGCGTTCAGGTGGGCTCGGCACTGGCCAAGCACCTGTTCGGCGAAGTGGGCAGCTTCGGGACGGTCGCGTTGCGGCTGTTCTTCGCCGCGGCGGTGCTGATGCTGTTGTGGCGGCCCTCGCTGCGTATGAATCGTCGCACGTGGACGGTGGTCCTCGGCTACGGCGTGACACTCGGCGCGATGAACCTGTGCTTCTACCTGGCGCTGGCCCGGATCCCGCTGGGGATCGCGGTGACCGTCGAGTTCCTCGGGCCGCTGGCGGTGGCCCTGGCCGGGTCGAGGCGATGGCTGGACGCGTTCTGGGCCGTGCTCGCGGCAGGCGGTGTGGTCCTGCTGATGGAGGGACGCGGCGACCTCGACCTCGCGGGTCTTCTG
Source organism: Streptomyces sp. NPDC001070 (assembly GCF_053598835.1). NCBI lineage: Bacteria > Bacillati > Actinomycetota > Actinomycetes > Kitasatosporales > Streptomycetaceae > Streptomyces > Streptomyces sp. NPDC001070. The sequence goes on from NZ_JBSFLB010000041.1 coordinate 39,523, forward strand.
TTCGCCCTCGCCGCGGGAACGTGCTGGGGCCTGTACATCCTGGTCGGCGCCGCGCTGGGCCGCCACACCACGGAAGGCAATGGTCTGGCCCTGGGAATGGCCGTGGCGGCACTGGTGGCCGTGCCGTTCGGCGTGGCCGACAGCGGAACGGCGCTGGTTCAGCCGTGGGTCCTGGTCGTGGGACTCGGTGTGGCACTGCTGTCGTCGGTGATCCCGTACTCGCTGGATCTGGAAGCACTGCGCAGGATCCCGCCGCGCGTGTTCGGCATCCTGATGAGCCTCGAGCCGGCGATGGCGGCCCTCATCGGCCTCGTCGTGCTCCAGGAGTCGCTGCGCTGGTCGCAGTGGATCGCGGTGCTGTGCGTGGTGGCCGCATCGGCGGGCGCCGCACGCGGCACCCGCCCGGACGCCTGACCGCCGGCAACGGGAGGAGCTGTCGTCCCGTATCGGGTGCGGGCCTCGAGCGAGGCGTCCGTCAGCAGGTGGACGAGCTGTACGTCCCGCCAAGCCGGCGGATCTCTTCGAGCGGGTACGGGGTCTGCCTGCTCTCGCGCTGGAACTTTCGGTTGAAGTCGGACATCACCGCGGCGATCGGCGCGTGCCGGGCGAGGATCGCCGCGGCCGCCTCCGGGATTCCCGCGGGGCGTTTGCCCTCCGCGTAGGCGCGCACCAGCGCGTAGCGGCCCTCCCGGTCCTCCCTCCGGTATCCGTACAGAGCGGTGACGAGCCAGTTCACGAGATACGTGGCGGTGTAGCAGCGGTCGTAGCTCTGATGCCGGTCGAAGAAGTCGGCCTCGTGTCGGAACCGTACGGGTACTGCGAGAAGCCGACCAGTCGCCCCCGGTCACAGCCGCCCCCGGCAACTCCCCGCCTCGGCGACGGTTGCCCCGGTTCGCGGCGCCGCGCCGACGATCTCCCCGAGCCGCGGGCTCTCCCGTTACGATCACTCGATGGCTGACATGACCGATACCTCGCCCGGCTGGCTGTCTCCCGAAGACCTGGAGCTGACCCGCGCACGTATGCCGATCCTGTACGTCGACGCCGTGCCGGTGCGGGTCGACGACAGCGGAGAGGTGACGCACGTCGGTCTTCTGCTCCGCATCGGACCGGACGGGAGCGTCAGCCGCGCCCTCGTCTCCGGCCGGGTGCTCCACCACGAGCGCGTCCGTGAGGCGCTCCTCCGCCATCTGGAGAAGGATCTGGGCCCGATGGCACTGCCGCGCATCCCGGTCTCCCTGCAGCCCTTCACCATCGCCGAGTACTTCCCGACGCAGGGGGTCACGCCCTTCCACGACCCCCGGCAGCACGCCGTCTCCCTGGCCTATGTCGTCCCGGTGGCGGGCGACTGCCACCCTCGGCAGGACGCTCTCGACCTGGTCTGGTTCACCCCTCAGGAAGCGTCGTCACCGCAACTGCAGCAGGAGATGCCCGGCGGGCAGGGAGTCCTGTTGAGACAGGCCCTCGCGCACGTCGGCCGCCTCTCCTGAGGTCTGTCGCGGCCCGCGTCCGCCGTTGTCCGGATGCGGGGCGGCGGGCGCGGCGGCCCGGCGTCGGCGGAGCCGACGGCGAGCAGAGTGGTGGCGACGGCGGCGGACAGCGCGGTCGCGGCAGTGCGGTGGGCGAGTGTGCGGTTCAAGGTGGTTCCCCCGTGCTCGATTGGCGGACGGCAGCCGTCGCATAGGCGGCGCCGGTGATGTCCGCCGGCGTGCGCGGCGCCGTCGCGGCCGGGCGGCAGTCGCCGCCGCTTCCGGGACGCCGGAACGGTGGCGCGCATCCCGGCCTCGGGAGACGTGAGCGCCCCGGAACAGGCCCCCGGGACGTCGCCGCCGGAGCGGCATCGGCCCCCACGGCTTCTTAGGGGGCCATGGGGGCCGATCCCGCGGGCCTGTGGCGACTGAGCGGTGTGCCGGTCGCCACAGAGCCCGCGGGTGGCTCCTCCTCGGAGGCGGAGCTACAGGGAGCCGCGCTTGACGCGGCGGAGCAGGATGAATCCGGCGACCGCGAGCAGCGCGCCGAGCGCGGCCGGCCACAGGTTGGCCCCGGTGTCGGCCAGTCCGCCGTTGATCGCCTGCTGGTCGGCCTGTCCGGCGGGGCTCGGGGCGACCACGCCGGTGGCGGGGGTCTGTGCGGGCGACGCCGGGTCGTGGGTGCCGTGGTGGTGCTCGGGGGCCCCGGCCGCCGGGTCGGCCGTGGTGTTCTGCTCCTCCGTGCGGGTCGGCTCGGCCGCCGGGTTCTCGTTCACCGTGTGGCTCGGGGCGGCCTTGGGGGTCACCGTGGCGGGAGCGGTGGGTGCGCCGCCTCCGTTCTGCCCGTCGTCCGGTGTATCGGCCGGGGGCTCGGCACCCTGGCCGCCGTTCCCGTCGTCGCCGGGATCCTGTGCGCCGCCGCCGTTCCCGTTGTCATCGCCGTTGTCGTTGCCGTTCCCGTTCCCGTTGCCGGACGTGGGCTCCTCCGCCGGCTGCTTGCCGGCGCCGCAGACGCGGCCCTCGTTGATGCAGTCCGCCACCTCCTGCATCAGCTTCTCGTCGAAGATGTTGATGAAGTCGCCGTGGTCGGTGATCGGCTTGTGCAGATTCTCGGGGAAGGAGTCCACCGCGAAGAGCGGGACACTGCGGCCGCCGTCGCCGAGGCTCGGCGCGTCGACGCCGTACACGATGCGCTGCACCAGCTGCGGGATGGCGCGGAAGCCCTGGGGGCAGTTGCCCGCGGCGTCGGCGAAGGCCACGTGGGTGCGGTGGTTGGCGCTGTCGACGTTCTGGCCGTCCCAGCAGCTCTGGAACCTGAAGGTGCGGACCACGTCACTGCCGCTGGGGCAGAGCGGGTACTTGTCCTTCAGCTGCCGGTCCTCGTGACCGGTGCAGCTCCATGAGGCGTTGGCGTTGGCGGGGCCGTTCACGAACGCCTTGGCGTCACCGGTGATGATACGCAGCAGGCGCGGCATGGGCGTGACCTTGGAGACGGGGTTGCCGACGAACGTGAGCGTGACCTGCTTGGGGGTGACGATCTGGCCCGCGTTGCCCTCGGTTCCGCCGCCGGGGGCGTCGGCGTCCCGCTCCTTGGCGCCGTTCTGCAGACGCAGCACCGGCCAGTAGTACGACGACTTGTCGCCCTTGTCCTCGCAGCTGGTGTCGGCCTTCTGGAGGTCGTCGATGGTGGCCAGTCCGTTGTTGGACTGGTTGCCGATGTAGTCGTGGAAGTGGTGGGCGCCGTTGGTCACTCCGGGGGCGACGATGATGTTGTCGGAGTTGAACAGGCCGTTGGCGTTCACGCCGCAACTGGAGCTGAACGAACCCGAAGAGGCGTCCGTCGGCTGCGGTGCGCGCGGTGCGTTCGGGCTCACGCTCATGATGTCGGCGTAGTCCGCCGCGACGGGGCCGTTTCCGCCCTGTCCCCCACCGCCCTGGTTGGCCGGGGCCCCCTGACCTCCCTGGTTGCCCTGGTTGGCGTCGCCCGCGGTCGGCTGCTGGCTTCCCGGCCGGCCCTCGTTGCCCGACGGGCGCAGAGTACACTGCGCGAGACCGTCGACGCCCTGGGGAGGGTCGCCGGCCCGGTCGATGGCTTCCACGATGCGTGCGATCGTCGCGGCGCGCTTGTCCTTCAGCGGGCCCAGGATCGCGTTGTCGACGAAGGCGGCGTCCTGCTGCTGGGCCGCCGAGGACTCCTTGAGCCGCTGGTAGGCCTCGGCGATCTGTGCGTCCAGGCCGGCGAGTTCCTTGTCGACGTCCTCCTTCGCCTGCTCCGGGACGGAGGTCAGCTCGTTGCCGACGTCCGGACAGTCGACCGTGAAGGCCTGCGAGCCCGAGGATGCCGACGGCTCGGCCGACACGCCGGTCGCGTCTCCCTCGGTCGCGGAGGCGAACACGTTCGCCGTGACGAGGACACCGCCTCCCAGCATCAGGGCGACCGCCACAAAGGTGCCGCTCCGAGTGCCGGTGGCACGTCTGCGCGTATTGCGTCCCAAGGAAACCCTCCTGTGCGCCCGATGGGTGACGGCCTGACGCAACAGGCCACCGACTCATACGGACGCGGCACCCCGAGTGTTCAACCGCCCCGGAAATTCACCGGAGTTACCACGAGTCCCGCGAGAACCCCCGGTCACGGTCACGCCGGTCATCGTGATCCGCCTCGCCGCGACGTGGGCGGCGGCTCGTCAGAATCCCAGGGACTTCGTCGTGTAGGCGCACTCGGTGTAGATGTAGCCGGACTTGAGGGTGACCTTGTCGGACGCGGGGGTCGAGCCGTCGGCCGCCGTGGACCTGTGCAGGAAGTACGTGGTGCCGACGGGCAGGCGGATGGTCCGCTGCGGGTAGTTCCCGCCGTTCTTCTGGCAGGGCTTGAACCCCGGCAGCGTGCTGTCCGGGAGGGAGTAGGAGGTGCGGCCGCCGCAGGCCTTGAGCGTGATGCTTCCGGTCACCGGGCCGGTGTACAGCACCGTGACGGCGTGGGGGCTGTCATTCTTGATCGTGACGGAGATGCTGCCGCCGGACGCCAGCGTGGGCAGGCGCTTGCCCGCCGCGGGCAGCTCGTCCGCGATCTCCGCCGCGATGGCGAACTTCTTCGCCATCGCCCGGTTCCGGCCGCTCTTGTGGTCGCGGACGAACTGGTTCATCGACTCGCGCGCCTGGTCGAAGTCGCCGTCCTTGTACTGGTCGATCCCGCAGGTGTGGACGCCCGAGTCGGCGCTCCTTCCGGCCCGGTCGGCGTGCTCGGCGAGGGCCTCGGCCACTCCCGCCGCACCTCCCCGCAGGCCTCCGATCTGGCTGCCGAGGGTGCGCAACCGCTCGACGGCCGCGCACGGGTCGGAGCCCCGCACGGCCCTGGCGGCACCGTCCACGGCAGAGCCGACGGCCGGCGCGACCTTCGCCGCCTGTGCCGAGTCGGGGAAGGTGGTCAGGAGGTCGCCGAAGAGCTCCGTCCAGTCGGCGGTTCTGCCGGCCAGGTGGTCCGACCCGCATTCGTACAAGGAGGTGGCCAGACGGTCGTCGGGCCACTCGGCCAGCGCGCCGAGTTCCTTCCTGCCCATGGTGGCCGGGACTGTGCGCAGGTACGTCAGCCCCGGTATCGCGGCGCAGTAGTCCTCCTGCCCGTAGGCGGCGCCCACCATCGCGTAGTAGGCCTTCAGCCGGTCGGGCACCCGTGCGGCGGCGCGGGAGTCCGGGTGGCCGGATCTGATGTCGCGGTAGTCGTGGAGGGCCTTGCGGTAGCCGGCCTCGGCCGGGCCGAACGGCTTGCCGCGCGGATGGGGGCGATGGACCTGTCAGCCCGAGGTGATCCGTGCGGGCCCGGCCGAGGGCGTACCCCACTGCGATGAGTTCCCGCCGGGGCGCGAGTCTGTTCTGGTGACCGTCGTAGAACGCCGTACGACGCTGCCCGGCACGAGACATCTCGGAGGACACCATGACGACCACGCCGGACGACCCGACCACCGCGCTGCCCGGCCGCCCGCCCGTCGTCGATCTGGCCACCTGGCAGGCCGCCCGTGACGAGCTGCTGGTCCGCGAGAAGGCCCACACCCGCGAGGGCGATGCCCTCGCCGCGGCCCGCCGCCGGCTGCCGATGGTGGAGCTCGACGGCTCGGTCGAGGTCGTCGGACCCGACGGACCGGTCCCGTTCCTCGACCTGTTCCAGGGCCGCGACGAGCTCGTGGTCTACAAGCACATGTGGTACGACGGCGCGCCGCACCAGGGGCAGTGCGAGGGCTGCACCACCACGGCCTGGCACCTGAAGGACGCCGTCTACCTCAACGCCCGCGGCGTCTCGTTCGCCGTCGTCACCACGGGCCCGTGGGACGAGGTGGCCTCCTACGTCGAGTTCATGGGCTACACCCAGCCCTGGTACTCGGTGCGCGACGTGGAGGCGCCGGTCGGCGGCAGCATGGGTTACCTCACCTGCTTCCTGCGCGACGGCGACCGCGTGTTCCTCACCTACGCCACGACGGGCCGTGGCAACGAGCCGGTCAACGGGTCCTTGACCCTGCTCGACATGACGCCCTACGGCCGCGGCGAGGCGTGGGAGGACAAGCCGGAGGGCTGGCCCGAGGGACGCAGCGCGTGCTGGTCCTGGCGCTCGGACGCGGACGGGAAGGCCACCTGGGGCCCGACCAGCCGCCCCGTGCCGCAGTGGACCCGCCCCGGCGCGACCCCCGTGGAGTCCCTCGGCCGGCACGGCCACCATCACTGACGCGCCTTCGTCGACGGCGCAGGCACAGCTGCCGGGTGCCGGGCGGAACCTCAGGACGATGCGAGGGTCCGCCCGCGCGCCCGCTCGGTGGGGGTTCGCCGGTACGGACTGCGCCGGGGACTATCCGCTACGGTCCCGGCGTGCGTCGCGCCGTACCTGTGAGGGGGATCGGTTCCACCAGCGGCGGCAGCACCGGGTGAACGCGGACTGCTCCGACAGACCCAGCAGTGACGCGATCTGGTTCATCGGCAGGTCGGTGGCGGCGAGGTAGTGGCGGGCGGTGTCGCGTCGTACGTCGTCGAGGATCGCGGCGAACGTGGTGCCCTCAGCCGCGAGCCGGCGCTGGAGGGTTCGCGGGTGCACCGACAGCAGACGCGCGACCGGGTCGATGCCGGACGCGTTGGCCGCGCCGAGTGACCGGGCGAGAGCGGCATGAACCCGTGGCCTCAGCTCCGCGGACGGCTCCGGGGCCTGCTGGGCGAGGAAGGCCAGGGCGAGTGCCCGCAACGTTTCGTCGCGGCTGCTGAGCGGCAGTGCCAGTGAACTGCGCGGCATACGCAGCAGCCCCTCCGGCCGGCGGAATCGTGCTTCGGCGCCGAAGAACGACTCGTAGACGCGGACGGGGGCCAGCGGTGGGTGCTGCAGCTCGACACCGCGCAGTCCGTACGGGCCGCCCACCAGGCACGTGATCACGCGGTGGGTGAAGCCGAGCGCCTGATCCACGCTCTGCGCGGAGAGCGCCTGGGCTGCGTCTCCGCCGTAGCGCACGGCGACCACCCCGCGTGCGCGGCGCGGGTCGGGTTCCACGCTGAGCCGCAGCGACCGTCCGTGCAGGTACAGGTAGCGGGAGGTGCTCTCCAGCGCGTCAGCGACGCTCCGCGAACTCTGGATCGCCAGCGCCAGCGGCCCCAGGACACCCAGGTCCTGGCGCGCGGCCAGCCGCAGCCCCAGGTCCGGGCACGTCAGGCTCAGGGCGGCGAGCTCCAGTACCGCGGCCACCGCGTCACCGTCGACGAGTATCTCGTCGGCGTCCAGCGCAGCCACCGGGAGGCCCGCCTGGAACGCCAGCGCCTCGGCGTTCCCGCCGAGCTCGGCAACGACGGCGCGGAAGTTCCGCAGAGCGGCCGAACGTATCAGGGCCATGTCGTCCAGGGTCAAAAAATTGTCGTCCGGAGTCAAAACTCGGAGGATTTCCAGCCCTAGATTCGGGGACGTGACCGCTTCTCCCTGAGAGTCGTCCCACCGGACCTCGGCAGTCACCCGCACCCTCATCCACGTCCTGCAGCAGCCGCTTCGGCGGCAGGCCGCCGCTGACGCCACAGCGCCCGGGCGAATCAACACCCGGGCGAACACGGAAAGGAAATCCGATGGCGGTCTTCAAGACGGTCACCGTTCTCGGCACCGGTGTGCTCGGATCGCAGATCGCGTTCCAGGTCGCCCGTCACGGCATTCCCGTACAGTCCTACGACATCAGCCAGGACGCCCTCGACCAGGGCTCACGCCGGCTCGGCGCCCTCGTCGAGCAGTACGTCACCGAGCTGGGCGCCGACAAGCTGACCCCCGCCCGGGACGCGGTCGCACGCATCCACCTCACCACCGACCTGGGTCAGGCGGTGGCCGACGCGGACCTGGTCATCGAGGCCGTCCCGGAGAACATCGAGCTCAAGCGACAGGTCTACGGACGGCTTGCCCAACTGGCGCCCGAGCGCACCGTGTTCGCTACGAACGCCTCGACGTTGCTGCCGAGCCGGTTCGCCGAGGCCACCGGCCGGCCGGACCGCTTTCTCGCACTGCACTTCGCCACGCACATCTGGCGGCACAACATCGCCGAGGTCATGGGCACCTCGCACACCGATCCCGCCGTGTACCGCGCGGTCGTCGAGTTCGCCCGCGAGATCGGGACGGTGCCCATCGAACTGCACAAGGAGCAGCCCGGCCACGTCCTGAACTCACTGCTCATCCCGATGCTCCACGCCGCCGCCAAGCTGCTGATCAACGGTGTGGCGGATGTCGCGACCATCGACACCACCTGGAAGATCGCCACCAGCGCGCCCTCCGGCCCCTTCGAGGTATTCGACAAGATCGGTCTGCGTACCGCGTACGCCGTCGCCTCCGCCTTCCCCGACGCCGAGGGGCTGGCCTTCGCCGATCACCTGAAGACCGCCTACCTGGACCAGGGAAAGCTCGGGCTGGAATCCGGCGAGGGCTTCCACACCTACGGGCCGGCCGCGGCGTAGGCGACCTGGCGGAACGGCGACGGCGGGAACGGCGGCTTCGTCCAGGGCCCGGAACGCCACACATCGCAGAACGCGGGGGTGGCGTTTGTCCAGAACGGAATGAGCATTGAACATCCACCCCTTCCGAATACTGCGCCGCAAACCCCTGTGGCTCTCCAACGGCGTCATCGTGGGCGTCCTGGCGACGCTCTTCGCCGTGCTCTACGTCGGCGCCGACATCGACCCGGTCGGGCACCTGCACAAGCTGCCCGTCGGCCTGGTCAACGCCGACGGCGGTGCGCGCACCGCCGGCGCGCGGTGCGCCCGCCGTCACCCGGCGGAGCGTCCCGGGATGCGCGCCGGCCGCGCCACGGCCAGGGTGGACGGTGGAGCAACAGGGCCCGCTTCCCCCAGCGGAGCCCTCGTTGGCGTGTCAGGCCCTGCCGTGCGAGAGGCGGGGCCTGCCGCGCGCCTCCCGCCGCCCAGTCGTTCCCGCCTGCCGCGCGCCCACGATCGGAGCGATGATGGCCGACACCGCGCAGTCCCGCCAGGAGTGGATCGCCGGCGGCCCACGCCCGTCCCTCCCGGGATTCGGGCACACCGTCTTCGTACGGCAGGACGGGCCACCGCAGGGCGCTCCCGTCACCGTGCTCCACGGGTTCCCCTCCCCGTCGCACGACTGGGCGGCCGTCGTGCCGCAGCTCGTGGCCGCGGGCCTGCGCGTGACCACGGCGGACTTCCTCGGACTCGGCGAGAGCGACAAGCCCTGCCCGCACGACCACCCGTTACTCGAACAGGCCGGCCTCGGAACCGCTGGCCCGCGACCCGCGCAGGGTCACGTCGATGACGTGGCCCAACGGAGGCATCTTCCCCGGCGGGCGCTGCGAGCCACGACCGTGTGCGTCCGATCGAGTACCGGCATACGCTGGAAGGTCCCAGACGCGCCGCGGCTGTCCGACGACGTATCCTTGCTGATCTCTTCGACGGGGAGCCGGAATGACCACACCGCGGGATCTGCTGATCGTCACCATGGAGGTGGCGCCCAGCCCTCCCGTGGAGTCGGGCGACCTGTCGCTCGCGCTCGCGGGAGCCGAGGTGATCGATCTGCTCGGCGCGGAGGCCGTCACCCTGGACGGTGACCACCTGGTGCCGGGCCTACGGCCGGCCACCGGTGACGCCCTGCTGGACCAGGCCGCGTCGGTGCTCGTCGACCAGCCGCCGTACGAATCGGTGGAGGACTGGCTGTGGCGCAGGGGCCGTGATCTGTCCACGGTCTACCGCGCCGCCCTGCGGGCGGCAGGACAGGCCACCGTGCACCGTCCCCGCTGGAGGCCCTGGGCGACCGGAGAGCAGGTGCTGGTCGACTCCCCCGCCCGCCAGGATGCGGTCACCCGCTGGACGTCCATGGAGCCCGTTCTGGTCGCCCTCGCCTCCGCCGCCGGGGTTCGCTCAGGCCCGGCCGCCGAGGTCCCGGACGTGACCGACGACGCTGCGGCGACCGTGCTGGCCGCGGTCAACGACGCGGTGGAGGAGCTGCAGGCGGTGCGGCAGCGGCGGGCGGTCGAGAAGGCGGCCTTCGACAACATCTGGCGAGCCTGACCCACCGGACTGCGTACCCCGGCCCGCGCCGGGAGCGGCCCGGACTGCGCCGCCCCGGTCGTGCCGCAGGTGGCCGAAGGTGTGCCGGTCACCGCCGCAGTGGTGCCGTTCGGGGCGTTGCCGGCCGGGAGGGGACGGAGCCGGGACCTCCGGCAGAACGCGCCCGAGGCGGCCGGAGACCGTCCCGGGCTCTGCTCGCCCGCTCCCCTCAGTCCAGGACGAGCGCCGACAGTTGCGGCGAGTACGTCGCGTGCAGGACCAGCGCGGCGCTGCCCACGACGGCCGCGTCCGTGCCGAGCGGGGAGGCCGCGGCATCGACGACCCGGATGTGCCGGGCCAGCGGTCTTCGGGCGAGCGCGGAGGCGACGGCGTCGACGTATCTGGACTCCACGTGCTGGATGCCGTGACCGCCGAGGATGATGAGGTCGACGTCGATGAAGTTGGCGATGCTCACCGCGACGGAGGCGACGTGTTGCGCGGCCTCGTCGATGACGGCACCGGCGACGGGGTCGCCGGCTCCCGCCGCGAGCTGGATCGCCGCGTGGTCGACGGAGGCCGGATCGCGGCGGAACGACTGCGAGAGCGCACTGACGCCGTCGGACCGGTCCTTGAGCCGGCGGTGCACCTCGGCGACGATCGCGGACGGGTTGACCAGTGTCTCCAGGCAGCCCCGGTTGCCGCAGTAGCACTCCGGCCCGTCGGACAGCACGGTGGAGTGGCCGAACTCGCCCGCGTTGAGGGAACCGCCCCTGTAGACCTGGTGGTTGAGGACCAGGCCACCGCCGATGCCGGTGCCGAAGAAGAGGTAGGCGAAGTTCGCGACGCCCTTACCCGCGCCGGACCAGCGCTCGCCGATCGCGGCGGCGGTGGCGTCGTTGTCGAGCGTCACCGGCAGGCCGGTGACCTCGCTCAGCATCTCCTGCAGGGGCACCCGCGTCCAGTGCGCGAGCTGAGGCGGGGCGACGACCACGCCGAGTTGCTGGTCGATCGGCCCCGGAGTGGCGAGCCCCAGCCCCAGGACCTTGCTGCGCGGTATCCGTGCTTCGGCGAGCACATCGGCGACCAGTTCGGCCATGGCCGCCACCACGTGCGACGGATCGGTGCCGGGAGGAGTGGGGCGCCGCTTGACGACCAGCGGACGCCCGAGCAGGTCGACCACGGAGCAGGTGAGTTCGACCGGGTCGAAGACGAGCCCGACCGCACTGCCCGCGTCCGCGTTGACCCGCAGGGTGGTGCGGGGTTTGCCGCCGCCGGCGCCGCGGCTGGCACCGTCCTCCCGCACGATCCCCTCGTCCAGCAGCCGGCGGACGATGCCGGAGACGGTCTGCGGAGTGAGACCGGTCCGCTGGGCGATCTCAACCCGGCTGATTCCGTCGACGAGTTGGATCTGGTCCAGGACCACCGCCCTGTTGTACCGCCCGACCTTGGGAAGATTTGTCCCTGCCTGCCGCACACGAGCTCCTCTCTCTGCTCGGCTCAACGAACATACTGCTACGAGGCGTTGACTTAGTAAAACAAATGGATTTAAAGTCCGGTGCCGCAGAGGTAACACGCCCGACATGGAGGCGCGGCGCAGTGTCATCGGAGGCAAGTTGATGCCCACGCAAGATTGCATCCCAGGAGAAGCGGATCCGCGCCGCCGTCGCGGCGACCGCCACGTGGAGCTCCGCGCATGAGCCATGATCCGGTCCTGCTGGAGATGCGGTCCATCACCAAGACGTTCCCGGGCGTGACGGCGCTCGCCGACGTCAACCTGCTGGTGAAGGAGGGTGAGATCCACGCGATCTGCGGCGAGAACGGCGCAGGCAAGTCCACCCTCATGAAGGTGCTGAGCGGGGTGCACCCGCACGGCAGTTACACGGGCGACATCGTCTACCGGGGCGACGCGGTCCGGTTCCACGACATCCGCGCCAGCGAGCGGGCCGGCATCGTCATCATCCACCAGGAGCTGGCGCTGGTCCCCGAGATGTCTATCACCGAGAACATCTTCCTCGGCAACGAGCCGCGCAGGCGCGGCGGGATCGACTGGAAGGCCGCACAGCGCCGGGCGCTCGAGCTGATGGAGCAGGTCGGGCTCCGCGAGGACCCGGACACGCTGGTCAAGGACATCGGTGTCGGCAAGCAGCAACTCGTCGAGATAGCCAAGGCCTTCGCCAAGGACGTGAAGCTGCTCATCCTCGACGAGCCGACCGCGGCCCTGAACGAGACCGACTCCCAGCACCTGCTCGACCTGCTGCGGGGCTTCCGGGAGCAGGGCATCACCTCGATCATCATCTCCCACAAGCTGAACGAGATCGAGGCGATCGCCGACACCATCACGATCCTGCGCGACGGCCGGACGATCGAGAGCCTGGACGTCAGGGCCGACGGGGTCAACGAGGACCGCATCGTGCGCGGCATGGTCGGCCGCGAGCTCGACAGCCGGTTCCCCGACCACACGCCCGACATCGGCGAGGTCTTCTTCGAGGTCCGGGACTGGACCGTGCGGCACCCGGCCTCGGACGAACGGCTGGTGTGCAAGGGCTCCAGCTTCACGGTCCGGCGCGGCGAGATCGTCGGTTTCGCCGGTCTCATGGGCGCCGGCCGTACCGAGCTCGCGATGAGCCTGTTCGGCCGCTCCTACGGCACCTACCTGTCCGGCCGGGTCTTCAAGGACGGCAAGGAGATCCAGCTGAAGTCGGTGGCGGACGCCATCCGGCAGGGCCTCGCCTACGTCAGCGAGGACCGCAAGTCCATCGGCCTCAACCTGCTGGACGACATCAAGTCCTCGATGGTGGCGGCCAAACTGTCGAAGATCGCCCGGCACAAGGTCATCGACCCGGTCCGCGAGCACCAGGTCGCCGAGGAGTACCGGCAGACTCTGCGGATCAAGACCCCGAGCGTCGACGAAGGGGTCGTGAAGCTCTCCGGAGGCAACCAGCAGAAGGTCGTCCTGGCGAAGTGGATGTTCACCGACCCGGACCTGCTGATCCTCGACGAGCCGACGCGAGGCATCGACGTGGGTGCCAAGTACGAGATCTACGGGATCATCCAGCGGCTGGTCGGCCAGGGCAAGGGCGTCGTCGTCATCTCCTCGGAACTGCCCGAGCTCATCGGACTGTGCGACCGCATCTACACGGTGTTCGAAGGCGCCATCACCGGTGAGGTGACCCGCCGCGACGCGAACCCGGAACTCCTCATGAAACAGATGACCTCTATGAAGAAGACACCGAGCCCATGAGCCGTATCACAGAGCTGCAGAAGAACCTGTTCGGAGGCACGACCTCCAACGCCCGCCAGTTCGGCATGATCGCCACGCTCGTCGCGATCGTGCTGCTCTTCCAGATCTGGACGGGAGGGCTGACGCTGACCTCCGGCAACCTCATCGCCGTGGTCAGCCAGTACTCCTACATCCTGATCCTGGCCATCGGCATGCTGATGGTGATCGTCGCCGGGCACATCGACCTCTCGGTCGGCTCGGTGGCGGCGTTCACCGGGATCGTGGTCGCCAAGACGATGCAGGAGCACTCCCTGCCGTGGCCCCTGGGCATCGTGCTCGGGCTGCTCGTCGGCGCGGCGATCGGTGCCTGGCAGGGTTTCTGGGTCGCCTACGTAGGGGTGCCGGCGTTCATCGTCACGCTGGCCGGAATGCTGCTGTTCCGCGGCGGCAACCAGTACATCGGCAACGCCGACACCGTGCCGGTCCCCACCGGCTTCCGTGACATCGGCGCGGGCTTCCTGCCGGAGGTGGGGCCGGACACCGGCTACAACAACCTGACACTGGTGCTGGGCCTGGCGGCCTGCCTCGGCGTGGTGTGGCGGGAGTTGAGGGCACGGCGGGTCCGGCGCGAGATGAAGGCCGACGCCGCGCCGCTGTGGGTGACGGCGATACGGCTGGTCGTCATGGTCGCCGTCATCGTCTTCGCCACGCTCCGCTTCGCCGGTGGTCGCATCGGCACCAGCCTGCCCATCTCCGGCATCATCCTGATCGTCCTGGTGCTCGCGTACTCCTACTACACCCGCAACACCATCGGCGGCCGGCACATCTACGCCGTCGGCGGCAACTCGCGCGCGGCCGAGCTGTCCGGCGTGAAGCTGAGGCGGGTGAACTTCCTCGTCATGATGAACATGTCCGTACTGGCCGCGCTGGCCGGCATGATCTTCGTGGCACGGTCCGCGGCATCCGGCCCGCAGGACGGTCTGAGCTGGGAACTCGACGCCATCGCGGCCGTGTTCATCGGTGGCGCGGCGGTCTCCGGCGGCCTCGGAACCATCAGCGGCTCCATCGTCGGCGGCCTCGTCATGGCGCTGCTCAACAACGGTCTGCAACTCGAGGGTGTCGGCTCCGACATGGTCCAGATCATCAAGGGCCTGGTCCTCCTCCTCGCCGTCGCGTTCGACGTCTACAGCAAGAGCCAGGGGCGTTTCTCCATCATCGGATCGCTGATGCGCCCGTTCGGCCGGCACGAGACGACCACACCGGCCGATCCGCAGAAACCGGCTTCCGACCCCGACAAGGCTCCGGTCGCAGGCTGACCGGCCGGCCGTAACCCACGGTGCCGCCTCCGCGCGGCTCTCGACTGTCCCCGCATCACGAGGAAGGGCTCATCCCCATCATGCGCAGAACCATCACCAGAGGCATCGCCGCGATCGGCGCCGTCGCACTGCTCGCTCTGGGCACGGCGTGCTCCAACGAACGCGAGGGCTCCACCGACGGGAAGGGCAGCAGCAACGCCAAGGGCTTCGCTCAGGACTCCCTGATCGGTGTCGCGCTCCCCGCGAAGACCTCGGAGAACTGGGTGCTCGCCGGTGACCTGTTCACCAACGGCCTGAAGGACGCCGGCTTCAAGGCCGACGTGCAGTACGCGGGCGCCTCGACCACCGTCGCGGACCAGCAGGCGCAGATCTCCTCCATGGTCACCAAGGGCGCGAAGGTGATCGTCATCGGCGCGACCGACGCCGCGCAGCTCTCCACCCAGGTCGCGCAGGCAAAGCAGGCCGGCGCCACCGTCATCGCCTACGACCGGCTCATCACCAACACGAAGGACGTCGACTACTACATCGCGTTCGACAACTTCAAGGTCGGTCAGCTGCAGGGCCAGGCCCTCATCGACGGCATGAAGGCCAAGAAGCCGAAGGGCCCCTGGACGATCGAGCTGTTCTCCGGCTCGCCGGACGACAACAACTCCAAGGTCTTCTTCGACGGCGCGATGGAGGTGCTGAAGCCCCTCATCGACAAGGGCGACATCGTTGTCGGCTCGGGTCAGACGGACATCAAGCAGACCGCGACCCAGGGGTGGAAGGCGGAGAACGCCCAGCAGCGGATGGACTCCCTGCTGACCTCGACGTACAACGGCAGCAAGAAGCTCGACGGTGTCCTGTCCCCGAACGACACCCTTGCCCGAGCGATCATCACCTCGGTGAAGGGCTCCGGAAAGCCGGTCCCGGTCGTCACGGGTCAGGACTCCGAGGTCGAGTCGGTCAAGTCCATCATGGCCGGTGTGCAGTACTCGACCATCAACAAGGACACCCGCAAGCTCGTCGCCGAGACCATCAAGATGGTCCAGTCCCTGCAGAAGGGCGACAAGCCGCAGATCAACGACACCAAGTCGTACAACAACGGCACCAAGATCGTCCCGTCGTACCTCCTCCCGCCGGTCATCGTGACCAAGGAGAACGCGGCCGAGGCATACGCCAACGACCCCAAGCTGTCGCCGCTCACCAAGTAGATCCCCGCAGTCGGCTCTCGGGCGCGCCGGACCTGTCCGGCGCGCCCGCGCGCATGTGCGGGTCGGTCGCGTCGGCGTGGCCTCGGCCCGGCTCGGCGGGGTGCCGTCACCTTGGTCAGCGCTGAACCGGAAGGCCCGGGTAGAGCACGTCGAGAGGGCCGGACAGCGCTGCCCGGGCCGGGCATCCGGTCGCGGCGCCGTTCGGCGAACGGCCGGGCCTTCTCACCGCCGGCGACGTAGGGGTGGACGCCGTTGCAGACGATGTCGCCCGCGTGCCGCCGTCGCCGGGCACGAAGGCGGGTTCCGAGAGCAGCGCCGGCCGCCCGAAGGGCGGGGCCCGCGGCGGATGCGCGCGAGCCTGACGCACCCGGCCCGCGGGGCGCCGCGTCCGCCCGAGCCGCACGGCACGCCGCACCTCCGTCGGTGACGTCGACCGGGGCGGCGCCGGTACGCGACACAGGCAGCCGGAGAACACCGGGGCAGTCAGGATCCCGCCCAGAAGTCGATCAGGAATCCCTCAGGGAGCGCTCACCCCGCGAACGACGGTGGCGGGTGGGACGGCCGGTCGGCGAGAATGACCGGTCATGGCAGAACAGGCGCAGCCGGATCGGCGGTCCTGGACGGTGACCCTCGTGTGCGGCGCATCGGGAGTCGGCAAGTCGAGCATCGCGATTCCGCTGGCCGCGCGTTACGGAGCTCCGCTGGCCGAGGCGGACGACATCGTCACGGCGCTTCGAGCGCTGACCACCCCGCAGCAGTCACCCGTCCTGCATTACTGGGACACCCACCCCGAGGCACGGTCCTGGGCTCCGGAGAGGATCGCCGAACTGCATTTCGCGGTGGCCGACGCGCTGCGTCCCGGAGTCGAGGCGGTGATCGCCGACCACATCGAGTACGGCGCCCCGGTCGTGTTCGAAGGCGACCACCTGGTTCCGGAGCTCGCGGCGGGGTTCGGTGGCGCGGCCCGCGCAGTCGTCCTCGGCGAACCCGACGATGAGCGGGTCACCGCGAATTTCCGGGCGCGGGAGCCCGACGGGGGCGATCAGCGGCACCGCGCGAGGGTCAGCACCCTCATCGACGCGCAACTCACGAGGCGCGCCCAAGCTGTCGGCATGCCAGTGGTGCCCGCGTGGCCCTGGCACGACGGACTCGACCGGGTGGACCGTGCGCTGCGCGCCTGGCGCCGCCCCGCCTGAACCACGTCCGAGTCAGGTGAGCGGTCGGCCGGCGGCCAGGGTCTCGGAGAGACCCACGGCGGGTCAGCCGGGCATCCCGGTCAGCACGCGCTGCCGGCGCTCCGTCAAAGGGCTGTCCTTCCGGTTCGCGGTGCCGGGGAAGCAACGAGAGCGGGAGGAACTGCGCGCTGTAGCCTGGCGATCATGACGGACTGGGAGCTACGGCCGGCCTCGGTGGCGGACGTCGAAGCGGTGGCCGAGTTGCGCGCCGTGGTGCTGCGGGCGGATCTGGAGCGGCTCGCACGGTACGACGAGCAACGCGTGCGGCAACGGCTGCGGGACGGGTTCGCACCGGCGCACACCCATGTGATCGAGGTGGGCGGCGCATTCGTCGGCTGCGTGTCGCTGCGGCCGGAAGAGGACTCCCACTGGCTGGAGCACTTCTACCTCGCCCCGCAACTGCAGGGCCGCGGCATCGGTTCGGCCGTGCTGCGCGGGTTGCTGCAGCGGTGCGACCGCGATGGCACCCCGGTCCGGCTGAACGTGCTGCAGGGCAGTCCGGCCCGGCGGCTCTACGAGCGGCACGGATTCGCGGTCGAGACCGAGGACCCGGTGGACGTGTTCATGGTGCGCGAGCCGCCGTCCGCCGTGCCTGACGAGTGATCATCTGGCGGGACCGCTACGGCAGATGGTCCGGCATACCGCACCGGGCGGTGTCGGAGCGGCCCGGGGCGGCCGGCCGCCGACTCGCCGCCCTCACCGCCTGGCCACCGCCTGGCCACCGCCTGGCCACCGCCTGGCCGGACAGGGCTCAGTCCTTCCGGCGCACAGCTGTGCAGGAGGCTCCCACGGGGCCCGCGGTTGAGGCCGTACTCGCCCGCCGTCTCGTGGCCGGAGCGGCTGAGATGCCCGCGAGGTCGCTCGCGTCGGCTGCCCGGGCGTCAGCCGCGGGGCACCGGCCAGGTCTGCCGGGCGGCCCAGTCCGCGAAGGACAGCCAGGAGACACCGGGGAAGTCTGCGCGCAGGGCTGCGAGGTCGACGTGGTAACCGCTCTCCGTCAGGTAGGTGAACATCGCGGCCATGTCGGGATTGGCCTGCCGCAACGACTCCAGGGGAATGCTGCGGAAGGTCACCGGGCCGCCCGCCGCGTCCGACACGGCACGGGCCATCTGCGCGGGGGTGGGGTCGTCCCCCGCGATCTCGACGCGCCGGCCGATCCACCGGCCCGGGTCGGCGACGATCGCCGCCACGACACGGCCGAGGTCGCCCCTGGCGACCTGCTGAAGCGGCGTGTCGGCCGGGAGCGCCATGGTGATCTCGCCCGCGGCGACCTCCTGGAGCGCGCCGAGGGCGTTGTCGTAGAAATACGTCGGCGCGACGACCGTGGCGGGCAGGCCGGCCTCGGCGAGGGCCCGCTCGACGCGTGCCTTCGTCTCGAAGTGCGGAATGCCCGTGTCCCGGTCGGCGCTCGCGACGGACGCCATGACGAGATGCGGCAACGAGGCCCGACCGGCCGCCTCGATGATCGCCATGCCCTGGGCCACCTCGGCCGCCAGCCCGTCCTGGAAGGGGGTGGTGACCGCGTACGCCGCGGCTGCCCCGCGGAACGCCTCGGCGAGTGAGGCTGCGTCGGTCAGCTCGCCCCGCACCACCTCGACGCCCGCCGCGACCAGCGGGCGGACCCTGGCCGCCCCGGGATCGCGCACCACCGCGCGCACACTACGACCGGCCTCCAGAAGCGCTGCGACCACGGCACCGCCCTGCCCGCCCGTCGCACCCAGCACCGCGATCGTCATGGCTCCTCCTCGCAACGGCGCACCCTTGTCCATGGTCGCGGCAGCACCCCTGTGCGGCCACTTCCCCTCCCTCCGAACGGGCGAGCCTGCCCACGGTCAGGCGGCCCGGGCGGGGGGCCACGGCGTCCGACGTGGCGTGGAGGAAGACGAGGAGCTTCCCGTATGCCTCGCTTCCGGTCCGGGGCCCTGGACCCGGCGACGACGCCGAGGTGGAGGCTCGCCCCGGGGCGGACAGGTCGGCGGCGCCTCCGGCACGACATGAAGAGGCGCCGCCGAGTGGTTAACGGCGCACCCGGGGCTGTCCGTTGCAGCGGGTGCGCCGTCGTCTCCGGATCAGCCCGCCAGGCCGGTGTTCAGGGCGGCGGCGAGCTTGATCACGCGCTCGGTCTGGATGCGGGCGGCGGTGCGGGTGGTGTCGTTGACGGGGTTGGCACCCTGGGCGTCCACGTGGGAGGTGCCGTAGGGGTTGCCGTCGACGAACTTGGCGGGGTCGGTGTAACCCGGGGTGACGATGATGCCGCCGAAGTGGTGGATGGAGTTGTACAGCGCGAGCAGGGTGGACTCCTGGCCGCCGTGGTTGGTGGCGGTGGAGACGAAGGCGCTGTAGACCTTGTCGGCCAGCTTGCCCTGGGCCCACAGGCCGCCGAGGGTGTCGATGAACTGCTTGAGCTGCGAGGAGATGTTGCCGAAGCGGGTGGGGGTGCCGAAGATGACGGCGTCGGCCCACTCGACGTCGGCGGGGGTGGCCACCGGGACATCCGCGGTGGCGGTGTGGTTGGCGGCCCAGGCGGGGTTGGAGTCGATCGCCGACTGCGGGGCGAGCTCGGCGGCCTTGACCAGCCGCACCTCTGCACCGGCCTTCTCGGCGGTGTCGGCCATCTCCTTCGCGATCTCGGTGATGGTGCCGGTGGAGGAGTAGTAGACGATCGCGAGCTTGACGGACACGGTGGTTCCTTTCACAGAGGGCTTTCCCCGAGGTTCGGGGGGTGCGAGGCCCATGGATGCCGCAGCCCGTACGAGCCGGGCGGCGAGGTCACTGGTTGAAGAATAAACAACATGGGGGCGCCCCTGTCCAACGCCATCCGTGCGACGAATGTCACGCCGGGCTCACAGCAGTCGGCCGGGGCGCGTTGCGATGCACGCCGGCACCGAGGCCCCGTTTGGCTCGCGGGTCCGATGGCGGCTCGCGTGACGAACGGTCACCTTCTCGGGGTTCTGGAAGCACGAGGCGCGCGGCCAAGTCGCCTGATCACCCCTCCGCGGGAGGCGGCCACTGCCAAGGTGGTGACATGAAGTACATGGTGCTGATGTACGCCGACCGCGGCGATGACCGCCGATGAGCGCGCCGAGGTGTTCCGCAGACACGAAGCGCTCCACCAGGACCTGGCGGACTCCGGCGAGATGCTGAACAGCCCGGCGCGCAGCCCGGGGCCGCGCGCTGTTGCCGTCATGATCTCGACCGTATCCGTGAGGCAGCCCATCCGTGCGGACCGTTCGTGAAAGACCGGACCACTTCGCCGCGCGGCCTCACCCGTCGACGGTCGTCCGAGGGGGCTGTCAGCCCGTACCGGCCTGCACGGCGCTCGCCGTGGGGTTGAGGTCCTTGTGGATCGCGCGGGCCACCGCCTCGATGGTGCCGATGCCGGCGGCCATCGTCTTGTCGTCGTGGGTGAGCACGGTGATGGTGTAGTCGTGCCCGGCACCGGTGAAGGCGCCCAGGCTGTGCACCCGCCAGCCGTGCGTGGCACGCGACAGCCAGCCGTTCTTGACGTGGACCACCGCGGAGCCCGGCGCGCCCGCCGGGGTGCCCCAGCGCTGCGAGGCGACGACCTTGTTCATCAGCTTGAGGGCGTAGGCGCGCGCGCTGTCGCCGAGCACGCTGTTCCTCGCCGTGATGAGGTCCATCAGCTTCTGCTCGTCGCCGGCCGTGATCTGGGTCAGACCCCACGCGCCGTTGCTGCCCGGCACCGTCCGGTTCATGTGGGCCGCGGACAGGAAGCCCTTGACCTTCGTCACACCGAGCTGCTTCCACAGCGCGGTCGTCGCGTCGTTGTCCGACTTCGTGATCATCGCGGTCGCGAGGCCGGTCTCACGCTGGGTGAGGTAGCGGTTGTGCATCTTGGCGTCCCACAGCAGCGTCCCCAGGACGGTGACCTTCACGGTGCTGGCGGAGTCGAAGTGCTGGTCGGCGCGGAGCGTGCACACCGTGTCCGTGGTGCGGTCGTGCAGGGAGACCGCGGTGAGGGCACTCCTGCCCTTCAGCGCCGTCGTGATGTCCCGCTGCAGTTCACCCGCCAGCCCGGCCTTCCCCGAGGTGCAGGTCACCTGCGGCGCCGCCGTGGCGGCTTCCGCCGCCCCGGCCCCCACGACCACGGGAACCGCCATGCCCGCCACGACCGCGGCGGCGACAGCGCGGCGGGATATTCGTATATGCACCATTCGGCTGGGCCCATCCTCTTTGTCGGCCGGGTCGACTGACCAGTGTGGGCGGATGGCCCTACGGGACGGGGTGTGATGTCAGCCACGGCGGGCCCGGGCGGGCATGGCTCCGGCGGGCCCGTCGGAGCGCGTGCGACCGGGCCCCGGTGAGGGCCGATACGGGTTCACCGGGACCGGGGAGAACGGGGCGCCGCGCGCCCTGCCGCACGCCGCGCGGCCGGGGCCCGATGCCGATACGGGGGCCGGCCACGCACCCGCGCCTCGGCACGGAGTACTCCCAAGTACGCGGGCTCCAAACGTCGATGACGGCCGGTCGGGCGTATGCGAACGGCATCCGCGTCGTCACGGCACCGCCGTGCGGGCGGGCGCGGCGCGGGATCGCGGGATGCGCCGACGGGACGGCCCGCGGCCATCGCGTCGCGCCGCGGTGACCGGCCCGGCGCGGTCGCCGGGCCGAGCCGCGGTGCCCCGTTGCGCGCGGTCGCGGGCAGGGCCCGGATGTGACGAAGGACTCGTCGGGACCGCGGCGGGACCCGGACGGGCAGGACGCCGTCCGGGCCCGCACCTCGCACACCCGCGGACGCTCGTCACGCGGCCTTGGCGCAGTCGAGTCCGAACTGCGAGCGGTGTTCGTTGACGGACTCCTCGACCGTCGTCAGCGGGCGGCCGATGATGCGCGTGCCGGTGGTGCCGGTGCCGGCGAGCAGGCCCTCCTGCTGGTCGGCCTCGGAGTGCTTCCGCATGGCGGCCTGGTGAGAGGCGCTTCCGTGTGCGGCGCCGCCCGTCACTCGGCGGCTGTCCCGGGTGCTCTCACCGACGCCTTTGCCCGCTGCGTTCGCTCCCACGCTGCGCCCGCGGCCGCGAGGACGGGCGCCGCGGCGATGGCGAAGCACGCCGCCAGCGGCAGGCTGTCGATCAGGAGGCCGACCGCGGCCGTCCCGCTCGCGGACCCGGCGTTGATCGCCGTGTTCACCCAGGCTCCGGCCCGGATACGGGTCCCCGCGGCGGCGGACTCGTCCGCGATCAGATAGGCGGTGCTCACCGCGGGTGACACGAACAGTCCGGCGAGTGTCACCGCGCCGGCGAAGACCCGGAGATCGGGCGACATCCCGGCTCCGGCGAGGGCGAGCGCCATCGCCGCAGTGAGCAGTGGCAGCCGCTTCCGGGCGGAGGTCCGCCAGGTCGTCGCGCCGTACGCCAGCCCGCCGACCGCGCTGCCCGCGGAGAGCGCGGCCAGAAGCCAGGAGACCGCTCCGGGCCGGCGCTGCTGCTCGGTGAACGCCACGACGAGCAGGTCCATGGCTCCGAGGCACACTCCGGCACCGGCCGCGAGCGCGATCACCTGCCGCAGCCCGGAGACGGACCCGCGCCGCTGCCGACCGGAAGGAGGCCCCGCCGGCTCCGTTGCGGAGCTGTCACCCGGCGTCCCGGCCGGTTCGACGGGCGTCGCGTGGAAGCCGGCGGCGTGGACGGCGGGGGACGAGACGAACGCGAGCGTCCCGGTGAGCACCAGGGCCGCGCTGACCGCCACACCGACCGCGGGCACGGCGAGTCCGACGAGCACGCCCACGAGCAACGGCCCGGTGACGAACAGCAGTTCCTCCGCCACGGCGTCAAGGCTGTAGGCCCGTTGCCGCAGTCGGCGATCGGTCAGCAGCGCGCTCCACACGGTGCGCATCACGGGCCCGAGCGGCGGCGTGCAGCTTCCGGCGGTCGCGGCCAGCAGGGCCAGCAGCACCCCGGAAGCGCCGGAGCGGCATGTGGCAGCGGCCAGGGCCATCAGGAGCAGCGCGTACGCGCAGGCCATCGGGGTGAGCGCCCCGCGCGGCCCGTACCGGTCGACCAGAGCGGCTCGGGCGGGCGAGAGAAGGACGCTGGTCATGCCGAACAGGGCCATGACGGCGCCGGCCGTTCCGTACGAACCGGTGGATCCCTTGACCGCGAGCACCAGCGACAGGGAGATCATCCCGTAGGAGAGCCGGCCCACCAGTGCGGCGCCGAAGGTCCGGAAGGCATAGGGGGTCCGCAGCACGGCGGAGTACGACGGCATGCGTGAAGACGAGAGCACAGTGGGTTCCTCGGACAGGCAGCGCGAATGCGGACGCTGCGAACACGTGCGGGGACATCGAAAGACCGCGCCCACGGGGCGCGGTCAGCGCGACGTCCTACGCACGGGGGAGGAACATGCCGGTCACCGTAGCAGAGCCTCCGGCGCCGAGGGGGACCCACGCATGGGCCGAAGCACTCGGATGCTCAGGGTTGCCCACTCTGCCGGATCCCTTCGCTGATCAACGCCAGTGGCGCTCGGACCTCTGGTGGCGTCGTCGTCTGGCCGGCGGCAGGGAGGGCTCATAGGGCCGCCCCAAGGCACCCTCCGCAGCCGCAAGGAAATGCCCGGCCCGAAGCTCGGACGGGCGCAGTGACGGCCTACGGCCGCCGATTCCGCCGTGGCCCGAACGCAACCCCTGGAGGGCCCTGGCGGCGGATCATGTGACTGGTTCGAGGTCGGGTCGTCGTTGACCACAGGGCCGGGAAGCCGGTTGCCGGGCGCAGCCGAAAACCAGACGACGGCCGGGTGCCGGGCACCCTAACGTTCACAGGTATGGCACCTTCACTTGAGCGTCCTCCCTTGCACGCCGACGAGCGCACCGCTCTCATCGGCTGGCTGGATCTCCAGCGGCAGATCCTGCTTCGGAAGTGCGACGGCCTGAGCGAGGTGGACGCGCACCGCTCCGTCGTCCCGACCTCGCCGGCGATGACGATGGCCGGGCTGATCAGCCATATGCGGTGGGTCGAACACACCTGGCTGGAGGTCCTGTTCCTCGGCGGCGACAAGACGCGGAACCCGTCCTTTGACGAGACGGACGAGGACGCCGACTGGCGCACCGACGGCGTCCCGCTGACGCAGCTGCTCGCGCAGTACGAGGCCCAGTGCGCCCGAAGCAACGAGATCGTGGCCACGGCCTCCCTGGACGACGTCGGCCGCCACCCCGACTACCGCTCCGGCAACGCCAACCTCCGCTGGATGCTCATCCACCTCGTCGAGGAGACCGGACGGCACGCCGGACACGCGGACATCGTGCGAGAGCTGCTCGACGGGGCGAAGGGGTACTACTAGAAGACTGCTGAAAATCTTGTTGTGGGGCCGCCCGGCCGGAGGCCGGGCGGCCCTTTCCTTTATGCGGTGGCCGGGACGATGTGCCAGGTGG
>NZ_JBSFLB010000042.1:0-63524 GCF_053598835.1 Streptomyces sp. NPDC001070
CCCGGGCCTTGCCGTCGGCGCTGGTGCGCACCGCCGCCACGGGCACCACCAGCACGGATCCCTTCGAGGCGCCCACCTCGATGGTCACCTTGGCGGTTTCCCCCGCTTCGCTCCTCAGCCGCCCCGGCTCGGACACCGAGATCACCAACTGCACGGGAGCGGACGGGTCGCCCGGAGCCGCGCCGCCGCCACCGTCGCCGGACTTCTCACCCTCGCCGCCCTTGCCCGAGCCGCCTTCCCGGGGATCGGGGCCGCCGATCTGCGCCACGACGCCACGCACCCGAGTACCGTCACCGGTCTCGAGCCGCGCCACCATGCCTTCGCGCAGAGTGGCGCCGTCGGCCCCGGGGACCACCGCCCGCACCACCACGTCGGAGCTCGTCACAGTGGCGACCTCCCCGTCCGGGGCGTCGCCGAGGTGCACCTTGACCTTGTCGACCCGGACCGGCAGGTCCGGCAGGAAGACGACCTCGCCCGCCGGGACCTTGGTTCCGAACGTGGCGGTGAACGCGCTCAGCGCCGCATTCGACCGGTCCAACTGCTGGCGCGCGGCTCGCAGTTCGAGGGCGGACGCCTCGCCGGAGGCGGGCGGGCCGGCCGTGCCGCCGTCGCTCTTGCCGCCGTCGCCTCCGCCTGCTCCACCGCCCTGCGCGGCCAGGACGGCCAACTGCGCCTGCGTGACCGCGGCTTCCAGGTCGCCGAGCTGCTGCTGGTCGGCCGCACTGGGCCGCTGCGCCTCGAACCCCTTGCTCTGGTACCACTGGGTCACCGCCGCCGCCGTGCCCTGCCGGTAGTTCCCGCTGACGGCCCCCGGATCGTGACCGAGCCTGCGCAGCGCGCTCTGCAACTGGCGGACGTCGTCGCCCGAGCTGTTCGGGCCGAGAGTGCGGTACATCGGGACCGAGCCGCGCAGCACGAACACCGGGCGCCCGCTCACCTGCATCAGGACACTGCCCTCGCGCAGCGTGGTGCCCGCCGCCGGAACCTTGGTGACCCGCTGAGCCGCGTCGCCCTCTCCCGGGCCACCGGCGGAACCGACGAGGCCGGACAGCGAGACCGAGCGCGGTGTGCCGAACTCCACGCCGCCCTGGGCTATCACCGTCGCGGTGAGTTTCCGCCGCTCCACGGCGACGGTGACCGGCCCCGCGTCCGGCGCCCGCCGTGCGGCGGCGGCGTCGGCGGGCGACTGCATCTGCGTGCCGGCGAACCAGCCGCCCGCACCCACGAGGGCCACCACTCCGACGATCACCACGACCTGCCGGCCGCGGCTCTGGGGACCGCCGGGAAGACCGCGGCTCATCCGGTCAGCCCGGAGAAAGGGTGCTTCGCGAGCTTGGGGAAGTACGCGGCCCGGAACTCCTTGCCGCACTCCAGGTCCTTCAGGGCGACGGCGATCTCCTGGGTGAGCTTGGCCGCGGCGTCGTCCCTGTCCATGTTCTGGACGCCGCTCGACGGGGTCTGCTCGGCCGTCGCGAACTTCACCATGTCGCCGATGGCGGTCGGCTGCGTGGTGGTGACCGCGATGCCCTCGTCGCGCAGGCAGGACGCGAACTGCTGCGCCAGGGAGATCAACTGCGGATCCCCGTTGAGCGCCTGCTTCGCCGAGCGGTCCCGCTCCTCGTTCGCGGCACTCTCACGATCGATTTCGGCCTGGGACTTGTCCGGTCCGTAGGCCTTGGTGTGTGCGTCCTTCACGCACCCCGGAAGCTGCACCTTCTTCCCGTTGGCGAGTTGCTTCGCAGTGCCCATCGCCTTGTCGTAGGCCTTCCGCTGGGCCGGCGAGAGCGCGTTCAGGTAGGCCGCGTCAGGGTTGGCCGACTCCCGGGCCTCGTATGCCTTGCTCCCCCAGACGTTCGGGTCGTCCGGGTAGACGGCCCCGGCGAAGAAGCCGAAGCCGAACTTCTCCCGGTACTTCTTCGCCAGCGCGTAGTCCCGCCCGTCGACCGGGTTCCTCTCGGTGGTCCCCGAGCCCGACACGTGCGGGGTGTAGGTGAAGCCCTTCGCCCGCATGCAGGCGGCCATGGCGTTCTGCCACACGTACTCCTGCCTGGTGCCTTCGTCGGCGTCCTCGGGAATCGCCAGCTCGCCCTTCGCGGGCGAGCCGGCCTGCGAGGACGGCGCGCGGTCGCCGGAGTCGGCGGGCGCGGCGGAGCCGCCGTCGCCCTGGGAGCATCCGGCGAGTACCAGCACACCGGCCACGGCCGTCGCCGGCCAGAATCCGCGCAGAGCGGGAATGAGAGCCATGTCGTTCCGTCACTTCGATTCAGGGGGGCGCACGATGCTGTGCACTCCGTCGATGTCTTCAACCTGTGAGCCCCCTCCGAGCGCAGAGCCGTCACCCTCGATGTGACGCAGCTCACGGCGGTGGATGCGGGGTGGGCGCAAGCCCACGGGTCGTCGCGCAGGCACGAAGGGGCGCGGGACGCGCCCCCGACAGGACTCGCGCCTGCGGCCAAGGGGGAATCCCGGGCGCCGGGTAGCCACGGCCTTGCCGCCAGTCAAATAAGAGCATATGCTCGTAACTACTGTTGACGGGCCCCGCCCGTCGTGACTGTCGTCAGCTCGGCCGATCACCCCGGCACGTGAACGCAGGCTTTCGACCAGGCGGACGGCGCCCATCTGGCGAGCCCGGGCAAGGTCCCTCGCCCGTCGAACCGCGCAAGGAGGAGAAACTCATGACCGAACAGCAGCGCGTCAACATCGGCAAGCAGCATCCGGCCAGTTACCAGGCGCTTCTCGGCCTGTCCTCGGCGGTGGAGGAGAGCACCACCGCGGCAGGTCTCGACCCGCTTCTGGTCGAGTTGCTGAAGATCCGCACGTCCCAGATCAACGGCTGCGCGTTCTGCCTCAAAATGCACACCCGCGACGCCCTCAAGAAGGGCGAGAACCCGGACCGGATCGCCGTGCTGCCCGCCTGGGCCGAAACCGGCTACTTCTCCGAGACCGACCGCGCGGCCCTGCGGCTGACCGAGGCGATAGCACACGTGTCGCAGGGCCACGTGAGCGACGAGGACTACAACGCGGCCGCAGCCGTGCTCTCACCGGAGCAGATCTCGGCGGTCGCCTGGCTGGCCACGGTGATGAACGCCTTCAACCGCGTCGCGATCACCAGCCGCTACCCGGTGGCCGGCAACTGAGCCGACGACCGGTACCCCGGTTCTCGGGTGGCGCCGGCCCACACGCGGCGACCGCACCGCCTCCCCCGGCAGGGCCCCGGCCCGCGACACCTGGCGAAGCCTGCCCCTGCCGCTGCCCATCCTCGGCGCCCCGGCCGTCATCGCGCTCGACTGACACTACTCGTCCTCGGGATCACCGTCGTCGCGGACATCGCCCCCGGTCATCCGGCGCGGGCGCGCCGGATGACCGGGGGCGGGGCCTCCCGCACTGCACCGGCTGTTGCACATCCTGTCGGACGCGAGCGAACTGCCCCTCCTCGTCTGTGTCTCCGCG
The DNA here is from genome assembly GCF_053598835.1 of Streptomyces sp. NPDC001070. NCBI lineage: Bacteria > Bacillati > Actinomycetota > Actinomycetes > Kitasatosporales > Streptomycetaceae > Streptomyces > Streptomyces sp. NPDC001070. Next base: position 3,451 of record NZ_JBSFLB010000042.1, read on the forward strand.
CCCACTCCCACGACAGTGAAGCACTGAGAAGTCATCTCAGTCGGTGAGTGCGCTGTCGCAGTGTCGGCCGACCAAGTGACGAGGCCGCCCGCCCCGTCCGCCTCCTTCGACGTCTTGAGCAGCGTTCCGCCCGGCAGGTTGGTGGAACCACTGAACAGCTCGTCCTTCGTCCAGGACGTCCCCGTCTGCACCGTGACCTCGACGCGGGAGCCGCCCCCGCCGTCCGTGACCACGACATACGCGTTCTCACCCTTCTGGCCTCCGTGACCGATCTCTTCGAGTCCGGGCGGGAGCATCGCGGCCAGCATCGCCTGGAGTTCGGCGTCGGTCAGGCCCTGGACGTGGCCCACCTTCGGTTCGTCGGCGGAGACGACGGTCCCTGCGACGCCGACGATGACGTAGGACAGAAGAGAGAGGGCGACGGCGACCGACAAGGCCAGGACGCGATCCTTGAGGGTACGAGGCAACAGGAGGGAGAGGAGCAGTAGCGCTACGAAGCAGGTGGTTGCCTCGATCCAGTAGTGCAACACCCTCGCCAGGTGGACGGCTTCCCCGCCGCAGACGCCCGCGAGGGCGGCGGCCCCCACGACACGACGCACGCTGCTATGGCCTTTGCGTGACCAGAGGCCCGCGACGCCGAAGAGGGGGCCGGCGACGCAGGCCGCGCCCGTCCAGACGAGCGGCAGGTCGAGGGCGCCGATGCCGTCGCGCCCGAACTCGGCATAGCCGTAGTAGCCCACGACCAGGCCCAGTTCGGTCAGCAGCCCGGCCACGGCGGCGACCATGAGGGAGACCCGGCCGGCGAGGACCGCGCCGACGACGAAGGCGACAGCGGACCAGACCGCCCCCGAGTAGGCCAGATGGTTGGAGGCGCCGGGAAGCCAGCCCCTGGGCGAGATTGGTGAGCACGCCGAGGAGGAGTCCTGCGGCGAGGCTCACACCCGTTGCGCAGAGGACCGCAGACCGCTTTACGGAAAGAGCACCCGGCGTGGTCGTTGACATGATCTCCGCTCGGTCGGTGCGAGTGGAACCCGGATCGCCCGAAGTCGTCGGCGCACTCCGGACCTGTCGAATTTGACGGCCAGGATCACACGGCCACCCCACGAGGAACGCGCCGGGTGTCCGCAAGGGGGCAGATCGGGCGCCGGTGCCTCAGCGCACGCGGATTCCGGCGCGGAAGACCGCCTGTACGTCCAGGATGGCTGCGGGGTCATGCGCAAGGTCTCCGTTGACGACCAGGATGTCGGCGTCGGCACCGGCGGAGATCCGGCCCTTGCGGCCCTCCACACGGCACAGACGGGCCGCCGAGCTGGTCATGGAGATCAGCGCGTCCAGCGGCGCGACACCCAGACCAGCGAGGTCGGCCACGCCGTGAGGGAGGACGTTGTGAGGCTTCCAGGGCCCGATACCGGCGTCCGATCCGATGACGACGTTGGCACCGTGCTTGTGCAGGTTGCTGTAGGTGTCCAACATGGCGTTGACGTGTTCGGCCATGGCAGCCGCGTCCATGCCCTTGGGCGGCTTCACGGGCTTGCTGGGGTCCAGACCCAGCGTCAGGCTGACGAAGGTACCGGTCCTCGCGATGGTGTCGACGAGGTCGGGGTCGGAGACGATGCCGTCAGCGGTGAGGAAGGAGACGTGCTCCAGGCTGTCGACGCCCGCCTCCACGGCGTCGCGGATGGCCTGGATGCCGTGGGCGTGAGCGGCCACCGGCAGCCCGAGGCGGTGCGCTTCGTTCACGACGACACGCAGGTCCTCCAGGCTGTACTGCGACGCGTGCGCCGGTACGGAATTATGTGTCATGTGGCCGCCACTGGCCATGATCTTGATGACGGCGCAGCCGCGAGTGTGACGCTCGCGCACAGCGGCACGCAGCGCTTCGGCGCCTTCGACCTCACCGCCGAGGAAGTGGCAGTGACCGCCCGGCGTGGTCAGCGGGGGGCCGGCGGGGAGGACTTCCGGTCCCTGCTCCGGGTGCTGGGCCATCTCCTCCACGAGGGCCAGCGAGAGGTAGCCACGGTCACCGAGGTCGCGCACGGTGGTGATGCCGGACAGCAGAGCGGACCGGGCCGCGGCCCGCATGTGTGCCAGGAGGTCACTGTCGGAAGTGGAGGCCAAGGAGGTTACGGGGTCTCGACCGGCATCGAAGGCAAGGTGGACGTGGGTGTCGATGAGGCCGGGCAGCAAGCAGGCCGAAGGACCGAGGTCGATGACCTCGGTGCCGTCGGCAGGCAGCGCTCCGGCACGGTCCACGCGCACGATGCGGTCCCCCGAGACGTACACAGTGGCGGGGCCCGACAGGCTGAATCCGTCGAACATCGAACCGGCGTGTATGGCAAAGTAATTCATCGGCATATCTCCGATTGGAAAGTGTGTGTCGCGCGGTGTTTCGCAAGATCCCGGGCGGTGGAGGTCTTCGGCCGCACCCGCCTGGCCGACCCACCGACAAGCGCCTGGTCGCAGGCCGTTTCGCACGGGTCGAAGAGCCCCGTCCCGCGGCGGCGCCGCTGGTGGGCCTGCCGTCCGACTCGCCGAAGAGCAACGGGTGGAACCCGGCCCAGCACACGGGCGATGCCGCGGTATGCAGCACCAGGTAAGGCCCGCCCAGCACCTAAGAGCATATGCTCTTATTTGAGTGGCGGCAAGGCGGCAACTACCCGAGCACCGGCGGTCCTTCCCCCCGAAGCCCGGCCATAAGTCGGCCCCCACCCGAAAGCCGCGTATCGCGCACACCCGCAGCGGGACGGCGGTGGCGAACCGCCGACGGACTGCTCAGCACACGCGGATACCGGCGCGGAAGACCGCCTGGACGTCCAAGATGGCTGCTGTGTCGTGGGTGGGGTCCCCGTTGACGACGAGAATGTCGGCATCGGCGCCGGCGGTGATGCGGCCCTTGCGGCCTTCGACGCGGCACAGGCGGGCCGCGAGGCTGGTCATGGAGATCAATGCATCCAACGGGTCGACGCCCAGACGGGCCAGGTCGGCCAGGCCGTGGGGAAGGACATTGTGAGGTTTCGCAGGCCCGATGCCGGCATCGGATCCGATGACGACGTTCGCGCCGTAGTTGTGGAGGTTGCTGTAGGCAGCCAGGATGGCATCGCCATACCCGGCCATTGCCTTGGGCGGCTGCATCACTTCGGCAGGATCCTGGCCCAGGGTCAGGCTGACGAAGGTGCCCCTTCGCGTGATGCTGTCGATGAGGTCGGTGTCGGAGGCGACGCCGTCGGCGGAGAGGAAGGAGACGTGTTCCAAGCTGTCGACGCCCGCCTCCACGGCGTCGCGGATGGCTTGGTTGCCGTGGGCGTGGGCGGCTACCGGCAAGCCGAGGCGGTACGCCTCGTTCACGACGACACGCAGGTCCTCCAAGCTGAACTGCGACGCGTGCGGCGGCACGGAGCCGGGCGTCATGGCGCCACCGCTGGCCATGATCTTGATGACGGCGCAGCCCCGGGCGTGACGCTCCCGGACAGCAGCGCGAAGCGCGTCGGCGTCCCGCTTGACCTCGCCACCGAAGAAGTGGCAGTGGCCGCCCGGTGTCGTCAGCGGAGGGCCGGCAGCGAGGATCTCCGGTCCTTGCTCGGGATGCTCGGCCAACTCCTCCACGAGGGCCAGCGAGATGTAGCCACGGTCACCGAGGTCGCGCACGGTGGTGATGCCGGACAGCAGAGCGGAGCGGGCGGCAACCCGCATGCCGGCGAGCAAGTCGGTGTCCGAGGTGGCGAGCAGGGACGTCACGGGGTCCGGACCGGCGTCGAAGGCCAGATGGACGCGCGTGTCGATGAGGCCGGGCAGCAGACATGCCGAGTCGCCGAGATCTATGAGGGCAGTGCCGTGGTCGAGCATTGCGCCGGTTCGGTCCACACGCCGGATGCGGTCTCCCGCGACGTACACGGTGGCGGGGCCCGACAGGCTGAAACCGTCGAACATCGAACCGGCACGTATGGCATAGGAGTTCATCGGTGCTTCTCCGATCGCAAAGCGCGTGACAGGTGGTGTGGGACGTGAGTGCCAGTGACACACGTCCCTGCGGGCATCGCTGTGGGTGCGGCCTCCTGGGTCGTGTCCCGAATGAGCGCCGGCCGCCCGAACGGCGGGCCTCGGCGCTCCCCCGGCTCCACTGGGGGGGGCGCCCCCAAGTGCGCTGCATCGCAAGGCGGAGAGCCGTCCTCGTAGTCGGCTACCGGGACGATTCGACACCGCTGCATGGGGGCGCCCCCGGCCGAAGGCTGGGGGCGCCGTGCCTGGGGGCACCTTCCGGCGGCAGCCGGGGTCGCGTCGCGGGACCCCTCCCAGCGGGTCCGGGCGAGGGATGCGACGACACCACCTGGAGACGAGCGAGGTGCCCGCTCCTCACAGTGCAGGCCAGGTGTGTCCCGGCGGAGGAGTCGGCGACGACCGAGCCGCCGCGTGCGCCCCTCGCGGCCGGGGCCCTGGAGGCCGCGTTCGGCAGCCAGGTGCGGGCGTTGTGGAGTTCCTTCTCCGAATGGACCGAGAGCGTCGGGGGCGGTGACGGCTCGATCCGCGTCCGCGGTCCGTACGGCATGTCCACGGCGGCTGCCGGCTCCCTGCCGTCCCTGATCACCGGGGTTTCAAGATCGTTCCGTTGGATGTTCTCAGCCTCGACCCATCCATTCGCACCCGATCCGACGCTCCGGCCGCGGCAGTTGTGGCACGCTTTCAGGAGACCAGCGAAGCCAGCAGTCTGAGCCGTTCGGCGGATTCGGAGCCGGCGGCAGCGCCATTGAAGACGATGCGTTGGCCGGGCGGGTCGGCAAAGTGCACGACTTCCTCACTGAGAGTGAGGCGTCCGACGAGTGGGTGATCGTACTCCCGGACAGCGTGCGTGCATTCGGCTATCGTCTGGACATCCCAGGACTTCTCGAACTCTGGACTCTCGGCCCTCAGTTCACTGATGAGCTCGGCCATGAGCAGATCACCGGGGTATTCCTCCGAGGCCACCCGCAGATAGCCCGCCACGTGGCCCGCCCAGAAACTCCAGTTGACGATCAGCTCGCGCATAGCGGGTTCAAGGAAGAAATGCCGTGCCAGGTTCGGCCGCTGGTCCGGGTTCAGGCCGAACAGTGCGAACCCCAGCCGGTTGCCGCCGAGCAGGTCCGTACGCCTGCCCACGATGTACGCCGCCTGCTCGGTGGCGCTCTCGGCCAGAGCGAGCACCGAGTCCCGCACCGTTTCAGGCCCGACTTGATGCCGCGCGACCTCCGGGGGCCACGCCAGGCGCAGGAGGTGGAGCCGATCGATCTCGTTCAGGCGCAGCGCGCCCGCGATCGCCTCCATCACCGCTCCGGACAAGTGGTGACCCTCTCCCTGCTCGATGCGGGTGTAATAGTTCACGCTCATCCCGGCCAGCCGCGCCACCTCCTCGCGCCGCAGACCCGGTACTCGGCGCGGCGAACCATGAGTGGCGATCCCGGCGTCCGCGGGCGAGAGTGCTGCCCGCCGGGCGCGGAGAAAGTCTCCGAGTTTGACGTTCCACATCCTGCTCACATTGGGAGCATATGCTCCCAATGGCGGGACGGCAAGAACCTCCCGGTCCGAAGCTCCCGGCCCCGAATCCCGGCGAGAACCGGAAGGCCCCACAGAAGGCCCTTGAGGGCATCCGCGCAGCTGACGGCCCCGCGACCGCAGGCACCGGACACACCGGCCCTCAGCAGCCACATCGAACCCTTCAACCCGCCGTCCGGGCACGCGGCGACCCGGAGCGTGGAATCCGAGGGCCGAGCCGGACCGACATGCACATCACGGCCTGAAGGGCGTCCGTCCAGGCGACGCCGTTCCGGCCGGCCGGCGAGGCGTCCACCGAAGGCCGGCAGTCCACCATCACATACCACCATAAATCCCTCTTTTCTTCTCATTCTGGGTACCCATGGCGTGGGTACCCACAGCGCGGTGAGCCACCCGGTGGGTGAAATGTGGTGATTTAAGCAGGCATGGGACGACAGGAGTGCTCCGACTGCCGCCGTTGTCCTGCTTACGATTCTCAGCGGACCGACTCTCCGGAAACCCATTGGAAAGTCGGCCGCCGCCCTGTTGCACGCTCGGTGCGAAACCCGCTTCGAGGTCACATACGGGCTCATCGACCTCTCTCGCGAAACGATCCCATGGAATGCCGGGATTGCGCGCGACGCATGGAGTCTGCGGAAGGAAGGGGGAGGAACCATCAGACGAGGAAATCGGCAACTCACCGCATACATGACGTGGTTGAGATGCCGATGGACGACAGTCGGCAATACGGTGATGAGCACTGATGGGGCGACCATCGGCTCCCACCGCATTGACTGACAGCACTCCGGGGGGAGAGGCGATCATCAAGCCGGAGTGCCTGTACGGAACCACGTCCCGCTTGAACCAGGTATATCCGCGGCACGGGGGGCCTTTTCCGCCGGGCTGGACCGGGAAATTCTCGCCGCGGAAAGCCGCACGATCTCGAGTACGCCGCACCTCAGGGCCGATATCGATGTCAGGCGCACGGGGAGAACCTCACACGGCCGCACGCCCTGTCACATCACTGAATTCGGTGGGGCGCCGGACCGCAGCTCCCTTCGGCGACGCCCAAAATACACATTCACAATAATACACTTCAAATTCAGGAAAAAACCTAATATGAAGCATAACCGACGGACTTTCCTCGGCATGGCCGGCGGCACAACGGTCGCTGCCGCAGTGGCCGGCACCGGCATCTTCGGCGCGACCGGCCTGTTCCAGGGAAGCGCACAGGCCAGCCAGACACTCACCGGTGGCAGCGCGCCGCTCGACGGCGTGAGCACCCCGCAGTTCACCGAACTCAAGTCCTTCAAGGACCCGCTGCGCATCCCTCCGACGCTGCGCCCCGGCGACGAGGAGATCACGAAGGTCAACCTCGTGGAGTCTCAGATCCGTCTGCACTCCCAGATGCCGGCCAGTCGCCTGTGGACCTACATGGGCCACTTCCCCGGCCCGACCATCGAGGTGCGCAGGGGGCAGCAGGTCCGCATCGCGTGGAAGAACTCGCTGAAGGGGACCATACCCATCAAGGCCGTGTTCGTGGCCCCGGACGGCCCCGGGCCCGGCCTGCTGCCCTACAACAAGCCGGGATCCGACGGTGCGATCGCGCGCCCCGAGGTCGACAAGCTGACTGCCTGGACCACGGTCCATCTGCACGGCGGCCACAGCCACGCCCTGAACGACGGCGGGGCGGACCTCGCGGTCACGCCCGGCAGCGCGCAGTTGGCCGAATACGGCAACGACCAGGCCGCGACGCGCCTCTTCTACCATGACCACGCCATGGCGGTCACCGCGCTGAACGTGCAGTCCGGACTGATGGGCAACTACATCATCCGCGACGACGTGGAGGATCAGCTCGGTCTGCCCAGCGGCGCGTACGAGATCCCGCTGACGATCCAGGACGTCAACTTCGACACCGACGACCAGGGGCGGCTGACCGGGCAGGTTCTCAACAAGAAGGTCTATATCGCGAAGCCGGAGCCGGGGATGATCCCGCCGTCGTTCGCGAGCCTCAGCCCGTTCACCATGGTGAACGGTGTGGTGTGGCCTCACCTGAACGTGGAGGCCCGTGCCTATCGATTCCGTCTGCTGAACCTGTCGCCGGCCCGTGTCTACCGGATGGCCGTGATCGACGAGTCGACCGGCAAGGTGGTGAAGGGAGCCATGAAGGTCGTCGCCACCGACCTGGGCCTGCTCGGTGCTCCCCGCACCGTCGACGAGACGCTGTCGCTCTCCCCGGCGGAGCGCGCCGACGTCGTGATCGACTTCGCTGCCTTCCCGGGCAAGAAGCTCACGCTCGTCAACACCATTCCCGGTGTGGACGCCGGCACCGCCGTGCCTGACGCCTTCATGCCCTACCCCCAGATCATGCAGTTCCGCGTCGGGAGGGAGGGGAACAAGGCCTACACCGTTCCGGCGGCTCTGTCTCCCCGCTTCAAGAAGGTCACCCTCGACGACGTCTCCGCGAGTGTGGAGCGGTTCGTCGTGCTCACCCTTGACAAGGCCGGCATGCCGGTGATCTGGGAGATGAAGGAGACCTCCGACGACGCATCCGGCGAGGGCGTCGTGAAGGTCACCGTGTCCGGTGAGACGAAGACCCTCCGTCGTAAGGCCTCGATCTTCGAGGACTCCACCAACTTCTTCGCGTCGAGCAACACGTGGGAGAAGTGGAACATCATCAGCATCGCACCGCCCAACGTGCCGATCTACCACCCGCTTCACATTCACCTGATGGACTTCCAGGTGGTGGACCGGCGTGCGGTCGACGTCAGCGGATTCGACTTCGCCAACGGCACCACGACCTCTCCCATCACCGTCGGCGACCAGGTGCCCGTTGCCCCTGAGGAGTCCGGCTGGAAGGACACCATCACCGTCAACGCGAACACCATGGTCACGATCGGTGGAAAGATCGCCGAGCAGACCGGCCGGGTCATGTACCACTGCCACCTCTTCGACCACGAGGACGAGGGCATGATGCGGCCCTTCGTCATCATGCCGCCGGCTGTGCACGAGATCCACAGCGGTCTGCTGGCGCTCAGCCGCGGCGAGGAGCACCACATGATGTAGCCCGGTCATGGGCTCCTCGCCGCCAAGCGCGGCGCGCTGACCGTCCATCCCGCGAACCGGCCGGGGCCATGGATCCGGAGAGTCGGCCTCGCGGCACGGTACCGAGACGACCCCGGCGTGACGCGGGGTGCGACGGCCGACCCCACCTGATGGGTGAAGCGCAAGCCGACGCGGTCAGCGGACGTTCGGTCGACATCTGAGGCCGGACGGGAGTCCAACTCAGGGTCACGCCCCGTGGCTCGGATCCACGAGTGTGGGTCCGAGCCACGGGGCTCATCGCTGACACCGGCCGAAGCGCCGTGTGAGCCCGCGAGGTCCAAGAGGTCTGACGGCCGCACGCCGCCCTGGGCGGAACCCGGACCACTCCCCCGCCGAATCAGGATTGCCCAACCGGACGTTCACGAGCGCGGGGCTGTGCCTACTCCTACCGTCCTGCCGTCGTCTCCCCACCGGCTGTTGCGATCGCCGTCGGTCCAGTACGTCAGCGCACCGATCAGCACGCAGAGCGCGGCTCCCGCGTCCGCCGGCGACCAGTCAGACCGCATGGGAGCACCGTCTGTGCCCCATTCCCCCAGAAAGGAAAGCCCATGTTCGGCAAGCTCGGAACACCCGAGATCATCCTCGTCCTCGTCGTCATCCTGCTCCTGTTCGGCGCCAAGCGGCTCCCGGAAATGACCCGGTCGTTCGGGCAGTCGCTGCGGATCCTCAAGAGCGAGACCAAGGCCATGCGCAGCGACGACGCGGACGAACCACACACCGACGTAGACGTCGCCGCGCCCGCCCTGGCCCCCGTCGCCGACGACCGACGCACGGCCCCAGAACCAGCAGAGGCAGATACACCTCACCGGCGCTGAAACGCCGGAACCACCGACCGCGGCAGGTGCGCGGCCGGCGCCGCACACGAAGAGACCGGGACCGTCCGGCAGATGCAGGTCGTTCTCCAAGCCTCCCAGCCTGCGACGAACCCGCACATGACCGATGGCGCCGTGTCCCCTGCCCGGGGAATTCAGGGAACGCCACCGCCCCGCTCACGCCACGCACCAACCCCATCACCAGCGAAGAGAGCTTCGCCTCACGGAGAAACCATGCGCACCGCCTCACCGGATCTCATCCACGGTGTCCTGAACGTCCATCCGGCACCCCCGATCCACGCCCCGCTGTCACCCGGCCTGCACCAGCTGGCCACCCCCACCAAACCCGCCCTCCTGTACGTGCCGACCCGGCTCCCGTTCCGGCCGGCCCCGCTACTGGTCGCCTTCCACAAAACCGGGGGCGCGCCCGGCGACATGATCGCGCTGCTGCGCGCGGAAGCCGAGCGGCGCAAAGTCCTGCTCCTTGCCCCTCGCTCCGACCGGATGACCTGGGATGCCGTCAGAGGCGGCCGATTCGGCAAGGACGCGGTCAGCAGCCAGCACGCCATGGACACCGTCTTCGGTCACTTCCGGGTGGACCGCGACCGCGTCGCCGTCGCCGGGTTCGCCGACGGCGCCTCCTACGCCCTCGGTCTGGGCCTGGCCAACGGCAACCTGTTCACCCGCGTGCTGGCCTACTCCCCCGGGCACGTCCCACCCGGGTGCAGGACAGGACGGCCGACCATCTTCGTCTCCCACGGACGGCACGACACCACCCTGCCCGTCACACGGGCCAGCCACCGCATCGTGACCGCCCTCGAGGACGCGGGATACCACGTCGACTACCTCGAACACGGCCTCGGCCACCACGTCCCCCACAACATCGTGACCACCTCAGCCGAACTACTGGGCTGAAAACCGATGACACACCGGCATTCCGCACCTCAATCACGCCTGCTCAAAGAGAGGTTGGACGCCGGCAGCCAACCCGCAGTGGCCGGGCCTTGCCCACCCCCCTTCCATCGTCACCACCTTGACAGGTGATGGACGCGTTGCAACTATTGGATCACCTCCTGAGCAGGTGACACGGGTGAGCGCGCCCGCCGGTCGGCTTTCCGGCTCAAGAGACCCGCAACATTCCGCACCCCCGAAAGGACATGCAATGTCGAACAGCTACACCGCCGTCGTGAACGTGACCGGCGAGGGCCGCAACGGCGGCCGCGTCCGCTCCGACGACCGTCTGCTGGAGACCCCCCTGTCCCTCCCCAAGGAACTCGGCGGCGCGGGCACCGCCACCAACCCCGAGCAGCTCTTCGCCGCCGCCTGGTCCGCCTGTTTCCTCGGCGCCGTCCGTCGGGCTGCCGCCGACCGGAAGGTCAAGCTGGCCAGCACGGAGATCAACGCCGAGATCACCCTCAACCACAGCGACGGCGATTTCTCCCTCGCCGCCGTCCTCAACCTCGAACTCGGCGGCGTCGACCAGGACACGGCCACCGAACTCGCCAACGCCGCCCACCAGCTCTGCCCCTACTCGAAGGCCACCCGAGGCAACATCCCCGTCATCATCAACGCCACCGCCGTCTGAGCCGGCCGGAAGCGGGCGCCGGCACGCAGAGCCTCCATGGATCGCCTCCCTGACGCTTGGATGCGGGCGGCCGCCAGTAGGCCGGTCCCCCATGCGTGTTGACGGCGTTGACGGAGAGGTCGAGCCGGCATGCTGTCCGAACCACCTTGGCAGCGTGCCGCTCGACGGCCTCCGGGTCCAGCTCGTCGAGCTGTGGACGACAATCTCCGGCGGCCACCTGCGGACTCACTCTCCTGGGCCGGCTCCTCAAGCCCCGCAAGCCTGCGACCGGTTGCGGCCGAGGGTTCGGGCCCTGTCCGCACAATCGTCCCGGCCGAGCCGTGGACAGCGGCGGTCTTGTCCCCCAACAGCAGCCTTCACGCCGCGGCTGCGTCGCCGCCCGAAGCGGCACATCGTATGGCTTTCCTCCCTCGACGGCCTGCAGTTCGTGATCTGCTGCAGTCCGCCGGCCGCCGAAGTCCGCCCCGCGACGAGGGCGCTCAAGCTGCCGCGACCAGGCCTTCCGCCGGCTCGTAGCGGAGACTCGCCTGGTAAGCGGTGGGCTCACACTGCGGCCCGTTGGGCTGCGACTTCCTGAGCGTGACCTGAGTACGTTCGTCCACAAAGGGCTTGCGGCTGCCCTTGCCCGTGACGGTGAGACGCACGGTGACCCGCTCGGAGCCCACCGAATCCGGCAGTGGCACGCGCAGCAGCATCCGCTCCTCGTCGGCGGCCGCGCTCGCGGACTCGCATACCGCACCCCCACACAGCCGGTACACCGTCTCGGGGTCCGGGTCAGATGCACGCCGGGGCCGAACGGTTCCCCCCGGGACACCGGCGTCCAGCGGCACTGATCGCTGCTCGGGCGGGGTGCCGCGCGGCCCGGACCGGCCCCCTTCTCCGATCCGGGCCGCGCGTGATCGGAGCTCCGTCACGGGGTCAGCAGCAGCCGCCGGCTGCGGTGGCGGCGGGTTCGGCCGGGGCGGTGCCGGTGCTGCAGCAGGTGCCGGCCGGTTGCTCGGTCAGGTCGCCGGCGTCGGCCTTGACGACGTAGACCTCCCAGGGCTCCCTGCCGGGGCCGTGGACCCAGACCTTGTCCTGCAGGGCGTAGCAGCAGGTGGTGTCGGTCTCCTCGGTGGTGGCCAGGCCCGCCTGGTCCAGTCGGCGGGTGGCGGCGGTGACGTCGTCGGTGGATGCGACTTCGACGCCGAGGTGGTCCATACGGGTGTCCTCGCCGGGCTCGCCCTGGAACAGGACGAGCTTGAGCGGGGGTTCGGCGATGGCGAAGTTGGCATAGCCGTCGCGGAGCTTGGCGGGTTCGGTGCCGAACAGCTTGCTGTAGAAGGCGATGGACGCCTCAAGGTCGGGAACGCGGAGGGCCAGCTGTACGCGGGACATGACGTGCCTCTTCTCTCCGGGTGGGTGGGGGTCAGCAGCCGCTGCTGGTGGTGGCGGGGGCGCCGACGGCGATCCGCAGGACGGCGGGGGCAGCGCAGCAGCCGCCACCCGCGTCCTGGGGGGTGTCGGGCTGGTCGAACAGGCCGGCGCCGCCGCACACCCCGGTGTCGGGGAGGGTGAGCTCGACGCGTTCGGCGGCCTCGCGGTCACCGGCGATGGCGGCGGCGATGGAGCGGGTCTGCTCGTAGCCGGTCATGGCCAGGAAGGTCGGGGCGCGGCCGTAGGACTTCATGCCGACCAGGTAAACGCCCTGATCCGGGTGGGACAGTTCGTTCACTCCGTGCGGGTGGACGGTGCCGCAGGAGTGCACATTGGGGTCGATCAGCGGGGCGAGGGCGGTCGGGGCCTGCAGGCGCTCGTCCAGTCCGAGCCGGATCTCCGACAGGAACGACAGGTCGGGACGGAACCCGGTCAGTGCGATGACCTCGTCGACGGGCTCCAGGCGGCGTCCGTCCTCGGCCACCAGGACCAGGCGGCCGTCGGTGTCGCGCTCGATGGCCTCGGTGCGGAAGCCGGTCACGGCGTCGGCGTGGCCGTTGTCGACGGCGGCCCTGGCGGCCAGGCCGAGAGCCCCGCGGGCGGGGAGCTGGTCGGCCGCGCCGCCGCCGAAGGTGGAGCCGGAGATGCCGCGCCGCAGGATCCACACGGCGTGTGTGCCGGTGCCGCCCTCGGACTTGGCCAGGTCGGCGAGATGGGCCAGGGCCGTGAACGCGGAGGCGCCGGAGCCGATCACCGCGGTGCGCTTGCCCGCGTACCGGGCCCGCACGGCGGGGTCGTTCAGATCCGGGACGCGGTAGGAGATGCGGTCGGCCGCCGCCTTCTCGCCCAGGGCGGGCAGGCCGTTGCCTCCCGCCGGGCCGGGCACGGCCCAGGTGCCGGAGGCGTCGATGACGGCGCGGGCGGTGACGCGCTCCTCGCGGCCGTCGGCGTGGGCGACCTGGATCACGAAAGGCTGCGTCTCCCGGTCGGCGTCCACGATCCGGTCCCGTCCGGCGCGGGAGACCCCGGTCACGGTGGCGCCGTAGCGGACCTTGTCACCGAGGACGCCGGCGAGCGGCTGCAGATACTGCTCGGCCCAGTCGCCCCCGGTCGGGTAGGTGGCGCCGTCCGGACGGACCCACCCGGTCGGGGCGAGCAGCTTCTCCGCTGCCGGGGCGGTGACCTCGGCCCAGGTGGAGAACAGCCGCACGTGCGACCACTCGCGCACCGCGCTGCCCGCGACCGGGCCGGCCTCCAGCACCAGGGGCTCGAGACCTCGCTCCAGCAGGTCGGCGGCCGCGGCAAGCCCCGCGGGCCCGGCTCCGATCACGACGACAGGCAGCTCGGTGGTGACAGGCGCGTTCACGACGACTCCTCGGTGTTTCGACATCCGTCGATGCTTGTGCCGCCAGAGTGGCAGCTACTTTGACGAACGTCAACATAGACATCCATAGAAACAGGAGGTTCATCCACGGAGCGGATCGATGTCGCGGTGACGGGGGTCGACCAGTCGGGGGGGCGGCGACGGCATCACGGAGGAGGCCGGCGCCACCCTTCTCGCCACCGCCTTCCGCCGGACGCGTCCCACCCCGCCTCCCTCGATGACACCCTGGGCGCCCACGGCAGCCCCGCCACCGCTACGGCACCCCCCTCGGCCCCGCGGCCCGGCGCTCCCCGGGGCCGGCGGAGCAGTCTGTCGTCGAACGCGATGCGCAGACCGGCAGGGACGCCGCCGTGAACCGCCGACCGGCTGGAAACCTCGGCCACCAGGGGCGAGGACCGGGCGCCCTGGCCTCTTTGGTTCGACGTATGTCAACATAGAAGCATGTCGAATGTGGAGCTGCTGCCGGTCCTGGACTCCGAGGTCGTCGTGCCGTGCTGCCCGCCGTTGACCGAGCGGCCCCTGGACGCGGAGGAGGCCGAGCGGGCCGCCAAGATGTTCAAGGCCCTCGGCGACCCGGTCCGGCTCCGCCTGTTCTCCGCGGTCGCCTCCCACGAGGGCGGCGAGGCGTGCGTGTGCGACATCTCCGACGTCGGCGTCTCCCAGCCGACCGTCTCCCACCACCTGAAGAAGCTCAAGGAAGCCGGCCTGCTGAGCTCCGAGCGGCGCGGCACATGGGTCTACTACCGCGTCGAGCCGTCGGTAGTGGCCGCGATGGGCAGGCTCCTGGCCGGCGCCACGACGGCCTGAGACCTCGCCGCATCGCCCGGCGGTCCGCACACCGTCCGCGCGCATGCCGATGTCCCGAGTCGCGAGCGCCGCGGGATCCGGGTGCCAGGTGCACGGTGGACCGGGGACGGTCCGGACAAGGTGCGCCAGATCATCCGCTCAGCCCTCATCGAGCCCTGGGCACAGGGTCCTCACCTTCAAAAGTGGAGGGTGCGTCGAATCACGCGACTGTGCGGAGACGCGGAAGCGCGCGCAGAGTCAGGGCAAGCCGGCAGGCGCTTGCGGTGGCCGCGAGCAGGAGGGGGCCGGTAAGAGGCGGCGCGAGAAGGGCGAGCATGGCCAGCGCTCCGGCGTCGAGGGTCACCAGGCCGGTACCGGCCGCGGTCGCGGCGGGCCGGATGCGGCGGTACGGTCCGCGCCAGGCGACCGCGAGCAGGCCGATGACCACGAGCAGAGTCAGCGGCACGGCCGCGTGCACGACGGCAGGGATGGATTGCCAGGTCGGCGTGGTGAGCAGCACGGTGGCCCAGCAGCCGCCGACCAAGGGGCCGGTGGCGAGCAGTCTGCGGGCGAGGCGGCGCCCGGGAGCGATGTGCGCGAAGGCGTCGGTGACCTGTTCGAGGGTGCCGAAATCGGCGATGGCCGCCTTGGCTGCGGCGTCGGGGGCATGCCCCTGTTCGCGGAGGTCGTCGTAGGACGCGATCAGGCCGTCGGCCAGTTCGGCGGCGATGTCGGCGGGCAGCCGGTCGCGCAGGGCGTCAAGGTAGGCGCCGATCAGGTGGGGCGTGGCCACGGCCGGCCTTCCAGCAGGGTCGTGATGAGCGCGGAGAATTCCTGCCAGCCGGTGCGCTCGCCGGCCAGGGCGGTGCGGCCGGCCTCGGTGAGCGTGTAACTGCGGCGGGGGCGGGGGCCGTCGGTATCCCAAGTGCCGGTGATCAGGCCCGACTCCTCAAGGCGGCGCAGCGCCGGATAGATGGTGCCGGTGGGCAGGTCGATGCGTCCGGCCGAGCGGTCGCGGAGTGCCTCTCTGACTGCGTAGCCGTGCCGGGGGCCCTCTTCGAGCGTGGCCAGCAGCAAGGCATCCAGGTGACCTTTCAGTACTTCTGCCCTCATGCGTAGTGACGCTACTCGTCCAGGGCTTCCCGGACCAGAGACCGAGCGGTAGCGTTCCTATCTAGGTAGCCACACTACTTATAGGGGCGGGTGGATGGACCTGTTCGGAATCCACGTACCGGAGAGCTCGCCGGTCCTTCTTGGCTTCTTGGCCGTGCACGTGGTGGCGGCACTGGTGGCCGTGGTGGCCGGAGCGGCGGCCGCGCTGGTGCGGCGTAAGGGCCGCGGGCGACACGGCAATCTCGGCGGTGTGTACTTCTGGGCGATCTGCGTGGTCTTCGCCACCGCCACGGCCCTGACGGCTGTGCGCCCGCGCGAGGACTACCGCCTGTTCCTGATCGGCGCGGCGGCGTTCGCCGGGGCATGTCTCGGACGTACGGCCAGACGTCGGCGCTGGCCCGGCGATGCGGCGCACATCATCGGCATGGGCGGTTCCTACGTCGCGATGCTGACCGCGTTCTACGTCGACAACGGCCCCCACCTACCGGTCTGGGACCGGCTGCCCCCGTTGACCTACTGGCTACTGCCCGCCGCGGTCGGAACCCCGCTGATCTGGCGCGCCAACCGCCGCGCCCGGGTGCGAGCCTCCACCGTCAGCGTCGGGGCCGACTCGATTCCCCGAGGAGGTCCCGGGACGGCCATCCGGCGGAAATCCCCGCCCTGACGCTGCCGGACGGGGTGATCGGGGCCTCACCGGGTCGCGGTCGACGGAGACGCTGGGGGCCGGCATCGACCAGCGGATTCAGGGAGGCGCGGGCGGAGTAGAGCGCGGCGGTGTACCCGGCGGGGCCGGAGCCGATGACGACGACCTCGCGGACCTGCTCGCTCATGCCGCAGGCTCCGGGGCGATCTCGGCGATCAGACCCTCGATGAGGACCTTGATCTCGTCACGGATGGGGCGGACGGCCTCCACGCCCCGACCGGCCGGGTCCTCCAGGTCCCAGTCCAGGTACCGCTTGCCCGGGAAGACCGGGCAGGTGTCGCCGCAGCCCATGGTGATGCACACATCGGATGCCTGGACCGCCTCGACGGTCAGCACCTTCGGGATCTCGGCGGAGATGTCGATGCCGACTTCCTTCATCGCCTCGACGGCGGCCGGGTTGACCTGGTCGCCCGGGTCGGAGCCGGCCGAGCGAACCTCGACGCGGTCCCCGGCGAGGTGAGTGAGCCACGCGGCGGCCATCTGGGAGCGGCCGGCGTTGTGGACACAGACGAAGAGCACGGAGGGCTTGTCGGACATGGCGGTCTCTCTTGTCTACGACGGAATGCCCGGGCTGGCATCAGCCCCGGCCGATGTGACAGTATCAGCCCATGCTGACGTCAGTCGACACTGATCTGATCCGGGTCCTGGCGGACCCGCTCAGGCTCCGGATCGTGAGCCTGCTCGCCCGCGAGACGCTGTGCACCACGCATCTCGTGGAGGAGACGGGCGCCCGTCAGACCAACCTCTCCAATCACCTCAAGGTGCTCAGAGAGGCCGGTGTTGTCGAGACCGAGCCGTGCGGCCGGTTCACGTACTACCGGCTGCGGCCGGAGGTCATCGAAAGCCTGGCCAGGGGCTTCGCCGATCTGGCCGCCACCGCGCGGGCCACCGCCGAGACGAACACCAAGCGCGCCTGCCCCTGATCCCCGTCCCCCGCGCCTCGCCGACAGGAGTCCCGTTGAGCGCCACCGAGACCGCCCCCGAGTTCACGGCGGAATCCGCCTCCGCCGTCGTCCCCGCGCCGCGCGTCCCGCTGACCCGCCGGGCAGCCGCCGAGCTGGTCGGCACAGCGGCCCTGGTCGCCATCGTGATCGGCTCCGGTGTCCAGGCCACCGAGCTCAGCAAGGACGTCGGCGTCCAGCTGCTGGCGAACGCCATCGCCACGGTCTTCGGCCTGGGCGTGCTCATCGCCCTGCTCGGCCCGGTCTCCGGGGCGCACTTCAATCCGGTCGTCACCGTCGCCGAGTGGTGGACCTCCCGCCGCGAGGGCGGCGACGGCGTCACGGCCCGCGAAGCCGCCGCCTACATACCGGCTCAGGTCACCGGGGCGATCGCCGGCGCGGTCCTGGCGGATGCCATGTTCGCCGAACCGCTGGTGAAGTGGTCCACGCACGACCGATCGGCCGGGCATCTGCTGCTCGGCGAGGTCGTCGCCACCGCCGGCCTGGTGCTGCTGATCTTCGGGCTTGCCCGCACACGGCGGCTGCACTTCGCGCCGGTCGCCGTTGCCTCGTACATCGGCGCCGCCTACTGGTTCACCTCCTCCACCTCCTTCGCCAACCCCGCCGTCACCATCGGCCGGGCCTTCTCCGACACCTTCGCCGGGATCGCCCCGGCCTCCGTGCCCGGCTTCATCGGCATGCAGGTGGTCGGCGGTGTCGTCGGCGTGGCCCTGGTCGCGCTGGTCTTCGGCCGATCAGCGAAGTGATCCACCAGGTCCCTGTGGTGGTCATCGGCGG
The DNA here is from genome assembly GCF_053598835.1 of Streptomyces sp. NPDC001070. Classification (NCBI taxonomy): domain Bacteria; kingdom Bacillati; phylum Actinomycetota; class Actinomycetes; order Kitasatosporales; family Streptomycetaceae; genus Streptomyces; species Streptomyces sp. NPDC001070. Next base: position 21,596 of record NZ_JBSFLB010000042.1, read on the forward strand.
CAGCCAAGCCGGCCTCGCCGCCGGCTGCCGCCTGCGCCGCTCTTGCCGGGGCCGCTGACCGCGTATCCAGGATGCGTATCGCGCCCCTGCCCAGAGGCCGCGGCTTCGCCTCGGCGGCTGCGCGTGAGCTGCCGCCCGAACGCGCCATGGCCTCCGGAACCACTCAGGCCCGCGAATCAGGGTCAACGTCCGCTGTCTGCTCGATCGCCTCGTGACGAGCGTCTGCTGAGCATCGCGAAGTCAGAGCGTGGCGCTCCTCGGGTTGGCCGCGAACGAGCCGCTGTGCTGGTGTGGACCGATTCCACCGCCGCGCCGCTGATCGCGCCCCCCTCGTCCGTGCGGGTCGGCACACGGTCAAGGCAACCGCATGGTGATGCCGGCCGTGGGGCCGCGCCCGAGCCGGGCGCCGGGAACTCAAGCCCAGATCGCCTGGGCCAGTGCCGCACCGGTGAACACCGCTCCCAGGCCGGCGACGACACTGGCGACGACGTTGGCGGCGGCCAGGAACCGCCCTCCGCCCTCGGCCAGGCGCAACGTCTCGTAGGAGAAGGTCGAGTAGGTGGTCAGCGCCCCGCAGAAACCGGTGCCGATCAGGAGCTGTGCCGAATGGGATGCGGCGCCGTAGGTCAGAGCGCCCGCCAGACCTCCCAGGATCAGGGAGCCGGTGACGTTGACCGTGAAGGTGCCCCACGGGAAGACCGTGTCGTGCCGAGCCTGGACGGCACGGTCGGTGAGGTACCGCAAGGGTGCTCCGACCATGGCTCCGATGATGACCAAGACCCAGTTCACCGTTCGGCTCCCCGTCCGACATAGCGGATGACCTCGACCTCGTCCAAGGTCACCAGCCCCTCGGTGACGAGCTCGTCGAGCTGCGGCAGGAACGCACGGATGCGTTCCGCCTGGTCCACGATGACGACCATCACGGGAAGGTTGTCGCTCAGGGAGAGGAGCCGCGTGGTGTGGATCAGGGAGGAGGCTCCGAAGCCTTCCGCACCGTGGAAGACGCTGGCCCCCGCCAAGCCTGCCTCGTGCGCCCGGTGGACGATCTCCGTGCACAGTGGCTTGTGGTGCCAGGTGTCGTTGTCGCCGATCAGAACGGTCAACCGCAGCACGGTGCCGTGCAGGCGTGTCATGGCTGCCTCCATCCGTTCAGACGTCGGGTCACCGTCGCCGCGGTCCACACCGCGGCCAGCGCGAGCACGGGCGTGGCCGCGAGGTAGGCCAGGGCGGCTGCTGCGTGACCGCCTTGCACCAGAGTGTGGATGTCGACCGCGTACGTGGAGAAGGTGGTGAAGCCCCCCAGTACGCCGGTTCCGAAAAACGGCCGCACGAGCGGGTGTGCGGCCCACATCTCGGTGATCACCACCATGAAGACGCCCATCACGGCGCAGCCCACCGCGTTGACAGCGAGCGTGGTCAACGGAAAGGCGCCCGGCACCGTCGGCCACAGCAAGCCCGCGCCATACCGTGCACACGCTCCCAGCGCACCACCAATGGCGACCACGGCGACCATCGGCCCCTGCTCAGGCACCTGCGAAAGTCGCGGCGCAGAAGCCGACCGCTGGATACCGGAGTCGGCGGGCTCGGTCATAAGAGACGGGGCTGGCGAGGTCTGGTCCCTGACGCGGGGATCCCACCGCAGCCCTCTCGACGGGAGCCCCGTTGCGAGCGGCTCGCCGCCGGCCGTGGAGGAGGCCGGGACGAATCCGTATCTCCAGCATGCGCCTCATCCCGGCCTTTCGCGTGGAACGATACGGGTGCACATGTGCGGTCCGGAACCTCGGACGCCGCCGGCACATGGACCGTCCCATCCGAAGTCCTCCCCGAGAACACCGCCGGTCGTGTGACGTCGTACCGGGTTCCGCCCGTGACGGCCGCGGACAAGCTCTCCACAGCGGTCGACGATCAGGTGGTACGTGGAGCCGGGGAGCGGCGGTCGACCGCCGGCGGCCCCGGGCTGTCATCGACAGTCCGGTGACCTCGGCATCGCCGGCGTCGGGCTGGACACCGACGGAGCCACGGCGGGCCACCCCCGCACCCCTGCTGATCACGTCCGACCGGTCTCCATCCTCGTCGGCGGTCGATGTCAGCCCTGAGCGGTGGGCCGCACGATCAGTTCGTTGACGTCGACGTTCGCGGGCTGGTCGACGGCGAAGGCGATGGCGTCCGCGATGGCCGAAGCGGGGATCGCCAGTTGCTCGGCCGCCGCTCGGGCGGCGGCTTGGGCTTCCGCCGAGCCGCCGTGGTGCGTCAGTTCGCTCTGCGTGAAGCCGGGGCTGACGACGGTGACGCGGATGTCCCGGCTCTCCTGCCGCAGCCCCTCCGACAGTGCCGCCACCGCGAACTTGGTGGCGCTGTAGACCGCCGCGGTCGGGTCCACCCGGTGCCCGGACACCGAGGACACATTCACGATGTGCCCTCCTGCCTGCCGCTGCATCTGAGGCAGCACAGCGGCGATGCCATGGAGAACGCCACGCAGATTGACGTCGATCATCCGCTCCCACTCGGCGATGCGCAGATCGGCGATCGGCGACAGCGGCATCACGCCGGCGTTGTTGATCAACACGTCGATGCGGCCGTACTCCTCCAGGCCGGCGGCGGCGAAGGCGCGCATGGAGTCAAGGCTCGTCACGTCCAGCTCGCGGTGGGCAACCGATGCCCCCTCGACCCGCAATTCCTCGGCGAGCGCGGCGAGACGCTTGGTCCGACGGGCACCGAGGAGTACTCGATGCCCGAGTCCGGCGAGACGGCGGGCGGTTGCCTCGCCGATGCCGCTGCTGGCGCCAGTGATCAGGACGGCCTTCGATTGTGATGTGGTCATGTTCATCCTTCGGGTGTTCCGGCGGCGACCGCCGCCCCCATGACTCAAGAACGCCGGGACGGATCCGGGAAGGGAGTGGGTGCCTGGGTGCGCCACACCCAGGCACCCACTGCCTTCTTCGTCGCGAGGCGTCGACGGACACTGGTGGCTCGACCGGTACCCGCACGAAGGGCGACGCCCCGGGCCCGGCCTCGCTCCGGCAATCGGGACACGCCCTCGGCCCAAACGGGACGAGGACGGCATCCGATGGCCGCGGAACGCGGGCCTGCCCCGCGCAGGTGCCGCGAGCAGAACAGGACAGCGCGCATGGTCATGGGGTTGACGGTCCCCGATCGCCGCGTCGCGGATCCGGCGAGCTTCGCTAGCATCGGTGCCATGGCGACGCGCGACAACGAACTCGGGGCCTTTCTCCGCGCGAGCCGCGCACGGGTGGAGCCCTCGGACGCCGGACTCGCCGGCGGCATATCCCAGCGACGTGTCCGCGGCCTTCGACGCGAAGAGGTCGCCGTGCTCGCCGGGGTGAGCGCCGACTACTACGCCCGCCTCGAGCAGGGGCGTGAACGCAATCCCTCCGCGCAGGTGATCGCTGCCATCGGGGGCGCGCTTCGCCTCACACCCGATGCACGCGAGCATCTGTACCGATTGGCGGGACTGAACCCCGGGCTCGGACCGGACACCCCCCGGGATCGCGTGCACCCGTCCCTCCTGCACCTGCTGGAGGCCTTCCCTTCCGCGGCGGCCTACGTACTCGGCCCGGCCTTCGAGGTGCTGGCGACCAACCCCATCGCCGACGCGCTGCTGTCGCCGTTCGGGGCAGAACGGAACATGCCGCGCATCCTCTTCACCCACCCCCAGGCAAAGACGGTGTTCACCGACTGGCAACTGCTGCGGCGCAGCACCGTGCACGCGCTGCGCCTGAACGCCGGCCGGTTTCCCGGCGACGCGGTCATCAACGAACTCGTCGCCGAGCTCACGAAGACCTCACCGGAGTTCCACGTGCTGTGGGAAGAGCACAGCGTGGGAAGCCTGCCCCGGGCGTTCAAGGTGTTCGTGCACCCCGAGGCGGGGCGGATCGAGCTGACCTACCAGACCTTCGACGTGATCGACGCGCCGGGGCAGACACTGCTCGTCGGCACTCCCGAGCCCGGAAGCCGCAGCGAGGAGGCCATGGCCTATCTGGCCTCAGCGACAGGACCGGCCTGAACCGTCACCGCCCGACCCGGACCATTGGCCGCTTCCTGGGTGCCGCACACCCAGGAAGACGCTGCCTTCCTGCCTGCCGACCCGTCCTTCACGCTGGAGCCGACGCCGACGGGTGACACCCGCCCGGCCACGATCACCCACCATCGGAAGAGACACCCCCGCCATGACCGAGATCCTGGAAGTGACCACACTCCGGCCCGCGCCCGGCCTCACCCCGGAGGACTTCGTCGCCGCCAACACCGACATCAACGAGTACCTCAAACGCCGGCCCGGCTTCCAGTGGCGCCGCATCCTCCTGCGCGGCGACGGCACGATCCTGGACATCGTCGCCTACGACAACATCAAGAACGCCCGCTCCGGAGCCGCCGGGATCACCGGCGAGATGAGCGACTCACCGGTACACGAAGCGATAGACCACAACACGGTCGACTGGCAGTTCACCACCGTGCTCCAGCACGTCGAATAACGCGCCCGGCCACCACCCGGAAGGGACGACCATGCCTCAAGGCCCCTCGACCCGGCCTGCGAGAAGGAGTCGCCGATCTTGAAAGGGTCGCTGTGACCCGAGACGGTCCACGACGGGCCCCTCAAGCCCGTCGCCCCTCAGAAATTCCCGAGGCGGGGCCCCCGGCCTGTTCGATTGCCCGCGGCTCGCCCCGGCGTCCCCCCAGGGGCTGCGGGGCCGCCACCGAACCGGACCAGAGCCGATCCGCAGCAGTCCGGGCACTGTCGAGGTTCGGCCGGGGCATGTCTCCGCAGCAGGGCGCCCCGCGCTCCGCTCCCCCGGCGAGCCGGTGGGGTCCCAGCCGAAGGCAGGCCGTACCGCTTCGTTCGGGGCGCGGACGGGGGGCGTGGCCACCACCGCGGTTCCGCCGGGGCGTACGGCACGGTGCCGGTCGCCGGCAGGGCCCACGCGGTCCCGGTGGCCACCGTCGCGCCGGTGGGGAGGAGCATCCATCCGGCCACCTGTCCCGCGGTGCTGGTCCGAGACGGGCGAAGAACGTGAACGCGAGCCGGCCGGTCCCCACCGGGCGGCGTTCGCAGGGACGCACGAGTCATGGCTCGGGGACGGTCGTGGCTTCTCCGTTGCCTGTCACTGCTCGCTGGTGGCGATGTAGGTCCCGTGCCAGGTGTGGTTCCACACGGCACCAGTGGAGGCGTTGACCGACAGCATGCCGTTGATCCTCCCCGAACGCATGGTGTGCAGCGTGTAGTAGCCGGGGAATGCCTCAGCCTCGCCGACGGTGAGGTCGCTGCCGCGGTCGCGCAGCCACCGCTGGGCGCGGTCCTGGGCCTGTTCGGGGGAGATCCGGGTCTGGGGCCGGCCGCGGTGGTGCATGCCGTACTGGGTGTTCCACATCATCGCCGGGCCGTACTCGATCCCGGCATCACCGTCGGCCGGGTCGACGAGGATCTCGGTGGCCAGCTTCCCGCCAGGGGTTTCCAGTTCGGCGTAGAAGTTCTTCGAGAACCGCATGACCTCACCGACACGCAGGTCGAGTCGGTCGGCGAAGGCGCCGGCCCGTTGTCGGGCCCGGTCCAGGGACTTCACCGGGGTGCCGTCTCCGCGCTGCCAATAGTGCCCGCCCATCATGCCGGGACCCCACACGCAGTCATCGCGGCCCATCATGCCCGGCCCCGTGCCGGGCCCCCATGAGTCCCAGCCGTCCCAGCCGTCGCCCGATGTGCCCGGCGCCCAGCAATCGCTGCCGGAGAGACTTGGCACGGCCGCCGCGCGGTGCGAGGCACCGCTGGACGTACTGTCGCCTGCCGCGCATCCGGCGGCCAGCGTGCCGGCCAGCGCGAGGGCCGCGAGCGCCGCGACGGTCCGCCTGCTCGTGCTGGACATGACCATCACCCTTCCAGGCCGTTCCGGCCACGTCGCCTGTACCCGGCGGAGGCAGGCCTGTCCTCTCCAGCCTCGCTCCGCCTGCGAGGACCGCCCAGGGGCCGTCCGGACCCGGCCGGTGCACCGATCGGCCCACGCATGGGACACATCTGCCACGGCAGGCACGGGCGGAACGTGCAGGCATATCGCGAACGGCTGGAGAACCAGCTTGGCGCACTCGGCCTGGACCTCAGAACGCCTCCGTGCCGGCACGACCCGCTACCTGGATGCCACCGTCACGCGACTGCGGGCCGCCGAGCGCAGCAAAGACTGGCACCCGATGTCGCCTCACGATCCGGGTGCCGGGCACTGCTGAGAGAGATCCGGCGTTCCGGGGAGAGGATCGGGAGCCGCAATCGGTCTCGTCCCTGCTCGAGGTGGGCCGGGATGCGAGAGTTCCAGCGGGGTGCGGGGCGGCGGCACATCCTGCCCCACGTGGCCGAGGAGAGATCTGCGCTCCGTGGATGACCGACGAACTGGCCATGCACGCTACCGGTTCAGCCCCGGCACCCTGCATCCGATGCTCCACCGGCTGGAAGCGGACGGGCTGCCGGCGGGTGGTCGACGGCCGCACCGGGCGCGTCCACAAGGCTACCGAGGCCAAAGGAGCCGGCCCGCGAGGGCCTCGGCGACCGAGCCCCCCTGATCAGCCAAGAACGAGGCGGCCGGCCACCCCGACGGCAGGGACCGGGCGGCGGAGGCGGATCCGACCGCGGCCGCGGACACCGCCGCCGACCACGGGCCCGGCAGGTGCCCACAGCCTGCCTCAAGGGCGTCGGCAGCTGGTCAGCGGGGGTTCCCCCGCATGCCGGCGGCGTAGTCGGCCTCGTCAAGCCGGTCAACAAGGATCGCCGCCACATCGTCCGCCAGGCGGCCCCCGGTGTGGCGGAGCAGCTGCCTGTGCAGTCGTTCCAGAAACTCCACCGGGGCGCTGGCCTGCAGCGCCTCCACAGCCTCCGGCAGGGCGAAGAAGTCGTTGTCGCGGTTGCGGGCTTCGGTGACTCCGTCGGTATACAGCAGCAGACGGTCGCCGGGAAGGAACGGATAGCTCTCGGGTTTGGGAGAGGGACCGGTGCAGAGGGCTTCCAGGCCGAAGGGCGGCAGGGGGCAGGAAGACGACAGGGCCTGCGCCCTGCCCTGGTGCAGCAGCAACGCAGGCGGATGGCCACGATTGATCAGCTGCACCACGAAATCGCCCGGGGCGTCCGGCACTTGGGCCAACAGGGCGGTGGTGAATCCCTCCAGCACGGCTTCCTGCTCGAACGCCCCCGGCACGGCGGCCTCCCGCAGCAGCGCGGCCGCGCAGTGGTTCATGACCTCCACCAGGTCGTCCTCGTAGTGGACGGCCTCCCGGAAGGCACCCAACACCACCGCGACCGCCCGCATGGCGTTCAGCCCCTTGCCGCGCACGTCTCCCACGATGAATCGGACGCCGTACCGTGTCAGCACCGCCTCGTACAGATCCCCGCCCACCTGCGCCCCCGTCCCCGCCGCGAGGCACAAACTGGCCGCTCGCACCGGACCCAACCGCGCGGGAACAGGCCGCAGGATGACCTCCTGTGCCGCCACGGCGATCCGGCGAACCTGATCGAGCTCACTCTGCCGACGCGCGCGCACCGCCTTGCTCAGCATCACACTGGCCACCGACACCACCAGCAGACCCAGGAAGTTGCCGAAAACCTGCTGGGTACCCCACGCATGGTTGTAGGTGGCAGTGGTCACGTCGACGGCCAGAGCGACCGCCGCCGCCGACAGCGTGCCTTTCGGGCCCATGGTCAGCGCCGCCAGCGCCGGCACCGCGGTGAGGACAGGGCCGGTCACCAGAAAGTGGGCGGGTGAGAGCTCGACTGCCAGCACGCCCACCGCTATCACGAAGGGCACAGCCTGCGCGAGTGTCAGGAGGGCCCTGCTATGGCTGCCCGCTCCCGGCCCGGGAGACGAGCGGGACAGCGACCGCATGCACTCAGCGTGCCCCAGTGCGGCGCCCACCGCACCGTCGGGTGTCCGGCGGGCTGAATCGCGGATCCATGTGACGCCAGAATCATTGCCCGGCCCTCTGATGCCACCCTCGGCACGCGGAATTCACCGCCGCCGGAGGTGGCAATCATCCGCGCCCGTACGCGACCCAGAGTCACGGCGGCTCCACCGCGAGTGCGATGCCCCCCTGGGGTCCGCTCACGACGAACCCCCGGGGGTCCGGTCACGGGACGAACCCCCGGGGGTTTCCCGGGGGCGAGGCGCGCCGGACCTCGGGAATGGTGGGAACCGATCGGTTTTCATTCGACAGAGCGCAAGGAAACAGATCGGTTTCCAGCGGAGCCGGACTTGAACGCCAGGGTCCTGGCACGTCCGGAATGGGCAGCAAAGGAGCAGAGCATGTCGCACACGCACGTCACCGCACCCACGCAGTACGTGGAGGCGGCAGGAGTACGCCACGCATACCGCCGGTTCGGCAAGCCGGGTGGCACCCCACTGGTGTTCCTGGTGCACTTCCGCGGCGGGATGGACAACTGGGACCCGGCGGTCACCGACGGGCTGGCCGCGAACCGGGAAGTGATCCTGTTCGACTACGCCGGGGTGGCCGGGTCCAGCGGCGAGGTGCCCGAGACGTTCGAGGGCTTCGGTGACGACAGCGCGGCCGTCATCCGGGCGCTGGGCATTGCGCAGGCCGACGTTCTCGGTTTCTCCATCGGCGGTTACGTCGCACAGGAGGTGGCGCTGCGCCACCCCGAGCTCGTGCGCCGGCTCGTGCTCGTCGGCACGGCGCCGCGTGGCGGCGAGGCCGAAGGCCGGGATCCGAAGGCGTTGGAGGTGGCCGGGAATCCGGTGCCGACCATGGAGGACTTCCTGTTCCTGTTCTTCGAGCCGTCCGAAGCCAGCCAGCAAGCCGGCAAGGACTTCTGGGCGCGGCGCCACCGGCGCATCGTCGACGTCGACCCGCTCAGCGGGCCGGAAGTAACCAAGGCCCAGGTCGCGGCCATCATGGCATGGCGCGAGCCGGTTGGTGAGCGGTTCAGCCAGCTGGCGTCCATCCAGCAGCCCACCCTGATCGTCAACGGCAGCCACGACATCATGGTGCCGACGATCAACTCCTACATTCTGCAGCAGCACATTCCAGGTGCGCAGCTGATCATCTACCCCGACTCCGGGCACGGCGCGCTGTTCCAGTACCCCGAGCTGTTCGTCAACCACGTGTCCCGGTTCCTGGACAGCGAACGCCCCTTCAGCTGACCGGCACGGCGGCGAGCCGCAGCCGAACGCCAAGGCACTGGTCTCCCGGCAACCGCCAGGGGGCAAGGGCGGAGCCGGACATGGACGACAGGGTCCAGGCATGACAAGTACGGGAAACAAAGGAGCAGAGCATGTCGCACACGCACCTCACCGCACCCACGCAGTACGTGGAGGCGGCGGGAGTACGCCACGCATACCGCCGGTTCGGCAAGCCGGGTGGCACCCCACTGGTGTTCCTGGTGCACTTCCGCGGCGGGATGGACAACTGGGACCCGGCGGTCACCGACGGGCTGGCCGCGAACCGGGAAGTGATCCTGTTCGACTACGCCGGGGTGGCCGGGTCCAGCGGCCAGGTGCCCGAGACGTTCGAGGGCTTCGGTGACGACAGCGCGGCCGTCATCCGGGCGCTGGGCATTGCGCAGGCCGACGTTCTCGGTTTCTCCATCGGCGGCTACATCGCCCAGACTCTGACGCTGCGCCACCCCGAGCTCGTGCGCCGGCTCGTGCTCGTCGGCACGGGACCGCGGGCAGGAGACTTCGAGGGACAGGACCCAAAGATATACGAGGTGGCCGGGCATGATCCGGAGATCACCGAGGATGGGTACATGTTCCTGTTCTTCGAGCCGTCCGAAGCCAGCCAGCAGGCCGGCAAGGACTTCTGGGCGCGGCGCCACCAGCGCACCGTCGACGTCGACCCGCCGAGCTCGATGCAGGTCGCCAAGGCCCAGGCCGGGGCGATGGGCAAATGGCGCGAGCCGGTTGGTGAGCGGTGGAGCGAGCTGAAGACCATCCAGCAGCCCACCCTGATCGTCAACGGCAGCCACGACATCATGGTGCCGACGATCAACTCCTACATTCTGCAGCAGCACATTCCGGGTGCGCAGCTGATCATCTACCCCGACTCCGGGCACGGCGCGCTGTTCCAGTACCCCGAGCTGTTCGTCAACCACGTGTCCCGGTTCCTGGACAGCGAACGCCCCTTCAGCTGACCGGCACGGCGGCGAGCCGCAGCCGAACGCCAAGGCACTGGTCTCCCGGCAACCGCATACTGGTCCGCGCACGATCGCGCCGATGGAGTGGGCTGCGACCTCTGAAGGCGTTCCTGAACGCGGTGGACACGACGAGCGGCACTCACAGCGTCGCGATGTCGGCATCGGCACTCCCGGCAGCACGGGAGGCCGCCGCGCCCACCCCGTGAGTCATCACAGGGCGTCACCACCGGCTGGGCCAGAGCCGTTGACCGTACAGACCCTCACGTCGGAAACGCCGTGCCGACAGCCGACAGAGAGGATCGAAGATCCACTTGATTCCCGCCAGAGCCGAAGGTGGCATGATCCGGTCATGAGCCTCACCGCGCGACAGCTCGCCCTGGCCATGTTGGACCGTCAGCTCTTGCTCGAACGCCAGCGCCTCGATGTGGCGGAGGCGGTTCGCCGGGTCTGCGCTCTGCAGGCGCAGGCACCAGCGTCGCCGTACCTGGCGCTATGGAACCGCGTGCAGGACTTCGTGCCCGAGGATCTCGACGCAGCATTCGCGCACGGCCGGATCGTGAAGGCGACCCTCATGCGGATCACGTTGCACGTCGTCCATGCCGAGGACTACGAGCCCTACCGCGCTGCCATGCTGAGCACTCTGCGGGCGTCACGGCTGTACGACCGCCGTTTCACCGCAACAGGGCTGACCCCCACCGACGCCGACGCGCTGCTCCCAGAGCTCGCCGGGTTCCTGAAGCGGCCCCGCACCGGCGCCCAGGTGGAAGCCGAGGTCACAGGGAAGCACGGCGAGCACGCACACCGCGTGTGGTGGGCGCTGCGTACGTTCGCGCCAGTGCATCATGCACCGACCGGCGGCCCGTGGTCGTTCACACAGCCGAACACCTACCGCGCCTCCCCGGCGGCCCCTGCGGCCGCCCCGCAGGAAGCCGACGCTGGGGTCCAGCGCCTGCTGCTCGCCTACCTGCGCGCGTTCGGGCCCGCGTCTACCCAGGACTTCGCCCGGTTCACCCTGCTGACCCGCACCGCGATAACCAAAGCGCTGCATGAACTCGGCGACCAGGTAGTACGGGTGCCAGGCCCCAGCCGCGCTGCCCTGTTCGACCTGGCCGACGCTTCCGTGCCCGCCGATGACGCCCCGGCGCCGCCGAGGTTGCTGCCGATGTGGGACAGCACGCTGCTGGCTCACGCCGTCCCCGGGCGGGTCATGCCCCCGGAGTACCGGCCCCTGGTCGTCCGGCGTAACGGCGACGTGCTGCCCTGCCTGCTCGTCGACGGGCAGGTCGTCGGAGTATGGCGCGCAGCCGAGGGCGGAGTGGAACTGACCGCCTTCCGCAGGCTCGGCAAGGTTGCGTGGCAAGGTCTGACCGAGGAGGCGGAAAGACTGTCAGCGCTGCTCGCTGACCGCGATCCGGCTGTCTATCGACGGTACGGACACTGGTGGGACAAGGGACTTCCCGACGTCGAGAGGACCATCGTCAAGGGCTGACCGCGCCCGGCGAGCACGGCCTGTTCAGTGGATTGCGCTACCGTGCCCCGACTCGCCCCGGACACCACATCCACCGCCTGCTTCCCAGGCGAGGACTGCGGAGGCGATCGGTGGGCGAGACGCGAAACGCGACCACCGCCATGGATGCACCGGGCCGCAGCAGGACCGTCAACCTGGTGCTGCAGGTACTGCCGAGAAGACTCGCATCGGCCGTACCCGGCGGTTCTACTCCCCGGTGGCCCCCCTCCCCGGATCCTCGGCCTCCGGTAGTGCCCGGATGGCACGGCCGCTCACCTGGCGCGGGGCAATGCGGATCCACAGCTCGCGCCTGCCCCCGGCCCAGGGATCGGCCCCCGGACGCCGGCTGAGGGTCTCCACAGCGGCGGGGTCGGTGATGTGCTCGGCGGGACCCGTCACCAGTACGCTCCAGCCGACACCCCCCGCCTCGTCGACATAATCGGTCTCGAAGGCCACCTCGGTTCCGGCGGCGACTGCCGCCGCGCCGGCCGGATCCGTTCGGTAGACGACCGTCCGCCCATCCACCAGGAAATTGACGGGCACCAGGACGGGAGCCTCGTTGCCCGTACCGGCCGCGCGGGCCAGCCGGCCGATCCCGTGCGTACCCATCCGGTCCCAGCACTCCCGCTCGGACAGCCGCTGAAGGACGGGGCGGGCCGCCGGGCCGCCCCGCCCCGGCGGTGCCTCGCGGGAGCCCGTCAGCAGTTCCTCGTACGACACCTCGAGAACGACGGCGAGACGCATGAGCGCGCCGGGGTCGAAGCCTGCACCCAGCTGCTCGACCTGGCCCAGATACGCCGTCGACATCCCGGCTCTGGTGGCCAACTCCTCCCGGGACATGCCCAACTGCTCCCGCCGCAGCGCGACGCGGCCGGCCAGGCTGTCACCGTCGAAGGAGTCTCCGGCCGCCGGATCGGACCGGTCCGGGTCACCCTGCACAGCCGCCCACCTCCTTCGTCCGATCTCCCTTCAGCGCAACAGACCGGTCGGCAACCCGCCAGTCCAGAAGCGGCGGACACGGCCAACCGAGGAGACAGAGCCCGCAGGCCGCACGCCCCGTGCCGGACTTTCCGTACGCCGAGCAGGATCGAGCCGCTCGTCGCCACAAGCCGGTGATGGGAGCTGTCCCCGAAGGCCGCGGGAGGCCGCCCCGGCACCGCGTGGCCGCCCCGCGTCCGCGGAGCGGGTGCGGCATTGTGGCCCTTGTGCTCATATGACGGTCATACGGGGCGGAAAGGCACACGCTCCGTGACAGCAGTGACCCTGTGTGTCCACCCGGGTCCACATGGAGTTCGCCGTGCCCAAGCCTGAGGAGACCGGGCCGGCCGCCGGACAGGCACCGCGGGGCCGCTGGCCCGGATGGGCACGATGGGCGGGGGCAGCGGTCCTCGTGACCGGAGTGGTGTTCCTGGCAGGCTCCCATCGGCGCGAACTGGCTCAGGCGTACGGCCTGATCGCCGGAGTTCGCGGGCCTGAACTGACGGTCGCCGTGGCCTGCGAGGCCGTCTCGCTGCTGTGCTCCGCTGCGGTGCCGCGCCGGCTGCTGGCCGCCGGCGGGGTGTGCTGGAGCCTGCGCCGCGTGCTCGGGATCACCGTGGCGGGCAATGCCGTGGCCGGTGCCCTGCCCGGCGGGGCGGCCTTCGCCACGGCGTGGTCGTATCGCCAGTTCAGCCGCCGGGGTGTGTCACCGGCCCTGGCCGCGACCGTGCTGGTCGCCGCCGGGGCGCTGTCGGCCCTCGGACTGGCCGCCTTGGCCGCCGGCGGGATGTTCGGCCTCGGCGCGATCGGGACCCCGGCGTTCCTGCGGCCTGTCGCAGGCGTCCTGATGGTCACGGCGGCCGCTGCGACGGCCGTCCTGGGCCTGTCCCGGTCGGCTCGCTTCCGCGGCGCGGTGAGGCGGGCGTGGGCGTCTGCCGGCCGTCGCTCGCCTCGGGTGCGCCGCGGTCAGGAGGCACTGGCTGCGGTGGCGGTACAGACCCGCACCCTTCAGCCCGGCGTGCGCCCGTGGCTGTGGCCGGCCTGCCTGGCCCTGCTGAACTGGGTCCTGGATGCCGCGTGCCTGGTCTGCTGCATGTGGGCGCTGGGTATTCCGGTGCCCTGGCGCGGGCTGCTGCTCGCCTACGCCCTCACCCAGCTCCCCGGGAGCCTGCGGCTCACCCCGGGCAGCCTGGGGGTGGTCGAGGCGGGTCTGTCCGCACTCCTGGTCGCCTGCGGACTCGAACCGGCGCAGGCGATCGCGGCGACGCTGCTGTACCGGGCTGTCAGCTACTGGGCGCTCCAGCCGATCGGCTGGAGCGCCTGGATCGCGGTGACCGCCCGGCCCGGCTGACACGTCGCCGGACGATGTACGGGCGGACCCCACGGACGCCGAGCGCGTCCAGCACGGCCGCCTACCCGGGAACCCGCACGCCGCCTCACCTACGTGGTGGCCAGTATGTCGTGCTCGATCCGGCGGCGGACACGCTGGGTGAGCTCTTCCAGGGCGGCCGAGCGGGTGACCTGCGGCGGAATGGGGCCGCGGATCCTTCGGGCGTTGTGCGGCAGGGCCGCGAGGTCGGCCGCGAACCGCGCGTGCGCCCAGGCCAGGGGTTCCGGCTTCGAAGTCCGCCGGCCGTGCGACATGACGGTGACCAGCAGCGGCTCTGCGCCCGGGGGGACATCCTCGTCCTTCAGCGCGACGACGTCGGCGCCATAGGAACGCCGGAGGACCTGCTTGGGCCCGGGAGCGGTCACCTTGGCCGTGGACAGTTTCATCACGGGACGACCGTCGTAGGCGACCAGCTTGTAAGCCGAGTCCAGGTACGGAGCGTCGGCCGACACTCCCACGCGCGTGCCGACGGCGTAGGTGTCGATCGGTGCGCCGGCGCGTATCAGTTCCTCTATGCGGTACTCGTCGAGGCCGCCGCTCGCGACGATACGTACGTCGGGGAGGCCGGCTTCGTCGAGAACGCGGCGGGTGATCACGGCGAGGGCTGCGAGGTCGCCGCTGTCCAGCCGTATTGCGCAGCCCTGGGGCGGGCCCAGCTCCCTGAGCACGCGTGCGGCGGTGGACGTACCCGCCACGGTGTCGTAGGTGTCGACGAGGAAGGTCACCGGCCCGGGGTGGGTTGCCGCGAAGGCACGGAAGGCCGTCTCCTCGTCGTGGAAGGCCTCGACATACGAGTGGGCCATCGTGCCGGTGGCGGTCAGACCGTAGGCGGTGGCGGCGGCCACGTTGCTCGTCGCGGCGAAACCGACCATCGCGCCCAGCCGGGCCGCTTTCATACCCGCCTCGATGCCGTGGGTGCGGCGCAGGGAGAAGTCCACGACCGGGTGTCCGCCGGCTGCGAGTACGCAGCGGGCCGCTTTCGAGGCGATCGCGGTCTGGTGGCTGATCTGGTTGAGGACAAAGCTCTCGACCAGTTGGGCCTGGGGCAGGGGCGCGGTCACCTCCAGCAGGGGTTCGCCGCCCAGGACGATCCTGCCCTCCGGCACGGCCCGGACCTCGCCGTCGAACCGCATGCCCTGCAGGGGAGCGAGGTCGGCCCGCGGCCGGTGCAGCAGGTCTGCGTAAGCCGCGACGTCCTCCGGACGCACGCGGAAGCCGGACAGGTAGTCGAGCACCGAGTCCAGACCGGCGGCGACGAGGAAACCCCGCTCGCGGGGGAGGTCCCGGACGAACAGGCTGAAGGTCGCGGGCGCGGTCATGCCCTCGTGGACGTAGGACAGGGCCATCGTGACCTCGTAGAGATCCGTGGTGAGCGCTCGGGACATCGCTGCCGCCTCCTCGGGGATCCGGGACGCCCGCCCCGCCGGCCTCGTGCCCGTCCGCCGGGCGGACGAGGCACCTGCACGGGATCCGGCGCGCTTCTCCCAGTGCATCGCTTACCGCTGGACGACGGCAGTGCCGAGCGGTCCGGCTCGTGGGCCGGACGGCCCATCCGCTCCGTGCCCGCCGTGGGTGACTCTTCGGAGGTGCGTCCCCCGCTCGCGTAGCACCATGGTGGTAGGCATGTGTGTGACCGTCGTGGCACCTCCCGTCCGGGCTTGGCGCCGGCGGTGACGAGGAATCCGGCGGCGGTTCCGCCTCCGACGGGGAAGGCCGGCGTACAGGAACCACGATCATGGACAGCGAAGTACTCGACCGCAGCGACTGGAAGATGGTGCTCGATGGCATCACCGCCCGTCATGACGGGGACCTGGTGACCATCGAGGTGCTGGAACCGTCGCTCGGACCGCAGCACGAAGCCGAGCGACTGCCCTTCTCCTATCTCGACTACGACCCCAGGGACGACGCGGTGATCGCCGCGGTCGGCGGCCG
This sequence comes from Streptomyces sp. NPDC001070, assembly GCF_053598835.1. Classification (NCBI taxonomy): domain Bacteria; kingdom Bacillati; phylum Actinomycetota; class Actinomycetes; order Kitasatosporales; family Streptomycetaceae; genus Streptomyces; species Streptomyces sp. NPDC001070. Next base: position 37,538 of record NZ_JBSFLB010000042.1, read on the forward strand.
GCCGCCGCGGTACCCGGTCGTCCTCCGCCACATGATCATGCACCCCCGGGAGATCGACATCGTCACGACGGACGTGCCCGAGGCGGCTGTGCGGATCGTCGCGCAGGACGGCACTCCCACATTCATCACTTTCCACCCGGCTCAGCCGCGGGGAGCCTGACAGCCGGTACGACATGTCACATCCGACGCAGGACGGGAGATGGCGATGCACGCCCACCTAGGCGACCAGCTCGTCGTGGAGAGCCCGAGCACCGGGGCCACCCGGCGCGAGGGAGAGATCGTCGGACTCCACCACGAAGACGGAACGCCGCCGTACGACGTCCGCTGGTCGGACACGGACCGGACGTCTCTCGTCTTCCCGGGACCCGACGCACACGTCCGCCATCTGGAAGGGCCCCCGTCGGACAGGACGTGACCCGAGCGCGCGGGCCGCTCGGCCCATGGTGGCGGAGCCGTTCGGCCGGTGCCTTTCCGCTCCGATTCGGCAAGTCTCGTGACTGGGCCATGGAGGGAGTGTTCTGTGGCATGGGAGACGATCCGCAAGGACCCGCACCCGCGCGTGAGGCCCAACCTGGTCGACTACGAGCAGGCCTGCCGCGGTTTCTCGTGGGCGCGGGCGCGCGCCGCCCTCACGGGCCTTCCGGACGGCCGCGGCCTGAACATCGCCCACGAGGCCGTGGACAGGCACGCGGAAGGAAGCTCCGGTGGGCGGATCGCGCTGCGCTGCGTGGCGCGTGACGGCACCACGAGATCCGTCTCCTACGCGGACCTCGCCCGCTCGTCCTCGCGGTTCGCCCACGTCCTGCAGGCCCTCGGCACAGGACGCGGCGACCGCGTCTTCACCCTGCTCGGCCGCTGCCCAGAGCTCTACGTCACCGTACTGGGCACCCTGAAGAACACCAGTGTGCTGTGCCCGCTCTTCTCCGCCTTCGGCCCGGACCCGGTGGCACAGCGGCTGCGGCTCGGCGACGCGCGTGTCCTGGTCACCACGGAGTCGCTCTACCGCCGCAAGGTCGCTGACCGGCGCCACGAACTGCCCGGTCTGGAACACGTGCTGCTGACCGGTCCGCGCCCGGCGCAGCCGCTGCCCGGCACCGTCTCGTTCGACGATCTCATGGCTGCCGCCCACGACGACTTCACCATTCCTCCCACGGATCCGCAGGACATGGCCCTGCTCCACTTCACGAGCGGCACCACGGGGACGCCCAAGGGAGCCGTTCATGTGCACGAGGCCGTCGTCGCCCACCATGCCTCGGCGCGCTACGCCCTTGACCTCCACCCTGGTGACGTGTACTGGTGCACGGCCGACCCCGGCTGGGTCACCGGCATGTCGTACGGCATCATCGCCCCCCTCGTCCACGGCGTGACCGTAGTGGTCGACGAGGGCGACTACGACGCACGGCGCTGGTACCGGATCCTCGCCGAGGAGAAAGTGGCGGTCTGGTACACCGCCCCCACGGCCGTGCGGATGCTGATGCGGTGCACGTCGCCGCACGTCGCCGATGAGGTGGCCGGTGCGTACGACCTGTCCGCGTTGCGCTTCATCGCCTCGGTCGGGGAACCCCTCAATCCCGAAGCGGTGCTGTGGGGCCAGGAGGCACTCGGCCTGCCGATCCACGACAACTGGTGGCAGACCGAGACCGGAGCCATCATGATCGCCAACTTCGCGGGCACCGAGATCCGGCCCGGTTCCATGGGACGCCCCCTGCCGGGCATCGAGGCGGCGGTCCTGGAGCGCGGCGAGGACGGCCGGGCCAGGGTGACCGACGGCCGCGTCACCGTCGTACGCGAACCGGGGACGGAGGGCGAACTCGCTCTACGGCCCGGCTGGCCGTCGATGTTCCGGGGCTACCTGCACGACACAGCACGCTATGACGCCGCCTTCGCCGACGGTTGGTACCTGACCGGGGACGTGGCGCGGCAGGACGCCGACGGGTGGTACTGGTTCGTCGGACGCGCCGACGACGTGATCAAGTCGGCCGGGCATCTCATCGGGCCGTTCGAGGTGGAGAGCGCGCTCATGGAGCACCCGGCGGTCGCTGAGGCCGGCGTCATCGGCCGACCCGACGTGGTGGCCGGGGCCGTCGTGAAGGCCTTCGTCTCCCTCAGGCCCGGCCACCGACCGGACGAGGCTCTGCGGCAGGAACTCCTGGCCTTCTCCCGGCGTCGGCTCGGCCCGGCCGTGGCCCCCCGCGAGATCGCGTTCGACCAGGACCTGCCCAAGACCCGCAGCGGCAAGGTCATGCGCCGCCTGCTGCGGGCCCGCGAGCTCGGACTGCCCGAGGGGGACACCTCGACACTGGAGGTATCACCGTGACCGCCGCACGCGCCCCGCGGACACGCCCCCGCAAGTCCGCGCCCCAGAGCACGCACGACCGTGACACGCTGACCGCGATGCTGCGTATCCGCCGCTTCGAGGAGCGCTGTGTGGAGCTGTACAGCGCGGCGAAGATCCGGGGCTTCGTCCACCTGTACATCGGGGAGGAAGCCGTGGCTGTCGGCGTCTGCGCCGCCCTGGCGCCGGAGGACGCCGTGGTGTCCACCTACCGCGAGCACGGGCACGCCCTGGCGCGCGGGATCTCCTCGGAATCGGTCATGGCGGAGATGTACGGCAAGGTGACCGGTTGCAGTCGCGGGCACGGCGGATCCATGCACCTGTTCGACGCGGCCCACCGGTTCTACGGGGGCAACGCGATCGTCGGGGGCGGCCTGCCGCTGGCCGCAGGCCTCGCGCTCGCCGACCGCATGAACGACCGGCCCCGCGTGACGTGCTGCTTCTTCGGTGACGGGGCCATGGCCGAGGGCGAGTTCCACGAGACCGCCAACCTCGCCGCGCTGTGGGATCTGCCCCTGCTGCTGGTATGCGAGAACAACCAGTACGCCATGGGCACAGCGCTCCCCAGGGAACACGCCCAGACGGACCTGGCGATGCGCGCGGCCTCCTACGGCATGCCCGCCTGGGCCGTGGACGGCATGGACGTCCACGCCGTCACGAGCGCGGCCCGCCGGGCGGTCGAGGGCATCCGGGCGGGGAGCGGCCCCCATTTCCTCGAGCTGCGCACCTACCGCTTCCGCGCCCACTCGATGTACGACCCCGACCGCTACCGCGAAAAGACCGAGATCGAGCGGTGGAAGGAGCGCGATCCGATCGACCTCCTCCTGGCACGGATGCGCGCCGCGGGGGAACCCGTCGACAAGGAACTCCCCGGGATCGAGCAGCGGATCGGCGAGGAGATCGAAGCCGCCGTCGACGCCGCCGAGCGGGCTCCGGCCGAACCGGTCGAGGAACTCCTGCGCTATGTGACGAGTCCGCCCCGACAGGCGGAGGGGGCGAGCCTGCCGTGAGCGACTCCGGGAACGGAACGAAGACCACCTACCGCGAGGCTCTGCGCGAAGCACTGCGTGAGGCCCTGCGCGAGGACGACCGCGTCTTCCTGATGGGTGAGGACGTGGGCCGGTACGGAGGTTGCTTCGGCGTGAGTCTCGGTCTGCTGGAGGAGTTCGGTCCGGAGCGGGTTCGCGACACCCCCCTGTCGGAGTCCGCCTTCGTAGGAGCGGGCATCGGCGCCGCCCTGGCCGGTATGCGGCCGATCGTGGAGATCATGACGGTCAACTTCAGCCTGCTCGCCCTGGACCAGATCCTCAACACCGCCGCCACCATGCTGCACATGTCCGGCGGGCAGTTCTCCGTCCCGCTGGTCATCCGCATGACCACCGGCGCCGGACGCCAACTGGCCGCCCAGCACTCGCACAGCCTCGAAGGCTGGTACGCCCACATCCCCGGCATCCGCGTGCTCGCCCCGGCCACCCTGGAGGACGCGCGCGGCATGCTGGCCCCGGCACTCGCGGACCCCGACCCGGTACTGATCTTCGAGCACGGCTCCCTGTACAACGCCTCCGGCGAGCTCCACCCGGACTACGCCTCGGCAGGACTGGACACCGCCGCCATCCGGCGCTCGGGCGACGACGTGTCCGTCGTCGCCTACGGCGGGTCGCTGCAGAAGGCCCTCGCCGCGGCGGACGAGCTGGCCGGCGAAGGCATCAGCGCCGAAGTCGTGGACCTCCGCACCCTCCGGCCCCTGGACGACACCACCTTCACCGCTTCCGTGACCAGGACGCACCGGGCAGTCGTCGTCGACGAAGGCTGGCGCAGCGGAAGCCTCGCCGCCGAGGTCTCCGCGCGCCTCACCGAACAGGCCTTCTACGAACTCGACGCGCCGGTGGAGCGCGTGTGCAGCGCCGAGGTGCCCATGCCGTACGCCCGGAGACTCGAAGAAGCAGCGCTCCCCCAGGTCGGCGACATCGTGGCCGCGGCACACCGGGTGGTCGGCTGACATGGCCGAGTTCACGATGCCGTCACTGGGCGCCGACATGGACGAGGGTCTCGTGCAGGAGTGGCTCGTACGACCGGGTCAGCACGTGGACAAAGGTGACGTGGTGGCGGTGATCGAGACCGCGAAATCCACCATCGAGGCCGAGTGCTTCCATTCCGGAACCGTCGAACGTCTGCTCGTCGAACCCGGGACGACGGTTCCCGTCGGCACTCCGCTGGCGGTCATCGGTGCTGGCCGGTCCCCGCGGCGGGTGACACGACCGGCGCACCCCGCCCGGCCGGCACCCTCGCCCCACACGGAACCGACGGCGGCGAGTCGTCCCGACAGGACACAGCGGACTCCCCCTCCGCGGCCGACCGCTGCCGGCGAGCCCGCGGCCACCCCGCTGGTCCGCGCACTCGCCCACGAGAAGGGCATCGACCTGGCCCGTCTCCACGGCAGCGGGCCGGGCGGCCGCGTCACCAAGGCCGACATCGAACACGCGCCCCCGCCCCCCGGACGCGTCCACGCCTCCCCGCTCGCCCGCCGCCTCGCCGAGGAACTCGGGGTACGTCTCGAAGACGTCTCGGGCACCGGCAGTAACGGCGTGGTGCGCGCCTCCGACGTGCGCAAGGCAGCCGGAACCCCGGCGCCGCGGCCGGAACCACACGCGCTCCGGGACCGGCGACGACAAGACCGCCCGGCAACCATGCGCCGCACCATCGGCGGCCTGATGGCCCGCTCCAAGCGGGAGATCCCTCACTATTACCTGGCCACCACCATCGACCTCGAACGCGCTCTGGGCTGGATGCGCGAGCAGAACCGCAGCCACCCGGCCTCCCGGCGCCTGGTACCGGCGGCACTGCTGCTGAAGGCAGCGGCCATTGCCGCACAGCAGGTCCCGGAACTCAACGGGTTCTGGCAGGACGACGCCTTCGTCCCGGGGCCGGGGGTCCACCTCGGCGTGGCGGTGTCGCTGCGGGGCGGCGGTCTGCTGGCTCCCGCGCTGCACGACGCCGACACCTTGCCGCTGGCCGATCTCATGACCGCCCTGAAGGACCTGGTGAACCGGGCGCGCGCCGGGAGGTTGCGCTCTTCGGAAACCACAGGGGCGACCATCACGGTCACCAATCTCGGGGATCAAGGGGTGGAATCCGTCTTCGGTGTGATCCATCCGCCGCAGGTGGCCCTGGTGGGCTTCGGAGCCGTCGTCGAGCGGCCCTGTGCCGTCGACGGGCTCCTCGGCGTACGGCCGACCGTGACGGCCACCCTCTCGGCCGACCACCGGGCCACCGACGGAGCCATCGGCGGCCGCTACCTGACGACGGTGGACCGGCTGCTGCAACGACCGGAGGAGCTGTGAACCGAACCGAAGCCCTGGACACCGTCAAGGAATCCATCGCCCGGATCGCGCCGGACGCCGACTTCACCGGCCTCGGACCGGACGAGAGTTTCCGGGAGGTCCTGGAACTCGACTCCCTGGACTTCCTCGGGTTCGTCGAGACCCTCGTCGAACGGACCGGCGTCGACATCGACGAGGACGACTATCCCGCGCTCACCACGCTCTCGGACAGCGCGGACTTCCTCGTCGCGCACACGACGTGAGGTCCCAGGCGCTTTCCAGGCCCGTGAACACGGGAGCCAGCACGGAGCGGAAGGAGACGGTCAAGTGCCGGTGCACGCAATCGATACGAGCGCCGCGACAGCCCTGGTGGAGGCCGCCACGGCGGCTCCGTCCATGCACAACGCGCAGCCTTGGAGGTTCCGCTTCCTCCCGGCGGAAAGCACGCTGCACGTACGTGCCGACCCGTCGCGGCGGATGCCCCTCACGGACCCGGACGACCGCGGGCTCCACCTGGGGTGTGGTGCCGCCCTGTGCAACCTGCGGACCGCGGTCGCCCACGCGGGCTGGGAGGCAGTCGTCACGCTGCTTCCCGACCCCCACGACCGGGACCTCCTCGCGACGGTGCGCCTGGCCGGCACGGAACGCCCGGACTCCGCTCTCGCGCAGCTGTATCCGGCGGTACACCGCCGGCACACCAGCCGCTCCCCGTTCGAGCTCAGGGAGATCCCCCCGGCCGTCCGGGCGGCGCTGCAGGAGGCGGCTCGCCAAGAGGACGCGCAGCTCCTCTTCCCCGGCGCCTGGCACGCGAGGGAGTTGCTGGAACTGGTCCACGACGCGGAAGGGCGCGACGCCGCCGACCCCGGGCGCCTGAAGGAGCTCGAACACTGGACCCGCAGGGGCACCGAGGCGGATACGGCCGACGACGGCGTGCCGGAGTACGCGTTCGGCCCGGGCGAGCGGCGCGGACACACTCCGGTCCGCGACTTCGCCGGGAGGCGTCCCGTCGCCGGACGCGAAACGGCGGCCTTCGAGGACACACCGCACCTCGCACTGCTCTGCACCGCCGGTGACCGGCCGGTGGACTGGCTGCGCGCGGGGCAGGCGATGGAACGCGTACTGCTCACGGCCACCCTCGACGGCCTGTCCACCGCGCTCACGTCCCAGGCACTCGAATGGTCCGACCTGCGCTGGGCGGTACGCGACCCGGGGGCACCCGTCGGCCACCCCCAGATGGTGCTGCGACTGGGGTACGGACCCAAGGGCGCCGCCACGCCACGCCGACCCGTGGCGGACGTGCTCGACGTCGAGTGAACCGACAGCGCCCGCAAAAGGACCCGGCGGTACTCCGGCGGCCCCGTCCGGGGTGCGCCGGACGGGGCCGTGCGGTAGTCCTCGAAGGTGGCGCGGACCGGTCCGGTGCCAGGAGCAGAAGCGGCCGTCCGCCCCGCCCACCGCACCCCGCAACCGCGACGCGGGGCACTCACGGAACGGAGGGACGATGGATCCGGTCGTCACGGTGGGCCTCGACGGCTCGCCCGAGAGCCTCGCCGCCGCCCGATGGGCGGCCGGCGAAGCCGAACGGCGCAGGCTCACGCTGCGGCTGCTGCACGCCTGGCCCATGCTCGCCCCGGAACCGACGCGCCTCCCGGCGGAAGTCGACCAGAACTACTGGGCGAAACGACTGGTGCACAACGCGCGCGCCGAACTGCAGGACCGCCATCCAGGTCTCACGATCGTCGGCAACCTGGTCGCCGACGATGCCGAGAACGCCCTGATCCAGGCCGCATCGGAGTCCGAGATGATCGTCCTCGGCTCGCGAGGGCTGGATCCCGTGGCCAGCTACTTCCTCGGTGACATCAGCATGCCCGTCGTCGCGCGGGCCGCGTGCCCTGTCGTCCTGGTGCGCACCGGAAGCCCTGGCACCGGGGAGCCGCCGTCCCACGGACCGGGCGGGACGGTGGTGGCCGCACTGAAACTGCACGGGCCCTGCGACGACCTGCTGGAGTTCGCCTTCACCAGCGCCGCGGCACGGGGCGCCCCGCTCCGCGCGGTCCACGGCCGAAGCCTGCCTCTGCACGCACACGTGCCCTGGGGCGTGGACCACGATCTCGCCGAGGAAATCCGCAAGGACGCGCACAAAGAACTGCAGAAGGCCCTCCGTCCGTGGCGCGAGAAGTTCCCGCAGGTGTTCGCGGCCGAAACCGTGCGTCTGGAGAGCCCGGCCAGGGCGGTCGTGAACGCGGCGGCCGACGCCGCGCTGCTGGTCGTCGGCCGACGCGAGCACCGTCCCGCCCTCTCGCCGCACCTCGGCGGAGTGGCAGCGGCCGCCGTCCACCACGCGCGCTGCCCCGTGGCGGTCGTCCCCCATGACTGAGCGCGGCCCGAGCACCGACGTGACGGGAGCACCGCCACAGCCCGATGCGTCCGTCCTCCGGCCTGGACCGGAGCCCGGACCCGCAGTGCCCTCGCTACCGCGCGCGGAGATCTGCGAGACCCATACAGCGGTGGTGATCTTCCTCGGCGACCATGCCTACAAAGTCAAGAAGCCCGTCGACCTGACGTTTCTCGACTACACCTCCGTAGCGGCCCGCCGCGCCGCCTGCGAGCGCGAGGTCGCTCTCAACCGGCGCTTCTCCCCCGACGTGTACCTCGGCGTGGGAGACATGCGCAGTCCGGACGCGGACGCGCCGGAACCGATGGTCGTGATGCGACGTCTGCCCGCGGACCGCCGCCTGTCCCGGCTCGTCCACGAGGGAGCCGCCGTCGACGACGTCCTGCGCGCCGTCGCCCGACAGCTCGCCGCGAGGCACGCCGACGCACAACGAAGCCGCGAGGTCGACGAGCAGGGCACCCGGGACGCGCTGGCCGCGCGCTGGGCGGCGAGCTTCGCCCAGGTACGGGATCTGACCGGCGGCGACCGTTCCGACGGCGTCCGCGACGACCTCGACGAGGTCGAGCGGCTCGTCCGCCGCTATCTCGCGGGCCGGCTCCCGCTGTTCGAGGCCCGCATCGAGCAGGGCCGCATCGTCGACGGACACGGAGACCTGCTCGCCGACGACGTGTTCTGCCTCGACGACGGCCCCCGCGTCCTCGACTGCCTGGAGTTCGACGACCACCTGCGCTTCGTCGACGGCCTCGACGACGCCGCCTTCCTGGCCATGGACCTGGAACAGCTCGGCGCGCCGGAGGCCGCCTCCTTCTTCCTCAGCCGCTACAGCGAGTACTCCGGGGACCCGGCCCCCCGCTCCCTGTGGCACCACTTCGTCGCCTATCGCGCCTTCGTCCGCGCCAAGGTCTCCCTGGTCCAGGCGCAGCAGGGCGCGAGCGGGGCCGCCGCGGCATACCGGAGGCTGGTCACCACGACACTGCGCCACCTGCGGACCTCCGCTGTCGGCCTCACCCTCGTCGGCGGCCTGCCCGGCAGCGGCAAGTCGACTCTCGCCGGGGCCCTGGCGGACCGGCTCGGTCTCACCCTGCTCAGCAGTGACCGCCTCCGCAAGGAACTGGCCGGCATCCCGGTGGAGGAATCCGCGGCCGCCGACTACCTCCAGGGCCTGTACACCCCCGAATGGACCGGCAGGACGTACGAGCGACTCCTCGACCGCGCGGCCGTCCTGCTCTCCCACGGCGAGTCCGTGGTCCTGGACGCCACTTGGTCCGATCCGGGACAACGTGAAGCGGCGCTGCGCACGGCCGAGCACGCCGACGCCGACCTGGTCGCCCTGCACTGCGCGGTGCCCGACGAGTTGTCGGCGGCCCGGCTGCGTGTACGGGGCCCCGGCGCATCGGACGCCGACCTCGCCATCGCCCGCGCGCTCGCTGCCGCGGAACCCCCGTGGGAGGAAGCCGTCACGATCGACACCAGCGGCCCCCTGGAATCCGCGGTAGCGCAGGCGCTGGCCGCCATGCGCCCCTGGGGGACCGTCCAGGCTCCGCCCTTCCGCCGCCCCTACATGGAACCCGGCTGAGCGGGAGACCGGACGCGCCGGCCGTGGCAGGCCCGGTCCCGTCCTGGCGGACCGCCCTCGGCTGGCCCCGTCCGACGAGGCGGGCGCACTATGGATACGAGCCCATTGCCGTCCTGTCGCGGAGGTGAACCGCGATGACACTGCCCGCCCACCGCCGGCCCGCCCGGCTCATGGAGAGGTTCCCCGCTCTCGGCTGGGGCGAGCCGGTGGCCGCCGAGTTCGACGAACTCTTCGATCGGATGAACCAGCTGCTGGCATCCGCCGCCGCCGCGGCGCCCGCAGGCGCCTGGTCGCCACTTGCGGACATGCACGAGACCGACGACGCCTACGTGATCGAGGCCGAACTGCCCGGCATCAAGTGCGAGGACATCGACGTCGAGGTCGACGACCAGGAAGTGCGCATCACCGGCGAGTACAAGGAGCGCGAGCGCGAAGGCGTCCTGCGCCGCAGCACCCGGCGAACGGGACACTTCGAGTACCGCGCCCTGCTCCCCTCCGGCGTCAACGCCGAGCAGGTCAAGGCCCAGTTGTCGGACGGCGTCCTGACCGTCACCGTCCCCAAGGCCCAGAGCGCCACGTCAAGGCACGTCGAGATCACCGAGAGCTGACGGGCGTTGCGCCGCGCGCCGCACCACATGTTGCCGCCCTGTACGCCCGGCGACGTGATGCGGCCCCGGGGATGCTCGGCGCATGGAGCCTCACACCACCGTCCGGAGAGCATGGCGCCCGCGGTCGCGTCCGTCCGCGCCGCGGCAGAGCCCCCCTCCGCCTCGCTGGGACGGGTCGTCCGAGCCGTGCTGGAGCACGCGGCATACCCGGTGACCCTGGTGCCGCGCGGGTGACGCGGCACGGGACCGCGGGCCGCCGCCGTCAGCCCCTGTCCGCGGGGCCTCCCTTGCCGCGTCCGCGCAGTGCCTGTGCCCGCCGCAGCCGCACCGCGTCCTCGTGTTCGGCCTGCTCCAGGACGCGGTCCACGCGCTCGAGTTCGCTTTCGAGGCGCGGAATCCAGTGGCGACGCAGCGCACGCACCCGCCGCTGTGTGCGGCGCATCTCGGCCTCCACGATCCGTACCGCCGACTGAGCCGCCGCGTTCGCGGCGGCCGATCTCACCACCTCCCGGTACGCGGCCTCGGCTCGCACCAGGGCCGCGTTGCCCGGAGACGCCGCGTCCGGCGCGCGCGGCGGCAACTCGACCGTCACGGCGGCCGGCCGGTGCACTCCGAGCGTTGTGGTCCACTCCACCGCGACAGCGGCAGGGCCGCCCGCACCGGTGGCGGCCGCAGCCAGGGCGTGTTCACCCCCGATCACCAGTCCGCGCAGCAGCCATGTCTCGGCGTCGGCGACGCAGGCCCGCCAGGCGACGGCGCACTCCCGCTGCGTCCGCGCGAGGGCGTCGCGCTCCCTGTGGAGGAGGTGGAGCTTGCGCTCGAGGAGATCGGCACTACGGGAGGCGACGCGCAGACTGCGCCGCAGGCGCAGGCGCGCCGCTCGTCCCGGTGCGGGGCAGCCGCCCGTCATGTGAGTCACTCCCTCCGCACACCGTGAGCGTCGCGCAGTTCCGGTGGGAGCATCGTCAGCTGCTCAGGGCCGAGTGTGAGCAGCACGTCCCACGCGCGTTCGAGGGCTTGGTCGATGGTCAACGCCTCGTCGGGCCGCTGATCGACGAATCGGCGCAGGAAGGCTTCGTCGAACTCCAGGAAACGGCGGTCACCCGGGCTGAGCGACCCGAGCCCCACCAGTTCGGCCAGTTCGCCGACCTGGCGGGCGCGCGCCAGGGCGGCCAGGAGCTGGGCGGCTACGACCAGGTGGTCCGCCCGGGTGCGGCCGGGACCGGCGCCCTTGCGCATCAGGCGGGAGAGCGACGCCAAGGCGTCCACGGGCGGATAGACGCCTCGTGCCTCCGCATCGCGGGAGAGCACGATCTGTCCCTCGGTGATGTATCCCGTCAGGTCGGGAACCGGGTGGGTGATATCCCCCGCGGGCATGGTCAGCACCGGCAGCACGGTCACGGAGCCGGGCCGGTCCCGCAGCCGCCCGCAGCGCTCGTACAGCGACGCGAGGTCGCTGTAGAGGTATCCGGGGTAGGCGCGGCGGGCCGGGACCTCCCCGCGGGCCGCGGACACCTCACGCAGCGCCTCCGCGTAACTGGTCATGTCCGTCATGACGACGAGAACGTGCCGGCCCGTGGTGAACGCCAGGTGCTCGGCGACGGTCAGGGCGACACGCGGGGCCAGGATACGTTCGATCACCGGCTCGTCGGCGGTGTTCACGAGCAGCACGATTTCGCGGCCGGCCGAGCGTTCCTCCAACGTGTCCCTGACGAACGACGCGTCGGTATGCGTCAGGCCCATGCCGGCGAAAACCACGCTGAAGGGCTCGCCGCCGACGGTGGCCTGGGCGGCTATCTGCACCGCGAGTTCCAGATGCCGAAGCCCCGCGGCGGAGAAGACGGGCAGTTTCTGGCCGCGGACGAGGGTGGTGAGCCCATCCACCGCCGCCACACCCGTGAGCACCGGTTCCGCGGGTGGCCGACGTCGCGCCGGATTGATCGGGTCGCCCGCCACGGCCGCCTGTTCCGCCGCCGTGACCGGCGGACCGCCGTCGGCGGGCTCGCCGCGGCCGTTGCACACCCGGCCCAGCCACCCCGGCCCCACCGGGATGTGCAAGGGGCGGCCGGTGAAGGCGACGCGAAGTCTCTGTGGGTCCATTCCCGCCGTGCCCTCCAGGACCTGCACCACCGCGAGGTCCCGGTCCGCCTCCAGGACGAGGCCGTGCCGCCGCTCCCCCGGGCCCAGGGTGATGACCGCGAACTCGTCCCAGCCGACGCCCTCGACCCCCTCGACCACCAGGAGCGGTCCGCGCACGTCGCGGACGTCCGTGTACTCCACCTGGCCCCATGCGGTCATGCCGCGGCCTCCGACAGCGCGTCGAGTGCCTCCAGCGCCGCGTCGCGCCGGGTGGTCACCTCCGCGGCGTCATGAGGTCCGGCCGCGTCACGGGCGCGGAGCAGCGGCCCGAAGTCGACCTGCTCGACGGCCTCGGGACTCGCTCCGGCGGAGACGAGTTCGCGGCACCGGTCGGTGACGGCCAGCACGGCCTCGGCGAGCGCGGCGGTCTTCTCCGGGCCGCTGAAGGCGTCCTGCGCGGACAGCGCGTTCTGCTGGAGCAGCCCTTCCCTGACGAGGCGGCCCGCGAGCACGCTCATGCGCTCCGATGCCGGGAGTGCCGCGATGCCGACGAGGTCGACCAGTGCGGCCAGCCGGTCGGCCTCGGCGAGCAGGGCGCCGATACGCCGGCGCTGCCGCGAGCGGGACGCGTCGCCCGCCGTCGGTCCTTCGGTCAGGGTCGCGGCGTCCCGGGAGAACGATCCCGCCCAGGAGACGGCAGGATAATGGCGCGCGTAGGCGAGGTCGCGGTCGAGGGACCACAGGCAGCGCACGAAGCGCTCCGTGTGGGCGGTGACCGGTTCGGTCATGTCGCCCCCGGGCGGCGAGACCGCGCCGATGACGGTGACGGATCCGTGGGCACCGCCGAGCGTGGTCACCGCGCCCCCGCGCTCGTAGAAGGCGGCGATGCTGGACGCGAGGCCCGCCGGATACCCCTCCTCGGCCGGGAGCTCGCCCGAGCGAGAGGCGAACTCCCTCAGCGCCTCGGCCCACCGGGAGGTGGAATCGGCGATGACCACCACGTCCAGGCCCATGTCCCGGAAGTACTCCGCCACCGTCATGCCGGTGTGGACGCCGGCCTCACGGGCCATCATCGGCATGTCGGAGGTGTTGGCGACGGTGACCGTACGCTCGGCCAGCCTGCCGCCCGTCCGGGGGTCTTCGAGGGCGGCCAGTTCGTCGATGACGTCGGCCATCTCGTTGCCGCGCTCGCCGCAGCCCACGTAGACGATCACGTCGGCGTCGGACCATTTGGCGACCTGCTGCAGCAGCATGGTCTTACCGGTGCCGAACCCCCCGGGGACGGCCACGGTACTGCCACGGGCGACGGGGAACAGCAGGTCGATGACACGCTGGCCGGTGGTGAGAGGCTGCCGTGAGACGCGGCGCGCCCGTACCGGACGCGGACGTCTCACGGGCCAGAGGCTGCTCATCGCGATCTCCGTACCCGCGACCACGGCGACCGCCGCGTCGTCTCCCCGTTCTCCGACGGGGGCGATCCAATCCACCGCTCCGGTGACGCCGGGAGGCACCAGAACGCGCAAGGACACCGGCCCGCCCGTCCGCACCTCCCCGACGGCTTCGCCCTCGGAGACCTGCTGCCGCGGGGACACCCCGGGGACGAAGCGCCAACCACCGGCCGCGCCGGCGGTTTCCACGCGGACCCCCGGCCGGATGCGGTCGCCGATGCCGGTCAGCGGGCGCAGCAGACCGTCGAAGATCCCTCCGAGCAGTCCCGGTCCCAGCCGGGCGCACAGGGGGCGTCCTGCCGCGCGGGCGGGATGTCCCGGAGCGAGACCGCCGGTGTACTCGTAGGCCTGGACGGTGACCACCCCTGCCTCGATGCCCACGACCTCACCGCGCAATCCGGTTCCTCCGAGGAGGACGAGGTCGTGCATCGCCATGCCGCCGGTGTACTCGATCTCGACGAGTGGTCCGGTGACGCGCAGCACGCGACTGGACGGGGCGCCGGGGCTCAGGGCGTCCACAGGCTCTCCACGACGTCGCCCGCGCCGTCCACCACCCGCAGTGCCGCCGCCTCCAGGCTCAGGTCGGCACGGCGTCCCGGCGCACGGGCCACCACCCCTCCCGCAGGGTGCTCCCGGACTTCGGCAGCCGGGCCGAGCAGAGCCCGGGCCCGCCTGGTGAGTGCGTCGAGGAGCCGGGGGTAGTCCGGACCGTCACGGAGTGCCAGGGCCCGCTCGGCGACCCGGCGGCGCAGTTCCCGGTAAGCCATGGCCTGTGCGTCCAGCCGGCCGGCGCGTATCTGCCGGTGCGCCGCCGTGATCGCGGCGGCACGGGCTCTTCCGGCCTCGGCCTCGCCCTTGCGGCGGCCCTCGTCGATGATCGCTTGGGCGCGGCCCTCCGCGTCCGCCAAGGTCGCCTCGGCGTCCCTGTCGGCCCTCGCGAGCAGGTCGTCGGCTTCCGCTTGTGCCCGGCGCAGGAGGCTGTCCCGTACGGGCTGCAGTGAGTCCGTCATTCCGGCATCACCGCCGTGAGGGGACGTCCCTGCGACAGCTGTTCGGGTCCCAGGACCTCAGCCGCGGCCGCGCTGACGATGACGAGATCGACGTCTGCCGGCAGGGCCTGCCAGGCCTCGCGGACGGCCTGCGTGCCCTCGGCGACCAGGACGGTCACCCCGGCCAGGGCCAGACCTGCGACCCGTGGCTGTTCCCCGACGGCGGTGACGCGTCCCATGGTCAGGCCTTCCCGATCAGGAGGATCGCGACGACGAGACCGTAGATGGCGATCCCTTCGGCCAGTCCCACGATGACGATGGCCCGGCCGAACAGTTCGGGTCGTTCGCTCAGCGCGGCGAGGGCCGCGGCTCCGGTGTACGCGACGGCGATGGCCGCACCGATGGAGGCTCCGGCGATCGCGATGGCCGCACCGATCAGGGCGGCGGAGTTGCCGGGCGACGCGGCGGCCGGCTGAGTGCCGCCGGCGGAGGCAGGCGTGTCGGTCAGCGCGACCGTGAGCAGGGCGACGGCTCCGACCAGCAGCAGGAGGTTCACCCCGGTGATCACCCGCAAGACGGCACGTCCCTTGCGGCGCAGCAGGAAGTGGGTGAGGGTGAAGGCCGCCACGACGGCGGGCAGGGCGATGAGCCAGGCGATCACGGCGCCGTCTCCTTGCGCTGGACGGGTGGGTGCCAGGGCTCGAAGGGGCGGCCCTCGCCCTCGAAGACCCGTGAGAACAGCTCGTAGAACTCCAGCCGCAACGCTTGGACACCGGCCACCAGGGCTTCCAGGGCGAAGGTGACGGCGGTGCCGACCACGAACAGCACGACGGCCGCGAGGATCCCCGGCGTACCGTGGGCCGCGAGGGTGCGCGTGCCCTGCCAGACGATGGCGGCGAGCGCCGCGTGCGTCAGCCCGAACGCCGCCAGGCGGGCGAAGGAGAAGACGTTGGCGCCGATGCGGATGACGCCGTCGACGAGCTGGATGCCGGCCTGAAGCACGCCGGGCGCGCCCCCGGGGGTGAGTGTGTACAGTCCCGTTCCCGCGAGGACCAGTCCCGCGGCTGCCACCGCGCCACCGCTCGCCCACCAACTGGTGCGGCCGAGGACGAGGCCGGCGCCGACCGAGACCAGTCCGGCGAAGAGCACGGCGCCCGCGAGCCCTGACAGCGCGTACAGAGCCGTCGTGCCCCCTCCCTCCCTCCACCGGTTGACCGCTCCGGCCGCGTAGGACAGTACGAGCAGTACGACACCGAGGCCCAGGGCGAAGCGGAGCAACCGCATGGGCTCCTGCAGAGGATCAAGCCAGAGCACGGGCAGCACACCGGTGGGTCCGAAGAGCTCGCCGTAGGCGGCTCCAGCAAGGATGCCGGCCGTGCCGGCGGCCGCGACGAACGGCCAGAGGTGGCACCACCTCGCCAGCGGTCCCGGCCTTCCCCATCGCAGGAGGAGAGCGGCCAGGATGAGCAGGCCCCCGTATCCGACGTCGCCGAACATCACTCCGAACATGGCGACGTAGACGAGTCCGGCGGGCACGGTGAGGTCCAGATTCGTGTAGGGCACGGTCCCGTAGACCCGGATCACCGGGGCGAAGGAGCCCCGCACGGAGCCGGCGGCCCGCAACAGCGTGGGCGGTTCGGATCCCGGAGGCGGGGGCAGCGCCACGAGTGAGCCCCCGGCGCCGGCCACGTGGTCGGCGGCGGCCGCCATGCGGTCTCGTGGACACCATCCCGCCAGGGCGGCGACCTGGGCGCGCCGCACGGCGCTGTCCATCCGCTCCTCCAGTTCGCGCTCGCCGGAAAGCAGGTCGACGCGGTGATCGCGTTCGAGGGTGTCGAGGTCGGGCGGGCTCTCGGACAGCACCGGGGCCATGCGGGCGCCGCGCAGGGCGCCGAGGCGATGGGCGGCGGGTCCGGGCCTGATGTGTGCGGGGTCGTCGATCAGGTCGATCTGCACGCAGCCGCTCTCGGCGACTCGGATCAGCGTTTCGCGCAGGTTCTCGTAGGGGGCCACCACCGCGACCCGCTGCATGCGCACGGGCAATGCCAGCTCAGTCCACCGCATCGAAGGCCTCCGGATCGCCACCGCCGCGGGCGGCCAGCTCCAGCGCGGCCCGGACCCGCCAGGCGTTCACGGACAAAACGGCAACAGCACCGAGAACCGGGGCGAAGCCGAAGCCCGCTCGCCGGAGCAGTCCTCTTCCGTCCCGCTCCACCCTGTCCCACCAGCGCAACTCCGCCTTCCACAGCTCACCGGGCTCCTCGATGCCGCTGACGACCCACGCCGCGCCGGCGGGGAGGCGGCGTACGAAATCGTCGTAACGCGGTGCCCGCAGGGCTGCTGGACCGATGATCCGCGCCGCACGTTCCGCCGACGGCGCCGGCAGCTCTCTGCCCACCAGGTATGTCTCGCGTGCCACCAGCAGAGCCACCCGTCCGGCGGCCCAGGCCGCGCCCCCGTGAACCGCCGTTGCGGTGCGCTGCGCGGCCGATATCCGCAAGCCCGTCGCGAGCGCGGCCTCGGTGGGCGCGCCTGGGTCCCCCCACGCGGAGGAAGCGAGCGCGGACCGCAACGCGCCGGGAGACGCTGTCGCCGAGACCCGCCGCCAAGCCGTGTTCAGCGTGCCGAGCCGGTAGGGCGGACGGGAGGGAACACCCGCCTGCAGTGCGCGTGCGTGTGCCTCGATGCAGGCGATCTCGAAACCCGACGCCAGCAGGCGTACGGCTGTGGCACCGGAGCGCGACTGCCAGCCGGCCAGCACGCGCAGATGCCAGAGCAGGGTCGCCGCGACGCACCGCTGCGCTTCGGCAAGCCCGGCCGCCGGGGCCAGGTCGTGGCGGTAGGGCGTGGCCGCCAGACGGGCCAGCGCGTCGCGCAGCGTCGCGGCACCCGCCACTTCGGCGACGGCGGCCGGGGCCAGGCATCGCGAGACCATCGACCGCGCGCGCACCGCGCCCGCCACCTGCACGGCGCTCATGAATCCCGCACCTCCGGCCCGCCGTGGAGCGCTTCGACGGTGTCGGCGGCCAGCCGGTCGACGAGCCCGGGCATACGGCGCGCCACGCGGGAGCGCAGCTCGGCCAGGTCCCGCTCGGCGACGGCTCGGATCCGTGCGAGCTCGGCCCGCGTGGCGGATCGCTCCCGGTCCAGGACGCGAGCCGACTCCTCCGCGGCGCGGTCGTGCGCGGCCCGGATGATCTCTCCGGCCTGGTGCTGAGCGGCCTCGCGACGTCGTGCCGCCTGCTGGGTGGCCGCATCAAGCAGCGCCCGGGCCAGTGCCCCGGCGGAGTCCAGGGCCTCGAGCGCCGGCTCCAGTTCGGCCGTGAGTTCGGCGCTGCGGTCCGCGGGCACCCCGCCGGCAGCGGCCGCGCCCGGCAGGCCGGTCGGCCGGAAGCGCATCAGGAAATCGCGGAATGCCACCACACGACGCTCCTCGCGTTCCCATGGCCCCCCTCCTCCTTCCACTGTCCCCGGGGACGGCAGCCCGCGCCTGTTCAGGTGGGGACGGCGGGCGCACGGCGTCGTGCTCTCGCCCCGGCCTGGCGGCCCACGCACGAATTGCGACCGTGCACGGCGGCGACCACGATGAGGGCATGGCGTGTGCCCGGCTGCCGTACGTTCTCACGACGGCCGGGTGCCGGCCGGGTCACAGCTTCCGCCGCATGCCGCCGCCTCTCCCGGCCGGCCGGCATTCCGCGGCCGGGGCGCGTCGTTGAGGGATGGGAGCGACCGGTGCCATCAGATGGTGCGACGACCCGCCCCACGCGGCCCGAGAAGATCTTCGACCGGGAGTCCGAATGGTCGGCACTGGTGGACTTCGTCCTCGACCCGCGCCCCGGGCCGGCGCTCGGCGTTGTGACGGGTAGGCCGCGACAGGGGAAATCCTTCCTGCTCGAGTCCCTGGCGAAGTCCATGGGCGGTTTCTATTTCAGCGGTCAGGAGGAGTCGGCGCCGCAATCGCTGCAGCGCCTCGCCGACCAGCTGTCCCACCACACGGGCAAGCCTCTGCCACGGCGCCGGCCCAGTTGGGAAAGTGCCGTGGAAGCCCTGCTGGCGCTCGGGGAGGACCGCCCCCTGCCGGTCGTCATCGACGGAATCCCGGGCCTCGTGGAGCAGAGCCCGTCCCTGCCCACCGAACTCCACCGGGCCCTCCGCAACACTGAGGAGAGTCATAGGCCGCCGCGGGCCCGCCTGCTCCTGTGCGGCAACTCCACTCCGGTCATGCGCCGGCTCTTCGGCGCTCCGTCACCGCTGCGCGGTCATGCCCGGCTGGAACTCCTCGTGCCGTCACTCGACTTCCGGCAGGCCGCGCGCTTCTGGGGCATCGACGATCCCCGGCTGGCGATGCTGGTCCACGCCGTCGTGGGCGGGACACCGGCCTACCGGGGTGACTTCGTCTGCGGCGACGTCCCGGCCGGACTCGACGACTTCGACGACTGGGTGTGCCGGACCGTCCTCAACCCACGGCGGCCGCTGTTCCGGGAGGCCGGGCACCTGGTGGAGGAGGCGACGGACCGCCAGGAACGCGCCTTGTGCCACTCCGTGCTCGCCGCGATCGCCTCAGGGCACGCGACATCCGGTGACGTGGCGGGCCGGCTCGACCGGCCCCTCACCGACGTCTCGCACGCCCTTGCCGTCCTGCGTGACCACTGCGTGCTCGATGAGAGCCGGGACATCCTGCGCACCGGTGTCACCCGGTACCGAATCGTCGAACCACTGCTCGCCTTCGACCACGCGATCGTCCGTCCCGGCGATTCGGTCCTCGAACGGGAACCCGCCTCCACCGTATGGGAGCGGGTTCGCGGCACGTTCCACGCGGACACCGCCGGACGTCACTTCGCCGACGTCTGCCGCGACTGGGCCGCGCGGTTCGCCGCCGCCTCCACCTTCGGCACGCCGGCGACTTTCGAGGCGGTGGTCACCGCGGTGTCGTCCGGCTCCCGGCCGGTTCCGGGACGGCGCACCGGCGTCGAGGTCGACGTGGGCGTCCGCGGGCGGGTGGGCAACCGTACGGGGGTCCTGCTCTCGGTCGGCACGGCCTGCTGGACCGAGGTGATGGGCCTGGAGCACTTGGAGCGGCTCCACCAGGTGCTCTCCGACCTGTCCGCCCGGGGAGAGGACGTGAGCCACGCCGGTCCCGTCTGCTACGGCGGGGCCGGTTTCAGCTCGGATCTCCACCAGGCGGAGCTGCGCGGAAGGGTCGTCCTCGTCGACCTCGAGCGCCTGTACCACGGGGAGTAGGGCACGGACCCGGCCCGTCCTGCGGGCCGAAGCTCAGGAGTGATCACATGGAAGCGAAGCAGTGGAGCGTTCAGATCTACATCACCGAGCACGGTGACGAGACCCACGCCCGTGCCCTCCTGACGACCCGGGACACGTCGGACGTCGCCGGCACGGGTGTGGCTCGGCGTACGTCAGCGGACGCCGTCCCCGAGATCGGTGACGAACTCGCCGCCGGCCGGGCCCTGGAGGACCT
Organism: Streptomyces sp. NPDC001070; assembly: GCF_053598835.1. Classification (NCBI taxonomy): domain Bacteria; kingdom Bacillati; phylum Actinomycetota; class Actinomycetes; order Kitasatosporales; family Streptomycetaceae; genus Streptomyces; species Streptomyces sp. NPDC001070. Next base: position 57,764 of record NZ_JBSFLB010000042.1, read on the forward strand.
GGGCCTTCGGGTGCAGGCCGCGGCCGCCGACGACGAGAGTGCCGGCTCGGCGCAGTGGGAGGCTCAGCGAGGCGGTACCGCCGAGGGCGGTTGACGCCGGGGCGACGGCGGCTCGCACACCGTCGGGTCCGGGGCGCTTCGGCCCGCGCCTCGGGACGCCGGGCCCCACGCGTACGCGTGGGGCCCACTTGGTGGGAGCGCGCCGCTGACCGCTCACCGCCTCCGGGCTCGCGCGGCACAAGTGTCCGGACGCGGGGTCCCCGGCCCGAGGTGGTGCAATGGCTCGCGGAGGAGGCAGCGATGCACGATCGAGCGGGTGCGGTGGTCATCGGGGTGGGCAACGTGTTCCGGAGGGACGACGGCGTCGGCTGGGCCCTCATCGAGACGCTGCGCAGCCACCCCGCCGGGGTGCGGCTGCCGAAGGGGACCGTGCTGCGGGAGTCCGCCGGGGATCCCGCACAACTGATCGGCCTGTGGGAGGACGCCGACCGGGTGGTCGTCGTCGACGCCTGTTTCCCGTCCGCCGCGTCTCCCGGCCGCGTCCACCGCTGGTGCCCGTCGCCCGGCGAGGCACCGCCGCCGGAGGCGGGGCGGCACAGCACGCACGGACTCGGGCTCGTCCATGCCCTCCATCTCGCCGACGTCCTGGAGCGCCGTCCGGCCGGCCTGGTGGTGTACGCGGTCGAGGGGGCCGACCGGTCACTGGGGACGGGACTCACCCCCGCGGTCGCGGTCGCCGTGCGGCCCTTGGCGGAACGCATCGCGGAGGATCTCGCGTCGCACACCTGCGACCGGCAGGGGCCGTAAGGGCGAAATCCCGGGCGGCGCCGCCGTGGTCCGGGCGTGATCGCGGTGGCCCCGTGGTGGAGTGGACCCGGCGACTGCTCCGGCTCCCGTCCGGCCCGGAGCGCGGAGGCTGAGGGATGAGATGACGGATCCTGGAGATGCCGGAGCGGTGACCTACGAGCCGGCCGAGGCGGTCCTGGACCGGGACGGTCTCGAGACGCTGGTGCGGGTGCTTCGCCGACATGGCCGCACCGTGATCGGCCCCACGGTGCGGGACGGCGCCATCGTCCTGGCCGAACTGGAGTCCGCCGCGGAACTCCCGCACGGCTGGGGGGTCGAACTGGAGGCGGGCCGGTACCGGATCCGCAGGCGTGCGGACACGGCGGCCTTCGCGCACAGCGCAGGCCCGCAGTCGTGGAAGTCCTTCCTGCACCCGCAGCGGGTGCGCCAATGGAGCGCCGACCGCGGCCCGGACGAGGAACTGAGCGTCCGGGAGGAGAAGCCGGAGCCGATCGCGTACGCGTTCCTCGGCGTCCGTCCCTGCGACCTGCGGGCCATCAGGATCCTGGACCGTGTGATGACCGGAGGCCGCCACCGCGACCCCGTCTACGGATCGCGCCGCACCGGGGCGTTCCTCATCGCGGTCGAGTGCACCGAGCCCGGTGCCACCTGCTTCTGCGTGTCCATGGGCGCGGGGCCCGCCGTGGACGAAGGGTACGACCTCGCGCTGACCGAGGTGGTGGACGCGAGCGGTCACCGACTGCTGTGCCGCAGCGGTAGCCGGGAAGGTTCCGCCGTGCTGGCCGAACTCCCCAAGCGCCCCGCCGACGACGCGACCAGACGCGCGGCCGCGGACGCGGTCGGCCAAGCAGCCCAGCGCATGGGCCGGAGCATGCCCGCCGTGGACCTGCGCGTCCTGATGCGTGACAACCTGGAGGCCGACCGATGGGACGATGTCACCTCACGCTGTCTGAGCTGCGGCAATTGCACCATGGTCTGCCCGACCTGCTTCTGCACGACCACCGAGGACGTCTCGGACCTCACCGGTGACCACGCCGAGCGGTGGCGGCGCTGGGACTCCTGCTACGACCTGGACTTCTCGGCATTGCACGGCGTCCCCGTGCGGGGGTCGGCGCGCAGCCGCTACCGGCAGTGGCTGACCCACAAGCTCGGCACCTGGCACGACCAGTTCGGCAGCTCCGGGTGCGTCGGCTGCGGAAGGTGCATCGTCTGGTGCCCCACCGGCATCGACCTCACCGTGGAAGCCCACGCCCTGCATCAGGAGGCCACGGGCGAGGAGGACCGCGGGTGACCCCGCAAGCGGGCCCGGCGGAGAGCACGGGCATCCTCGCGGCGCTGACGGCGGAGCACCGCGACCGGCTCATGGCCCTCGCTCACGAGGTGGCCTTCCCGGCGTCAGCGCGAATCTTCGAGGAGGACGACCCGGCCGACCGCTTCTGGATCATCCGTACCGGCAGCGTCGCACTGGACGTGCAGAATCCCGGCCGCGGCCGGGACGTCGTCGAAACGCTCGGCGGCGGATCGCTTCTCGGCTGGTCGTGGCTGTGCCCACCCCGCCGCTGGCACCTGGGGGCCGAGACTCGGGATGCCGTGACCGCGTGGGAGTTCGACGCGCCGGCCGTCCGGGAGTTGTGCGCCGAGCAGCCCGCCCTTGGGCTGGCGCTGGTCACTCTGGTCGCCGAGACAATCGGGCACAGGCTGCGCGCGACCCGCAACCGGCTGCTCGACCTGTACGGGCCACGGGGATGCGGACCGGCGACATGACCTCCGTCGTCCCACTCCCCTACCGCGTCGTGAACCGGCATCGCGACACGCCCGACACGGTCACCGTCGAACTCGAACCAGTGACACAGGCACTCCCGCCGTTCGCTCCGGGCCAGTTCGCCATGGTCTACGCCTTCGCCGCGGGAGAGATCCCCGTCTCGGTCTCCCGCATGACCGAGCGGCGTCTGGCGCTCACCATCCGGGCCGTCGGAGCGGTCTCCGCAGCGCTGTGCCGCGTCACCGTGGGAGCGATGGTCGGTGTGCGCGGGCCGTTCGGCACCGGCTGGGACATGGCCGCAGCGCGGGAACACGATCTGCTCGTCGTCGCCGGGGGAATCGGCCTCGCACCGCTGCGCCCCTTGGTCCACGCCGTCATGACCCGGCCGCAGGCGTACGGCCGGCTGAACGTCCTGGCCGGCGCCCGGACCCCCGGGGATCTGCTGTACCAGGACGAATTCTCCGCGTGGCGGCGGCCCTTCGCCGCGGTGACCGTCGACCGACCCGCCGAAGACTGGCACGGCAGGGTCGGCGTGGTCACCGCGCTGCTCAGCGAAGCCTCATTCGCCCCGGAGGCCACCAGCGCCTTCATCTGCGGCCCCGAGGTCATGATCCGTGCCGCAGCCCGCCGGCTGAGCGATCTCGGCGTGCGCGCCGACCGCGTACAGATCTCCCTGGAACGGAACATGCGGTGCGCCACCGGTCACTGCGGTCACTGCCAGCTCGGTCCCCTGCTGCTCTGCCGCGACGGCCCGGTCGTCCGCTACGACCTGGCCCGACCGCTGCTCGCCGTACGGGAGCTGTGACATGACCTCCTCCCCCGCCTCCCCGAAGGACTCCCGGCCGAGACTGGGAGTGTTCAAGTTCGCCTCGTGCGACGGCTGTCAGCTGACGCTGCTGGACTGCGAGGACGAACTGCTCGGCCTCGCGGAACAAATGGAGATCGCCCACTTCCTGGAGGCCTCCGGCGACGTCGCACCCGGACCGTACGACCTCGCACTGGTCGAGGGATCGGTGAGCACGCCCGAGGACGCGGAACGCATCCGACGTGTCCGCGACGAGTCCCGCCACCTGGTCACCATCGGCGCCTGCGCAACAGCCGGCGGCGTCCAGGCGCTGCGGAACTACGCGGACGCCACCGAGTACCTGGAAGCGGTCTACGCCCGCCCCGAATACATCGCCACCCTCGCCACCTCCACACCGATCTCCGCCCACGTGAACGTCGACTTCGAGTTGCGCGGCTGCCCCATCGACCGCGGCCAGCTCCTCGAAGTCATCACCGCCTTCCTCTCCGGCCGCAAACCGGACGTCCCGAATCACAGCGTGTGCTTCTCATGCAAGCGACGCGGCACCGTGTGCGTCGTCGTCGCCCACGGCACGCCCTGCCTGGGACCGGCCACCCACGCCGGCTGCGGTGCCCTTTGCCCGGCTTACGGACGTGGCTGCTACGGATGCTTCGGGCCCGCAGGCACCACGAATCTCCCCGCGCTCATCCCTCTGCTGCGGCGCGACGGACTGAGCGACGAGAACGTCGGGCGGCTCCTGCACACCTTCAACGTCACCGCGTTCACGGCAGTCGAGGAGGAGGGTCCGCGATGAACACCCCCGGGGACGAGTCGCGCGTCCTGCGCCTGCCCGCACTCGCGCGCATCGAGGGGCAGGCGTCGCTGCGCCTGCTGCTCCGCCAGGGCACCGTCGTCCGGGCCCAGCTCTCGATCTACGAGCCGCCCCGGTTCTTCGAGGCCTTTCTCCGGGGCCGCGCGCACACCGAGCCACCCGACCTCACCTCACGCATCTGCGGGATCTGTCCCGTCGCCTACCAACTGAGCGCGTGCAGGGCCGTTGAGGACGCCTGCGGAGTCGTCGTGGACGGCGGGCTGGCCGACCTCAGGCGCCTGATCTACTGCGGTGAGTGGATCGAGAGCCAGACCCTGCACATCCATCTGCTGCACGCTCCGGACTTCCTCGGCCACGACGACGTGATCGGCCTGGCCCGCCACCACAGGGAGCACGTCGAACGCGGCCTGCGGCTGAAGCAGACCGGCAACGCCGTGATGGAGCTGCTGGGCGGGCGCTCGGTCCATCCCGTCAACGTCCGCCTCGGCGGCTTCCACCGCACCCCCACGCGTGCCGAGCTTCGTCCCCTGGCCGAACGGCTCCGGGTCGCCCTCGACGATGCCTGGGACACGGTGCGGTGGGTGGCCGGCTTCGACTTCCCCGACGCCGAGTGCGACGCCGACCTGCTCGCCCTCGCCGAGCCCGGCACCTATGCGATCGAGTCCGGTGTCCCCACCGTCATGCCCTGTGGCGGCACGACGCCACGCGACTTTCCGGTCGCCGACTTCTCCGCCCATGTCGTCGAGGAACAGGTCCCGCACTCGACCGCGCTCCACTCACGGCTGGACGGTCGCAGACATCTCACCGGCTCCTTGGCACGCTACGCCGTCAGCGGCCACCTCCTGTCGGCCCTGGCGCTCCAGGCCGCCCGAGAAGCCGGACTGGACGATCCACCGGGGCTTGCCGGTCCAGGACACAGCCGCGAGGGCACCCTCCCCAACCCCTACCGCAGCATCATCGTCCGTGCCGTGGAGGTCCTGTACGCGGCGGAGGAGGCCCTGCGCATCATCGACGCCTACGAACCGCCTCCGCGGCCGTTCGTGGACGTGCCGCCCAGGGCCGGGGCGGGACACGGCGCCACCGAGGCGCCACGCGGGCTGCTGTACCACCGATATGAGATCGACGGCCAGGGCCGTGTCACCGACGCCCGCATCGTGCCGCCGACGGCTCAGAACCAGGGAGCCATCGAGGACGACCTCCGCCGCCTCGTCCAACGGGAACTCGACCGCGGTGACATGTCCGACGAGTCCCTGACCCGCCTGTGCGAACGCGTCATCCGCAATCACGACCCGTGTATCTCCTGCTCGGCCCACTTCCTCGACGTCGACATCGCCCGCGTTGCCGTCGGCGCGACATGAGCGTTCCGGGAATGTGGGGGCGGGGTCGCGTAGTCGGTGTGCGCTGCGGGCGAAGCCCCCACCGCGCAGCCCACAGCCGGTGGGGGCCTCCCTCATTTCCCGGACGGCCTGTGGCGTGTGTGGAGGTCCCACAAGGCCGCACTTCCAGGGTGCACGTCCGCCGCCGGATCCGCGCGCCGGAGCCGCCGGCCCTTGTGGGTCGGCCTCCGTCACAGCGC
>NZ_JBSFLB010000043.1:0-58055 GCF_053598835.1 Streptomyces sp. NPDC001070
TACATCGCGCGCCACTCCTCGGGGTCCGCGGTCGCGACCGGGTCCACGCCGAGGGTCCAATCGCCGCTGGTCCGAACGCACCATCATCGGGCTGGTCAGCGTTGACCGCCCCGGCACCACGCGGTGGGGACGGGGTTTGCGGAGCCGGGCGGGCACAAGGACCCGGTGCTGTCACGTGGGCCTGTGGCCCCCTGGCCGACGTCATGTGGTGTGTATTGACCGCTTGTTCCCGCGCCCAGGCGGGCGAAGTAGGCGATCAGTTCAGGGTTGTCGACCGCCGCGGGATTCAGGGCCTGCTTGGCGGGGGCGCCCCGAAGCAGGCGCTTGGACGGGAAGCTCAAGTTTCTTGTCGGTTCTCGCGTGCGGGAGGGCCCGTACGGCGAGGAGCTCGTCGGGGACGTGGCGGGATGAGGCGCCGGTGCGGATCGCGTCGCTGATCCGGTCGCGCAGGCGTGCCGACCCCTTCGGCGAGGAGCGGCCCTGCTAACGGGGGTGTGGGACATGGGGTCCTCCAAGCAGCACTGCACTGATGAAATCATCAACTCTGCTGTATCAATCGTCAATAGTGAGTTGGTAAATAATTGATGACCTCATCAGTAATGGCAGACTCATCGCAACGGTTGTTACACTCGCCGTATGCCGACGTCAGCCCCGTCCAACAGCCGCTTCGAGCGGCGCCGCGCCGAGACTCGTCAGGCGCTCGTCCGTGCGGCCCGGCAGATCCTCGCGGAGACCGGGGACACCAGCGCCAGCATCCAGGTGATCGCCGAGCGCGCCGACGTGGGTTTCGGCTCCTTCTACAACCACTTCGCGTCGAAGACGGAGCTGTTCGACGCCGCGGTGACGGATGCCCTGGAGGAGTTCGGCCAGGTCATCGACGAGCGCGTACAAGGGATCGAGGACCCGGCCGAGCTCGTCGCGGCGGGCTTCCGGCTCACCGCCCGAATGGCCGACTCCCACCCGGAACTCCTGCGGATCCTGCGCGATCGCGGTCTGGCCCACATTCACTCCGAACGCGGCCTGTCCCCACGAGCCCTGCGCGACCTGGAGATCGGCATCGCCTCGGGCCGCTTCACCTGCGCCGACCCGACCATGGGCCTGTCCGCTCTGGGCGGGACCCTGTTGTCCCTGGTGGCGCTGAGACTGGCCCGCCCCGACCTCGACGGCGACAAGGCCGCCTCGAACCTGGTCGAGATGGTCCTGCGCATGCTCGGGGTCCCCCCGGACGACGCCTACGAGGTCACCCGGCGCCCCCTGCCAGGCGCCATCTGATCCGGAGTTCGGCGCGCGCAGGCCAGTGGAAAGCGTGGACATGCCGGCAACTCGGCCTCAGCGAACGCACCCTGCGCCGCCGGATCACCGAGCTGACCGCCCGCCTCGGGGCAACCAGCCGATTCCAGCCGCGGAAGCGGTCCGCCGCGGCTGGCTCTGAATCGAGCGAGCAGGCCACCGAACGGAGCCCGGCTGTAAGCCCGACGATGGCGCGTTCGATGCTGCAGCGGCGCCGGGCCGAGCCGCTGCCTGAAGTCCGTGCCCATGGGGCGCGAATCACCCCGCGGGGAACAAGGAAGACAGACGTGCCTCTGACCGAGGCCGGGATCTATGCCGCCGCCTTGGGCTCATCGACGCAGACGCCGTCGAGGCACTCACCATGCGCAAACTCGCGACCGTGTTGGATGCGAACCCGATGTCGCTGGTGGCCTGGGGCAGGCCCGTGGTCGGCAAGCTCGTGCGGCGGTGCATAGAGAGGCACCAGTCGCTGCCGTCGGCACCCAGACACTGCCAGCGCCAAACCGCCCATCGACGACGCCGGCTCCCTCTTCCGCCAGGCCTCACTCCAGGCGGACCAGGCGAGCGCCCTGGACCGCGGCGGTCTGGACGGCGAGTTGGGGGCTGAACTAAGCCTGATTACCCGGGCGCCGGAGGAAGTCGACGAGATAGCGGGCAACGGTGAGCGGCGCGGTGTCCCTGCCGTGGTCCTCCTCGACCAGGGCGAGCGCGAGATCGATGCCTGCGGTGACTCCGGCGGAGGCGGCGATGCTCGTGATCACGATGCCCGCCTCCAATGCGGGCAGGCACTCCGGAAGTCCCCGGACCTGCACGAACCGGTCAGTGCTCAAGAACTACCGCTGCCTGAGAGGGGTTTTCCGTGACAGCGGATTTGCTGTCGTCGGGAGAGTAGAACGTCGGAGCGAACCTTGCTGCCGACCCGTCGGATGTGTACTGCGAGCTACAGACCGTGACGCTCACCGGCAGTAAGCGTCACCGCGAAGGTACCGCCGTGGCGAAGAAGATCGAACATACGGGTGCTCAGCCGGTGGCGTCGGCCGAGGCGACGTCGGGTGGGCTGTCCATCTGGGTCACCTGACGGAAGGCGACCGTCGGATAGCTGCATGACCGCGTCGGTGGTCGATGGTCGCTGTGGGGCGGGCGGCAGATCGGAAGGAGTCTGCCCATGCGGATCGCCGTGAACCTGAATCGATGCCAGGGGTACGCACAATTCGTGTATTTGGCGCACGAGGTCTTCAGATTGACTGGCCAGGAGGCGCTCACCTACGAGCCGAACCCCGATGACGAGCGGCGCCTGCAGGTCTAGCGAGCCGCTGCGGCGTGTCCGGTGCAGGCGATCGTGATCGACCGCTTGGACGGCGCGAAGGGGAGCGCGACGTCATGACCGTGCGGGCAACGGTCGCAGAGCTTGTGCGGGAGTTCAGAGCCGACGGCCGGATCGTCATCGTCGGTGCGTCCCTGGCCGGACTGCGGGCCGCCGAAGCCCTGCGTGAGGAGGGCTTCGCCGAATCGACTCCAGGGTGGCCCGGAAGCAGATCAGCCCCAGCAGGATGGAGAGCGCACCCGTGATGAAATGCAGCACCCGAAGATGCCGGGGGACGTGTGTGCCAAAGGCAGCGGCCAGCTGCAAGACGCCGGTAACCAGCAGGTAGATACCGAAGAGTACGCCGACGACCCGCAGCGTCTCGCCCGGCCAGGCAAGGACCACAACACCCAGGGCGATCGTCACCAGGCCCGTGGTGAGCAGAATCTGCCAGCCCATGTTCGACAAGGCTCCCAGGCCTTCTGTCAGGGGGGCGTCTTGCGGCTCAGTGCCGCGCGAAGGGCCGGTGCCTGAGGAATCAGCGGGATATGTCATGACCTCTGTCTCCTCCTGGGACAGTACGGTCCGGCCAGTACACCGTCACTCACCGGGCCCTGATTCACCCGGCGGAGGCCTTCGCAAGCCTGATCGGGACCGACCGTGGCGGCGCAGCAGCCCCCGCAGGCGCGCAGGTGGCGAAGGACCGTCCCTGCGCGGGTAACGCTGGCCGCCCTCCGCCCGCAGATCGTCCGCCACGTCGTACCGCTTCCCATATGCACCGAGGAATGCCTGCAACGTGGCCACCACGGGAATGGCGATGAGGGTGCCGGCCGCACCGAGCAGCGCGGTGCCCGCGACCACGGAACCGAAGGCCACCGCCGGATGGATGTCCACGGTCTTGGACGTGAGCTTCGGCTGGAGCAGGTAGTTCTCGAACTGCTGATAGACCACGATGAACACCAGCACCCACACCGCGTACCAGGGATTGACGATGAACGCGACCAGCATGGGCACGGCACCGGCCAGATAGGTGCCGATGACCGGGATGAACTGCGACACCACGCCCACCCATAGGGCGAGCACGGGGGCGTACGGCACGCCCAGCACCGCCAGCATGATGTAGTGGGCGACCGCGGAGATCAGGGCCATCAGCCCCCGGGAGTAGAGGTAGCCGGCCGTCTTGTCGACCGCGATCTCGAAGGCCCTGAGCACCTTCGTCTGTTTGGCCGGTGGCAGCAGCGAGCACAGCGCGCGGCGCAGCCGGGGGCCGTCCGCAGCGAAGTAGAACATGAACAGGAAGATCATCAGCAGCCGGAACAAACCGCCCAGCACGGAAGCCGAGAAATCGAACACCCCGCCCGCATGCTTTTGTACGTACGTCCGGAGCCAGTCGGAGCGCAACAGTCGGCCCGGGACGTCGACCCGCGACAGATGCGTGTGGAACGTTCTGTTGATCCAGCCGATGACGGAGTCGAAGTACCCCGGGAAGTTCTTGACGATGCCGCTGATCTGGCCCGCCAGCATCGAACCGAACAGCACGAAGAACCCCGCCGCCCCCAGGATCACGGCGAGACACACCAGAAAGGCGGCCAGGCCCCGGCGCATCCTTCGGGCCGTCATCCGGTCGACGCCCGGCTCGATCCCCAGCGCCAGGAAGAACGCGATCAGAATGCTGACCAGCAGACCGGTGAGCCTCTGGAACGCCCAGCTGCCAAGCTGGAAGACGGCCACCATGGCGAGCGCGAGCGCCATGGCACGCGGCAGCCACCTGGGCATCCGGGCGGCACCCCCCGCTCCAGCGGCCTCCGCTTCGCGAGGCGGCGGGGATTCGGGCTGCTGTGGCTCCTGGCCAGGGTCCGGCAGCGTCATCGGCGGTCGTAGCGGATGCCAAGCGCCGCGTACATGGCCCGCCGGACATCCTTGATCGTACCGAGCATAGGGGATACCGCCTGAACCAACTGCTTGACCAGCTCGTACACATGCTCGCGGGAGAACGCAACGACTACCTGCCTGCCGTCGTGCCCCGGCTCACGAGCGCGCATGGATGACGCCTCCGGCCCAAGCGCGCGAGGATCCGACCGGTCACGGATCACCGTTCCACACAGATCAAACAGTTCCGGCGGAATCCCGATATCGTCCGGTCTGTCAACCATCACGCTTCTTATCTACCCTCTGTCACGCCCCTCCGCATGTCCGCGGCGTCACCGACCAGGTCCGGCAGCGCGCAACGGCCTGCGAGGGCGTTCCAGGAGCCAGTGCGGGAAGTTGCTGCCAAGGCCGAGCGTGATGTGAAGCGCGCCGAACGGAACGCGGAGGATGCGGAGTTCTACGCGGTGGATGCGATCGACTCCGCCGCTGCCGCGATCCAGGAGGCGGAGTCCGCCTCCTGGTTGCGTTGCCGGCCCGCGCGGAGCCCCGAACTCCTGTGCGCAAGATCCATCCCGTGGTAGAACGCCGGAACCATGATCAATCTCAGCGCCGACCACCGTTCCCTTGATCCCCGGGGCCTGCCTCCGGCCCGCACAGGGCGCGAGTCAAGCGGCTGGGCGCTGGAGCCGCTGCTTGAGCGCCTTGCCGCGCGCCTCCATCGTGGCGTCCAGCCGGGCCTTCCTCTGCTCCCGGCGCGCCTTGGCGGCCGCCCGCTCCGCCGCCTCCTGCGCCTCACGGACCGCCTTGACCTCGGCGCGCACCCGCTCGGCCGGCCTGCGCTCCAGTACCGCGTCGAACCGCATGGCGAACAGGTCGACCGCCGCCGTGTCGCGCTCGGCGACCTCGGCGACCAGCACCGTGCTACCCGCACTGACCTCGTCGGCCACCAGGGCCACCAGGCCGGACCCCTCCGTCGCCCGCCGCCAGTCGGCGCCGCTGCCCACCAGGGCGCCGGCGCCCCAGCCCAGCACCACACCGAGCGGTCCGCCCAGAAGGCCCACCACGGAACCGACCAGCCCGCCGACCAGCGTGCCCTCTCCCGCCCTGGCGTCGACGCCCTCGGGAACCCGCACTGTCCCTTCCGGTCGGCGCTCGACGAGCATCGCGCCCGTGACCTCCACGGTCGGGCCGCCGAGCTGCTTCAGCTCACTGAGCGCCTGGTATGCGGAAACCTGCTCGGTGAAACGGAAGACGACGATGTTCTCGGTCCTGTCCATGGTCACTCCTACTGTTCATAGGGCCTTGTGCTCGGTGGAGACCCTCCACCTGTGAGACAGTTTGTATCGAAGTACTTCTGTAAGTCAAGTTGTCTCATAAACTGGCGAGCGAAGCCGCCGACGGTCCCGCGCCGGCGCGGAGAAGCCGGGAAGCAGGCATCGGATGAGCTCATCAAAGACGGATCCTCGTGCGCAGCGGAGTCGCGTGGCAGCCCTGGCAGCCGCGGCAGAGCTCCTGGAGGAGGGCGGGCCCGGGGCGATCACCCATGCCGCGGTCGCCGAACGCTCCGGTGTCGGCCGGGCCACGGTCTACCGTCACTGGCCGCAGCAGCAGCACCTGCTGCTGGACACTTTGGACGGCTTGACCGAACCGCTGCTCAGCGTGGGTGAAGGCGCCGTGCGCGACGAGCTGATGCGGCAGCTGACAGGGCGTTTGGACTGGTTCAACCAGCCTGTCTCGGCCTCGGCCACCGCTGCACTGATCGACCAGGCCGAGCGGGATCCGCACATGCGGGAGTTGCGGCAACGCCTCTACGGGGCTGCCGTCGAAGACCTCCGCGCGGCCTTGCGGACCGCGGTGGAGCGCGGCGAACTGCGCGCCGGCGCCGACGACCACGCGGCCATCCTTCTCACCCGGATCATGGGGCCGTTGTTCTTCCGGCGCTATCTGCTCGGCCAGACATTGGACGAGGAGTTCCTGGTGCGGAGCGTGGACAACGCGCTCGCCCCGTGGATGCCGTACACCTAGGAAAGCATCCGAGACAGAGTGTCTCACACGCTATGGAGTGGGCGTTGGCACAGCCAGGGGTCAGGGCCGGATTCCGCTCACGAGGAGGCGCGGAGCGTCACAGTTCACCGCCCATCCCGGCTTCCGGATGCCGGAAGGTGCCGGATCCTCTAGCGACTCGTGCCGGTGTCACCGTCGTCCGTGGAAGAGTCCCGCTGCTCGCCCGGAGCGGAAGCGTCCCCTTGCTCGTTCAACAGCTCCAGGAGCGCAGCGTCTGCCCTTTTCCGATCTTCCTTGGTCAGTTCGACTGGTGCGTTGTTGTAGACGGTGTAGCGATCGGGAGCGACGATGTTGGCGGCCCTCAAGGTGAACGTCAGCAGGGGGCGCCACCCCTTGCGGTGGCCAACCCTCACGTGTATCTGGGCCTTGTAATCACGGGCGTCCGGGGGGAATCCCGAGAACGGTGCCTCGAACTCGATGAAGAGTTGTTGCGCCTCCCTGCCGGCCACAACGAATCCGGCCGGCAGCTTCGCTTCCTCGTCCGGTCCCGGCTGGAGACGAGACGGTGAGGAAACCCACAGAAGCGGCAGATGGTAGGCGGGCTCATCAGGGAAGGTCAGTATGAGGTCCTGCACGACTATCGGCTTGGCACCGGTGTTGTGAAGGACGAGCGGAAGCCGCAGGCGTGGCGTGAAACAGTGGACGATCGCTGCAAACGAATGAGGCTCCCACGCCTTCAGGCGCCCCTGTCTGGCGTTGAGCCACCAGAATGACGCGACGGTGAAGACCAATGCGCAGGTGGAAACAACACTGGCGCCTGTAAGTGATGAGAACGCATTCTGATCGGCCGCGAACATCAGCGGAACCACAGATTCAGTGTGCCAGTCCCAGCATGGGCTCGCTAACAGGACTCAGTGACGTCGCTGTGCCCGCACCCGTCGGCGGCGCGAGGAGGATGCGCAAGCCACAGCGGTCAAGCGACGTCCGCGCGCTCGGCGATGGCCTGAATGCTGACGCTGGCGTACCCGGTCTCCGCGAGTCCGGCCTCACCTGAGCCGCGGAGTCGGCGTGTGCCCGATCAGCGGATGTTGGAAGGCCGTGGGCGCCGGTGCTCCCTCACGCACCGGCGCCCACTCACCCCTGCCCAGGGTGGCTTGTCGTCCTGCTGACGGGCGTCAGGGGACGAGGATGAGGCGGATCGGGTCGCCGATCTTGTTCTCCAGTCGGTGGACGGCGTCGGCGGCCTCGATGAGCGGGATGTGGTCGGTGATGGAGGGGGCCAGGTCGAGGCGGCCGGCCGCGGTCAGCTGCACCAGCTCGGAGACGGACTCGGGGAAGCCGCCGTAGTGGCCGCGCACCTGCTTCTGCAGGTAGTTGAAGGTCAGGCCCTCCGTGATGGTGAGCGGCCTGGGCGTGATGCCCACCAGGATGAGGGAGCCGCCCAGGCCGAGCACGGAGGCGGCCTGGTCGCGGACGGCGGGGACGCCGGCGCAGTCGAAGGCGAAGTCGAGGCCGCGTCCGCCGGTGGCTGCGCGGACCTGGTCGGCGAAGTCGGGGGCTGCCGGGTCGAGCGCGAGGTCCGCGCCGAAGGCCAGGGCGCGCTCGCGGGCGCTGGGCAGCGGGTCGACGGCGATGATCGGTGCGGCGCCGACCAGGCGGGCGAGGCGTACGTTGTGCGCGCCGACTCCGCCCACGCCCCAGACGCCGACGGACTGGGCGGCACGGACGCCCGCGGTGGCGACGACGGCGGCGTAGGGGGTGGAGACCGCGTCTGGGATGATCGCGGCCTGGTCGAAGGGGAGGCTGTCGGGGATGGGGATGAGGGTGTCCTCGCGGGCGATGACGTACTGGGCCCAGCCGCCGTCGTAGTCGATGCCGGCGGTGAGCATCTGGGTGCAGGGGCGGTGGCGCACGCATCCGGCGCACGTGCCGCAGGTCTTGCCGGCCTCCAGGGTGACGCGGGTGCCGACGGGCAGGCTGCGCTTGAGGTCGGGGCCGTGCGTGTGGATGACGCCCGAGACCTCGTGGCCGACGGTGATGGTGTCGGAGGTGGCGAAGAGGGGGACGAGGGAGCCGTCGAGGAGGTGGACGTCGGAGAGGCAGACGCCGGCGGCCTTGACCTCGATGAGGACCTCGCCCGGGCCCGGCACGGGGATCGGGACCTCTTCCACGGCGAACTTCTTGCTGTCCAGGTGGAAGCGTCCGGCGAGCATGGTGTCCATGGTGATCTGCTTTCTGTGAGCGGCACGACCCGGTGGTTCGGGCCATGGGTGCCATGGGGTGTCTGAGTGGCTGGTGGGGCCGGCAGGCGTGCGGGGTAGGCAGGACGTCCGCACGCCTCCCGGCGGCTGGGGGTCGGCGCGCCTGACGGCGTGCAACGGTCAGGCGAAGACGTCCTGCTGGTAGCGCTCGTCCGCTTCGAGCTGGGCGAGCCACTGCTGGGCGGTCTCGTCGTCGCTGCCGGTCTTCTGGCGGTGGATGGCGGCGAGTGCCTCGCGGACGGCGGGGGCCATGCGGCGGCCGTCACCGCAGACGTAGACGTACGCGCCGTCCTGGATGGCCTGCCACACGGTGTCGGCGGCATGGGCGATGGCGTTCTGCACGAACCGGGCCGGGTGGCCGGTCACCGCAGAGAAGGCGGTGTGGATCTGGGCGATCCCGGACAGCTCCCACATCTCCATCTCGCCCCGGTAGAAGTAGTCGTGCTCCGGGTGGCGGCAGCCGACGAAGACCTGGGACAGGCCCACCTTGGTGCCGCTGGCGTGCTGTGTCGCCCGCTCCTCCAGGAAGCCGCGCAGCGGTGCGATGCCGGTGCCGGGGCCGATGAGGATCAGCGGGGTAGCGGGGTCGGCGGGCGGTGCGAACGTCGGGGAGGGCACGCGGACGTAGCCGTAGATAACATCCCCGGGTTCCAGGCTCGCGATGTAGGAGGAGCAGGTGCCGCGGTACTGGCCGTCGCCGGACAGGGCCGGGCCTTCCAGCAGGCCGACGGTCAGGCGCACGTGGCGCGGGTTGGCCGACGGGGCGGAGGAGATGGAGTAGAAGCGGGGACGGATGGGGCCCATCATCTCCAGGAAGACCGCCAGCGGCAGCTCCACCGCCTCAAAGCGCTCCAGCAGGGCCAGCACCGAGATGCGCTTGCCGAGGATCTCCTTGCTGTAGCGCTCCTCGGCCTCCTCCGTTTCGGCGGTGTACGCCTGGAGCTGCGGCCGGGTCCACGGGCACTCGGTGTACTCGGCGAGCGTCTGGATCTGGGACCGGGTGGCCACGTCCTGCAGCTCCAGGAACTCGGTGAGCAGGATGCCGGCGGTGACCGGGGTGCCGACCGGCAGATGCGTGCGGCCACCGGCCGGCTGGTCGAGCCGGAGCACCTGGTCGTAGTCGACGCCGAGCCGCCTCAGCGCGCGCTCCACCAGGGCGGGTTCGTTCTTGGCGAAGACGGCCAGGTGGTTGCCGGTGTCGTAGGTGACGCCCTCGGGCAGCTCGAAGGTGATGGACTTCGCGGACGGGCGCGGCGGCTCGATGGCGAAGTCCCACAGGCCGGTCGCGTCGGCCACGAGTTCGTCGTTGGTCACCACGGTGAGCGGGTACGCCTGCTCGGAGACGATGGCGGGGCGCACGTCGGACTCGGTGAGCAGCTGGACCTGGTAGCGGGGGCCGCTGGCCTGGGAGGTGTCGGCGGCGTACTCCTCGGCCAGGGTGGCCCACAGGGTGTTCATCCAGCGGGTGGCCATGCCGTCGAAGTCACCGGCGGCGTCCGCGATGCCGCGCTCGACGATGGGGGTGGCGCCGGCGGCCAGCAGACCTTCCTCGATCCGCTTGGGGAAGGCCTGGTAGGTGGCCACCCACTGGGTGTTGCCGGCGCCCAGCAGCGCGTACCGCACGTTCGCCAGTGAGCCCTCGGGCAGTCCGGCGGCGAGCAGGTCGTCGAAGCGCTGGGCGTTGTCGGGGGCCTTGCCGTTGTAGCTGGCGGCGACGACGGCGAGCAGGCCCTCGGTGGGCAGGTTGTCGCCCAGCTCGTCCAGGCTGACCAGGGTGGTGCCGAAGCCGGAGCGCTCGCCGCGGTCGGCGATGGTGCGGGCCAGGTCCTCGCAGGAGCCGAGGCTGGAGCCGTAGGCGACGGTCAGGTTCACCCCGACACCGCTGACCGCTGCCTGCGCCTGCGTGTCGCCGGTCTGCACGTCCGCGGCGCCGAAGACGGTCCGCTCGTGCTCCTGACGACGGCGGACGATCAGCTCGAAGTTGCCGGGCTTGCGCGTCAGCGCCTCCCGTACGTCCATCTTGTAGTCGCCGGTGTCGGAGAACTTGAACTTCTGAAGCACCAGCGCCAGGGCCAGGCGGGCCTCGGTGAGCGCGAACTGCCGGCCGATGCAGGCACGCAGGCCGTTGCCGAACGGCTTGTAGGCGTGCGGGTGCTGCTGGACGCGGTTCTCCGGCAGCCACCGGTCGATGTCGAACTCATTGGGACGGTCCCACGCCTTGGGGTGTGTGTGCAGCGGGCCCTCCAGGATGAGGACCTTCGCGCCCTTCTTCAGCTCGTAGCGGCCGCCGATGACGGTGTCCTCCCGCGCCGTCTTGCCGAACGCCGGGATGGGAGCCCACAGGCGCAGGGTCTCGTCCAGGATCCGCGGGATGACGTCCAGCTGCATGATCGTGTCGTAGTCCGGGACCGTGTCACCTGGCATCAGCCGGTCCACCTCGGCGTAGGCCTGGGCCAGGACGTGCGGGTTGCGCATCAGCGAGTACGTCGCGAACGACAGCAGGCCGCTGGTGGTCTCGTGACCGGCGATCAGGAACGTCAGCACCTGGTCGCGGACGTTGTCGTCGGTCAGCAGCCTTCCGGTCTCCGGGTCGGTGGCCTCCAGCATCAGGCCCAGCAGGTCCTCCTCACCGCCGCCCTTTCCCTCGCGGCGCTCCTTGATCACGCTCTCGACCAGGTCCCGCATCTGCTGGATGTTCTCGCCGTACTTCTTGGCGTCGGCCTTGCGGAGCTTGGTCATCATCGGCAGCTCCTGCGAGCGCCGCAGCGACTCCACCAGCGCACCCAGCAGCGCGTTGAGGAAGGGGTGCAGTTCCTCCCTGTCGAAGGACCGGAACCGGTAGCCGAACCCCGACAGGGCGATCGTGTCCAGCGTCAGCCGGGTGTAGTCGTCGGTGATGTTGACCGGATGACCCGCCTTGCGCTCCCACTTACCCACCAGGTTCTGGGCGATCTCCAGCATCTGCCCGTAGTAGGCCCTCATGGCCCGCTGGCTGAACGCCGGCAGGAGGATCCGGTGCGCCATGCCCCATTCCTCCTCGTGCTGGTGGGCCGTGAACAGCCCCGCGCCCGCGAAGTCCCGGACATGCTGCAGCGGCGTCTTCTCGATCTGCTTGAAGAACCGCGTCTCGTCGGAGACCTCGGCCACCAGGTCCGGGTCGTAGACGAAGATCTGCTCGACACCGGCGATGTCCAAGCCGTAGAGGCCCTCGGGGAACTGCTTGGACAGCTCGCCGAAGTACTCCACCGGGTTGGTGCCGGGGATCTGCGGCGTGTTGCCGAGGAAGGGAATCCCGCGCGGGGACCGGATGGGGCGAAGGTCGTTCGCGGAGTGCGTGGTCATGACTTGCTCCTCTGCGTGAAGGGGAACGGGCAAGGGCGCGCTGCTCAGGTCGATGCCGTGGCGCCGTACGGAAACATACGCCGTATGGAATTAGTACCGTACGACGTATGGAAATGTGAAGCAAGCTCGGTTGCCCTGGTGAGCGCTGTGATTCAGGTCATTTCCATACGGCGTACGAACTGATACCGTACGAAGTATGGAAAAGAAGGTGAGGCGTCCCCCGCGGGGAACGAGGAAGAGGGACGTGCCTCTGACCGAGGCCGGGATCTATGCCGCCGCCCTGCGGCTGATCGACGAGGACGGGGTCGAGGCGCTCACCATGCGCAAACTCGCCACCGTGCTCGACGCGAACCCGATGTCGCTGTACCACCACGTGCCGAACAAGGAGGCGGTGCTGCGCGGCGTGACGAGAATGGTCGGCGCCCAGTTCCGCACCGTGACCCTTGAGGACGCTCCCTGGCAGGAGCGCATCCGCCTGCTCGCAACGGACTTCCGGACCCTGGCGCATCGTCACCCCGAACTGATGGCCTACTCGTTCAGCCACCAGCCGGACTTCATCCAGCCCGACGACCCGTTCTGGACCGCGCTCACCGCGATCGTGGAGGCTGCCGGGGTTCCGCAGTCAGAGGTCTCGGAGATCGCGGCGCTGATGGTCGCCGTCGTCATCGGTGTCCTCGCCGCCGAACTCAACGGCTCGCTCCACCAGTGGTCGACCCTCAAGCCCCCCGGCTCTGACGATGGTGAAGACGGTGACGGGGACGCGGACCCTGACTCTGCGGACGTAGCCCCTGAAGGCCCTGACCAGGACCACATGTTCCGCCTCGTGATGGACACGCTGATCACGGGTCTGGAAAGCCGGCTCAGCGCCGCTCGTGACGGCCAGGGCGCCGGCCATTGAGTCCGTGGTCCTGAGGCCTGGCGACTTGGGGTGCGCCGCCCGCGGCCGGGCGAACTCAGGCTGCGACGCACAGGGAGCCACGCATCACCGGATTCCTGCGGAGCAGGACAGGGAAAGCCGAATCGCCGTCAGGGCGATTCGGCGTCTGCAACGGCAGTGCGGAGCGAGAACCAAGCACGCACTACCTCTCTCAGAACGTACCCACGCCTGCACCGCGTGCGGAGTCGTATCCCCCGGGGACAAGAACTCCGCACAGGTGATGCCGGTCGGGCTGGTCTCAACCCGGCCAGTGCTGATCGTGGAAGACCTGACCAGGTGCCGCCTGGCCGGGCAGCGTGAGCCGGAAATCCCCACATCAGCCCTGGAGGGGTGACGAATCCCCTCCCCTCAGGGAGGGGAGGGTCAATTGTCGCAGGCCGACTGTCCTGTCAACGCAAGGGCGAGTCTGCGATGGGCGTCAGCACGGACTCGTCGACGTCGACGATCTGACTGATGTCGAAACCCTCCATGTCGGCGCGGAATTCGGGGCTCGACAGGTACGCCTCCAGCCGCTCCTGGATGTCGTCGGCGTCCCTGTAGGAAACGAGGGCGTACAGCTGGGGCGCCTCGCTTCCGGGCGCCGCGGGCACCGTCCAGACGCCGTGTGTGGTGATGCGGTGCTTGGCCAAACCGGGAATGTGGTCGGCCCAGATGTTCTCGTAGGCGGCAAGCGCCTCGGGGCTGCGCAGTGTGTAGACACGAAGCTGGTACTGGGACATGAATACTCGTTCCTCTTCTTCTGAGCGTGGATGGTCAGCGGTCAGCCCTCCGCGAGCAGGTACGCCAGTTCGACCTCCCAGTCGATGTGTTCGTGCTCGGTGCCTCGTGGCACCAGAGCCTCCGTGTTCTCCAGGAAGGTCCTGACGTCCTGCACGGGAACCTCGAGCAAGGCGGTGCCTTCTGAAGACCCGAGGGCGATGTGCATCGCCTGGTCACCGGGGCATACGGCCGGCCAGATCCGGACGTCCGCGTAGCCCGCGGAACCCTTCAGGCCGTCAGCCAGAAGATCTCGCCCCAGGACCCATTCGACCGGCTCATCACTGTCGGCGAAGAAGGCGGCACGGACGACATAGGGATCAGTGGGCTCGTACTGCAGACGCATGCACATGCACAGGGAGTAGTCGCGCGAGACGACAAGCTGCACGGCCACCCCCCGCTCCACGGTCCTCAAAGACTCCATCGACTTTCACTCCTAGACGCGCCTCGGCCGCACCCCGCCACCTGGCCGGCAGCGAAGAGGCGACGAAGGGAGAGGCGTTACAGCAGGGCCCGGGCGCCGGACGGCATTGGCGGACCGCACGATGTGTGGCGTCGCACAGTCGGGCGACGCGAGCCTGCGGCACACGGTGGGTGTCCGCGGGCAGGTGTGAGGGGGGACGGGCCCTCACTCAGCGGGCCCACCCGGGCGGCGGTCAGGGACCGCTGATCCTGGACCAGCGGTGGCGTTCCTGCCGCCGACGGGCATCAGGACGAGGGGAAGAGCCTGGGCCCAGGGCCACGGGCAGCGCCCGTCTCAACGGTTGCCGTGGTTCTGGTCGTGGTGGTCCCGGTCCTGGCCGTCGTGCTCGGAGCGGTTCCAGTCGTGCCGGTACGAGTTGTCGGACTTCCAGCCGCGTCCCTCGTCGTCCCAGCGGTAGGAGTGACCATCCCGGTCGTGCCGGGCCGAGTCGGTGCGGCCGTCGTGGTGCCAGCCGCGGATCTCGTCCCAGGAGTAGCCCTGCTCGAGCAGGTAGCCGACACCGTGGTCCCAGCGGTCGTAGTCGGCCTTGACGCTGACGGCCGGGCGCTGGACGTGGGCGGATCCAGGAGTAGCGGCCGAAGCGGTGCCCTCGGCAACAAGAACGGTGACGCCCGCGACCGCCACGGAGGAAACAGTGGCAGCGATGCGCTTCATGATCTTCTTCATGATCTTTCCTTCCCGCCGGGCGCGACCTGCACCAACGGCTGCTTCTGCCGGCGACGTGAGGCGCCTGGCGTTGTCCGGGCAAACTTTCCATACGATGTATGGAAGTGCTCTTCCAGTTTTACCATACGTCGTATGGAAAGGTCGAGGCAGAGAAGGCGCCCAGACGACCGGCGCAGCGCGTCTGGACGCGAACTGGGCGGCCCCCTAAGGGAGTTGGCCGACCTTCCCGGATTGGCGCGCCGGAGTTCCCGTCCCCGCAGCCGGGGCGTGCGATCCCGCGCCTCCCAGTCCATGCCGGAAACGAGGGGGGTGGCGAGCGCATCCCGCTCGCCGACAACGACATCGCCGGCACCACGATCGCCCAGGGCACGTCCGCCGTCCTGGTACTGGCCTGGGGCAACCGCGACCTGATGCACTTCCACGAGCCCGACAGGTTCGACCCCACCCGCCCGGACAACCAGCACCTCGGCTTCGGCAGCGACATCCACCTGCGCTACGGGGCACGCCTCGCGCGCATCGAAGCCCAGGCCGCGCTCGGCGCGCCGCTTCCGCACCTCGGCACGGCGGGCCCGGTCGAGGACCCGCCGCCTACCGGCAGAACGCCGTGCTCCGCGAACCCCGCCACCTGCCCGTCCAACTGTGACGCCAGACAACCCCGGGCGCCCTCTTCCCGCTACAGCGGGAAGAGGGCGCCCGGGAGCATCTCAGCGATGCTGCCCGAGGCCTGGCCGTAGTCCGCCTCGGGCCGGGTGAACCCCCAGCTCCGGAGCGCCGGCAGGGCGCCCCTTCTATGCGCGCGGAACGACGGCGTCGCGGTGAAGCAACCTCCACAAGCCGCTTCCGCCTCTGATCGATCAATCAGTCCTGATGGCCTTGACTTCTCAGCCCTGCCATCTGATGATTTCATCAGAAGTATGCATAAAGTCCCTATTTAGACATATGCCGCACCGTGTGCCGCTCACCCGGACATCACCGTTCACCACGGCTGCACACAGGGGGCGCCGCGCCACATACCGACGCTCTCTCACCTCCGTACCGATGGATGGACCGCGATGACGATCACCGACCACACGCCCCTCGTCGAGCCGGTGAACCCCCGTGAGCTGCCCGACGCCGCGATAGCGATGATCGATGCCGAGGGCACCGTGGTGGGGTGGACGCAGGCAGCTCGGCAGCTTGTCGGTTACTCGGCCGGGGAGGTGGTGGGCCGGTCCGCCACACACGTGCTGCCGCTCCGCGAGGAGGCCCCGCCGGCTACGGCGTACGCCGAGCAGTGCCGGCCCCGGGGCGGCTGGTCCGGAACCGTGGTGATCCACGTCCCCACGGCCTCGTCATTCGCCACCGCCCTGCGCACCGGCAGGTCTCACCTGGAACCGGTGCTGGACACCCGCGGCGGCCCCTGGGTCGACCACGATCCGACGCGGGCGCAGAAGTTCCGTGACAGCGGGGTCCACTCGTTGATGGTCGTCCCCATCCGTGCGAGGCGTTGCGTGCTGGGACTGGCGCTGTCCGGCCGCTCCGTGGAACAGACGCCGTTCCAGGAGGACGACCTGCTCCTCGCCGAGGAGCTGGTCATCCGGGCCGCGCTCTGCCTGGACAACGCGCTTCAGTACGCGCGTGAACGCACCGCGGCCCTCACGCTGCAACGCGACCTGCTCCCCCACCGTGTGCAAGGTGGCACCGCCATCGAGGTCGCCTCGCGTTACGTGCCGGCCGACCCGGCCCACGGCGTGGGGGGTGACTGGTTCGACGTGATCGAGCTGTCCGGCGCCCGGGTCGCTCTCGTCGTCGGCGATGTGATCGGACACGGCATCAACGCCGCGGTGACCATGCGCAGGCTGCGCACCGCCGTGCGCACGCTCGCGGACCTCGACCTGCCCCCCGACGAACTGCTGGCGCACCTCGACGACACGGTCCGGCGGCTGAACGACGAGGACGCCGACGTTCCTGACCAGGTCGCCGCGGTGGTGGGTGCCACCTGTCTGTATGCCGTCTACGACCCGGTCACCAGGCGGTGCACGATGGCGCGGGCCGGGCATCCCCCGCCCCTGATCGTCGACCCGCAGGGCGGGGTCACCATGCCGGACCTGCCCGCCGGAGCCCCGCTCGGCCTCGGCCTCGGCCTGGTTCCTTTCGAGTCCGTGGAACTGGAACCGTCCGAGGGAAGTGTGCTCGCCTTCTACTCCGACGGGCTGGTCGAGTCCCGGGACGAGGACATCGACGTCGGGCTGCGCCGCCTGGGCACCGCCCTGGCGCAGCGGGGTTCATCCCTGGAGGACCTGTGCTCAAGGGTGATGGAGACCTTGCCGACTCAGGCACCGGCCGACGATGTCACGTTGCTCCTTGCGCGGACCCGTGCACTCCATCTCGCCCAGGTCGCCTCCTGGGACCTGCCGAATGGACTGGTCACCGTCCCGGCAGCCCGGCACCTGGCCGCCCGTCAGCTAAGGGAATGGGGTCTGGAACGCCTCGTGCCCGCGGTGGAACTCATCGTCAGTGAACTGGTCACCAACGCCATCTGCCACGGCGACGGCCCACGCCGCCTACGGCTCATCCAGCACCACGTGCTGACGTGCGAAGTCTCCGACTTCAACACCGGCCGGCCACGCTCCCGCCATCCCCACGCTCTCGACGAGCACGGCCGCGGCCTCTACCTGGTCGCCCAGTTGTCGCGCAGATGGGGCTCCCGCTCCGCGGCGGACGGCAAGGTCGTCTGGGCCGAACAGGACCTGCCCTCCACAGCCGGCGCCCCCGCCGGCGAGCCAGGCGGCCGACAGCCGCCACACCGATGGCCATCTCTCGTAGCCGCAGGCTCGTAAAGGAAGCCAGGGACATGGATACAGCGAATATCGACAACGCCGACTCGGCAGGCGCCTCCCAGGGCACGACGGGGATCTCCCGTGCCGGGCCCGCCGGTAGGATGTCCGCGTTCGACGGCCTGGCAGCCGCCGTGCTCGATGATCGAGGCGCGGTGGCGGGGTGGACCGGGACGGCAGAGGACCTGACGGGTTTCCGCGCCGAGGAGGTCCACGGCCGCCCCGTACGGGAACTGGTGGCCGACCTCCCGGACGACCTGCGCAAGGCCACGCCCATGCCGACGTCCGGCCGGGCGAGGCTGCGGCACCGGTGCGGCAACACAATCGACGTCACTTTCCGTACCACCATGCTGGGCAGCTCGGCGGAGTTCCTCGTGCTGGCGGCCCCTACCCACCACGTCGCCTACCACCAGCACGGCGCGGCGCTGCTGCGCGCACTGTCCGCACAGAACCGGATCACGATCGCTCTGCACGACACGGATCTCACCACCGTGCAGACGAACGCCACGCCGGGCACTCTCAACGGCCGTCCAGTACAGCCCGGCACTCGGCTGGGCGACGTGCTGTGCGCCCAGGACGCCGAGAGCCTCGAGGCGGTACTGCGCCAGGTGCTCGAGACGGGCGTCCCGGTGGTCCACAGGAACCAGCAAGTGAGCTGGCGGCAGCCGGCGCGGCGGCACGCGCTGTCGCTGTCCGCCTTCCGTCTGGAGGACGCGAGAGGACGTCCCACGGGGGTCGCAGCCCTGTACATCGACAGCACCGACCAGCTGCGCGCCCGCCGACAGCTCGATCTCACCCGCGAGGTTGCCGAGCGGGTGGGAGGCTCCCTTGATGTCGTGCGCACCGCGCAGGACCTTGCGGACGTACTCGTACCCGCCTTCGGAGATCTCGCCGCCGTCGACCTTGCGCAGTCCGTCTTCGACGGGGACGAACCCGCCGAGCGGCTGGGCGGCGGAGATCTGCATCTGCGCAACGCGGCCCTGGCGCCGACCACCGCGGAGTGGCCGGTCGGCATCAAGCACGGCAACCCCGTCCCACCGCTGTCCGACCACCCCCTCCTGCGCAGCTTCCAGCACGGCGAGACAGTCGTCTACGGCCGGGAAGACTTCGCCGCCCTGCTCGGCGGCCCGCGGCTGGTCGAAGAGCTCCTCCCGCAAGACACCCATGCGGTGATGGTGGCACCGCTGTACGCCCGCGGCCTCACCCTCGGCGCGATCGTGGTCTGGCGCACCGGCCTGTCCGACCCGTTCACCGAGGACGAGGCGGATCTGATGAGGCAGATAGCCTCACGAGGGGCGCTCGCCATCGACAACGCCCGCCGCTGCGCGCGCGAGCACCGGGCGGCCGTGGCTCTGCAGCAGAGCCTCCTCCCCCCGGCCACGACCGACACTCCGGCAGCCGAGACCGCCGGCGTCTATCTCCCCACAGGCCGCGGAGCGGGCACCAGCGGCGACTGGTACGACGCCATCACCCTGCCCTCTCTCCGGCTGGCCCTTGTCGCCGGAGACGTGGTCGGCCGTGGCATACCCGCAAGCGCCACCATGGGCCGCCTGCGCGCCGCCATCCAGACGCTCGCGGACCTGGAACTGGAGCCGGACGAGTTGCTCACCCGGATCGCGGACCTGGTCCACCGCCTCGCGGCCGAAGCACCGCTCGAGGACCACGACGCCGTCGGCGCCACCTGCCTGTACGCGGTCTACGACCCGGTCACCCGACGCTGCGCCATGGCCAGTGCCGGGCACCCCCAGCCCGTCCTGGTGCGGCCCGACGGGACCGCCGAAGCCGTCGAGCTCTCCCCAGGACCCCCACTCGCCGTCTGCGGCATGCCGTACGAGACCACCACCATCGACCTCGAGCCGGGCAGTGTCCTCGCCCTGTACACCGACGGCCTGATCGAGGGGGGCGACCGCGACATCGGCCAAGGCCTCCGGCGCCTGACGGACGCCCTCGCCGTGTCCTGCCGTCCGGACCGCGCTCTGGACGACATCGGCCGGGCTGTCCTTGCCGGCCTGACGGACCATGCGCCGCGCGACGACGCGACCCTGCTGCTGGCACGCACCCGCGCCATCCCTGCGGAGGACACCGCTCACTGGGAGATCCCGCCCGATCCCGCCGCCGTCTCCAGGGCTCGGGAATGGGCAGCCCGCCAGCTCACCACGTGGGGGCTGGACGAGCTGCTTTTCGCCACCGAACTCATCGTCAGCGAGCTGGTCACCAACGCGATTCGCTACGGTCGGGCACCGGCGGAGCTGCGGCTCATCCGCCACAACGTTCTGGTCTGCGAGGTCACCGACTCCAGCAGCACCCAGCCTCGCCTGCGGCGCGCCCGAACCACCGACGAGGGAGGGCGCGGCCTGTTCCTCGTCGCCCAACTCGCCGCGCGCTGGGGGTGCCGCCCCGGCGAGGGCCGCAAGACGATCTGGGCCGAACAAGTCATCGAGCGTCGTCAGCCGGTACGGCGGCCGTGAACAGCTCGCCGCGCGGCTGAGGTCACCCGCCGGATGGTGCCCCAGCCCGGCTGCCGCCCGGCGGGCGCGGCGGCCGGCCGATGGCGGGGAACCCGTACCCGCAGCATCTGGGGATTGATCCGGCACCGCACGGGAACGGGCAGAGTCACGGCTTCGCCGTCCAGCCCGACGGGGACGAGCGGGACGTCGGCGTGGACGACGACGTCGTCAGGGGTGGCGAGGTGGGTCAGGCCGTGCGGCTGCCCGCTTCGCAGCCGGGTGGCCGTCTCGGCGGGCGTCTCCGCCCTGGCGGCGAGGACACCCAGGAGCCCGGAATCCAGCTGCGCCCGCCTGCCGAGCCCGGCCGGGTCATCGTCCCGGTACGGGTTGTTGCTCACCAGCACGGCATCAGGCCGGTCCACGGTGAGCAGCCCGGCGCGTACCACCAGCTCCGGGCCCTCGTGGCGGGCCAGGAATTCCGGGAGGATCCGCACCGTGGTGCCGATCTTGTCCTCCCGATAGGCCGGGTCCTGTACCAGGGCGGCATACGCACCGAACGACACGTTGTTGACGAACACCCGCTCGCCGGCGAACCCGAGATCCACGCGCAGCTCGACGCCGTCCGTGAGGGCCTCCAGCGCGGCCGAAGGGTCCTCGCGGTCCAGGCCGAGGTCCATCGCGAAGTGGTTGCGGGTACCGGCCGGGATGACCAGGAAAGGAAGACCGCTCTCCGCGGCAACCCCGGCGACAGGTGCCTGCGTGCCGTCTCCGCCGGCCACCCCCAGCAGATCCGCTCCGTCATCCACCGCGCGCCGCGCGACAGCCGCCAGATCCTGGGGCCGGGAAGGATCGAGCAACAGCACCTGCGCCCCCAACGCACGGGCCCTTTCCGCGATCCGGAACCGGCTCGCCTTCCCTCCCCCCGAACGCGGATTCACGATCAGAAACGGCCGCCGCGGCGCGGCCACCGGTCGGGGCGCGCTCCCGGTCACGGCAAGAGCCGACGGGCCGCGTTCATCAGCCCTGCGCAGGGCACAGGCAGAGCTGCCGTCACCACGCCCGCTGCTGACCACGCCGGTCACCACCGGGGCGGTCCAGCGATCGCATCGGCGGACACCGCCTCCATGACATTCCCTCCGACAGCCACGGCCTGCACCACCAGCTTGCAGCTCAGCCTGGGCATACGCACGCCGGGACCACATGCGGTCGACTCGCCAGTGCTGTTACCCCCCGTCGTCTCAGGGGGTGATCCAGAGTTAGGCCGGAGCGTCAAGTTGCCGCTCGGCCTTGTCGCACTGGAGGAGCGGCCCCAGCCCCATGCGACGGAGAAGTCCTCACCCGGTCGCAGGGCCGCCGCCGCACAGCAGGGGCGCCCAGGCCGCTGCCGCGGCCACCAGGTCGTCTCCGCATGTTTTGCCGCGGCGGGGACGGGCCGCGGTGGCGAGCACGACCCGGTCGGGGCGGAGCAGGACGGCACCGGCGGTGCCCATCCAGTGGAGCAGGGCGCCGGTGCCCGGTTCGGCACCCAGGTGGGTGCCGCCCGTGCCGGGCTCTTGTCGCCGGGGGTCGTGCAGTGGGACGACGCGGGCGTTCAGTGCTCGCACCAGCGCGTGCAGGGCCGGGCTGAGCGGCGCGGTGGCCAGGAGCGTGAAGCCTTCGCCGAGCAGGTCGTCCAGCAGACGGGAAGTGCCGTCGGCGCCGGCGATCAGGGGCTGGGGGCACAGCGTCCCGGGGCCCGGATGGCCGAGCCGGTAGCGGGAGCCGACCAGGGGGCCCGGTCTCAGCGGCGGGCTGACGGCGGACAGTACGAGCTGGGAGGCGCCCGGCAGGCGGGAGATGGCGGGCAGGAGGGCCTTGCGGGCCAGCGCGGTGCCCGTTCCGCCCCCGGTCATGACAGCGCCGACAGCCACCGCGGTGCGGATCAACTGCTGTGCGTGGCGCTGGCGTTCGGCCTGGTAGGTGTCGAGCAGGGCCTCGCTCGCGCGGCCGGTGAGGACACGGGCGAGCTTCCAGGCGAGGTTCTGGGCGTCGCGCATGCCGGCGCCCATTCCCTGCCCGATGAAGGGAGGCGTGAGGTGGGCGGCGTCACCGAGCAGGAAGACGCGGCCCTTTTGCCAGCGGTCGGCGACCTGGGCGCGGAAAGTGTAAGTGGCGGTGCGCAGGACGTGCAGTTCGTCCTCGGGTATGCCCGGCGTCCAGGGGGCGATCAGCTTGAGCAGACGCCTGCGGTCGGTGAGCTCCTTCGACTGCTCGCCGGTGCGCAGCCGGAACTCCCAGCGGTAGCGGTCCTCGCCGACGCGCGTGTAGGTGGCCGCCCGCCGCGGGTCGCAGATCTGGTGGACGCCGTCCCAGGCGGGCAAGGGAAGGCGGCAGCGGACGTCGACGACCAGCCACTGCTGGGGGGTGGCGAGGTCCCGCATCCGGGCGCCGATGGAGGCACGGACCATGCTGCCGGCACCGTCGCACCCCAGGACGGCCTCGGCCAGCAGCGTGTGCGAGACGCCTGTGTCCACCTCCCGGAAGGAGACCTCCACCGGGGCTCCGTTGTGCGGGGGCGCAGTCACGGAGGTGACCTCGATGCCGCCGCGGAGCGTCACCAGGAGGTGTCGGGTGAGGTTGTCCCGCAGCAGTTGCTCGAGTTCGGGCTGGTCGAACATGTTGGCCTGGGGAAACCCGTGCCGCCCGCACGGGTTGTCACGCAGGAACTCGGCCAGCACCCGGTGGGAGCCGTCCAGCAGCCGCATGCCGCGGGCGGGGCGGGTGATCTCGCTGAACGTCTCATGGATGCCCACGGCCTGGAGGATGCGGTGCACCTCGTCGTCCAGGTGGACCGCGCGCGGCAGTGGATACGGGGCGCAGTGGCGCTCCACAACCAGCGTGGGCACGCCGTGGCGGGCGAGGAGGGTGGCGGCGGTCAGCCCGGTGGGGCCGGCTCCGATCACCACGACGGGCACACGCTCGGGGGTGGTGGCGGTCACTTGCCCAGGGCTTTCATCAGGCCCAGCAGACGGGCGCGGTCGATCTCGTTGTCCTCGCGCAGCGCGGAGATCGCCTTGAGGAGCGCCCCCGGCGAGGGGGTGGTGCCGAGGAAGTCCCGGGTGGCAGGCGGGCCCCACTGGGCCAGGCCGGAGGCGGACATGGCGGCCCAGCCGGGTTCCAGCGTGTCGTCGAAGACGTCGCCGTCGGCGAAGTGCTCCATCATGAAGCGGTCGGGATCGCGCCAGTAGTCGAAGATCTGGCTGCCCTGGATGTGTCGGCCGATACCCCAGGAGTGGCGGTATCCGCGCTTGCGCAGGTACTCACCGCCGGCGGCCAGCGCGTCGAGGTCGGCGACCTGATAGGCGGAGTGGACATAGCCCGTGTCGGGGCCCAGGTGCATCGCCAGGGTGTGGTGGTCGGCGGGTTCGTTGCCGCGGTCGCAGCGGATGAAGGCCATGGTGGGGCCGCGGTCGCGTTGCCCGTCCAGGTAGAGGAAGTCGCTGACGATCATGCCGAGGTGCTGCAGGTACCAGTCCAGGGCGCCCCGGAAGAACCGGGTGGACAGCACGACGTGGCCCAGACGCTGCACCTGGGAGGGTTCGCGGGGCGGGCGCTGGGGGGCGTTGACCCGGGCCGCTGCGGCACTGGTGCCGCTGTTGAGGACCAGGGGCTGGTGCAGCGGCTGTGCGGGCTGTTCGGCGACGCCGTGGACGACGCGGACCGGGATGCCGGACGGGTCGAGCAGGTCCACGGCGCGGCCCGCGCCGTATTCGGTGAGGGTGCGGACCTTGTGGCCGGTGGCGCGGGCCAGCCGGTCGAGGTCGGCGGCGTCGGCGGCCTGGAAGGCGGGGCCGATGAACCGGGAGGCGGGGCCGCGGCGGATCACCAGACAGTGGGTGCCGGCCCTGGCGCCGCGCAGATACACGGCGTCATCGGTGCGGGCGGCGGTGGTCAGGCCGAAGTCGTGGGCGAAGGTCTCGGCGCGGTCCAGGTCGGGCTTGGTGAACTCCAGCCAGGCCAGGTCGACCACCTTGATGACGGGCCGGGCCGCGCGGCCGGGATGCTCCCCTCGCAGGGCGCCCTGTTCGCCGTGCAGGCCCTGGTGGGCGTCGGCGGCGGGGGTGGTGCCGGTCGGATCGTTCACGGGGATTCCCTTCCTGCGGCTTCCACGACCCGTGGCGAGGTGGGCGGGTGCCGCGGTGCCCTGGAGACGGGTGGGGGTTGGGGGGAGGGGGTGGCCCGCCGACCGCGGCGGCGATCGGCGGGCCGGGTGGCACGGCAGGTGAGCGGTCCCTACCGTGCGAGCAGGGTGTCCAGCGCGGTGGTGAGTGCGGCGACCGGGTCGGTGGCCGCGCCCTGGGCGCGCCAGCCGATGAAGCGGTCCGGGCGCACCAGGACGGCACCCTGCGGGCTGTGCCCGCGCGCGGCGGTCCAGGTGGAGCGCAGGTCCCGGTAGTCGCCGTCGAGGTGGCCGACACGGATGACGTCAAGCGGCAGCCCGCTTTCGGCGGCGATCTTCTCGGCGGCCTCGCACCAGGCCCGGCCGTCCTCCCCGGCGATCAGCAGGAAACGGCCGGGACGGACCAGGGGGGCCAGGGCCACACGATGGCCGTCCAGGTCCTCCAGCCAGGCGTGGGGCAGCGGGTGTCCGGGGCGGGCGGCGGGCTGGTAGACGCGGACGGGATCGGGGTTCTCGGGTGCGGGAGTGCCGTCGGCGACGATCGCCGCGGAGTCGTAGATGTAGCCGAACTCGACGCCCAGTTCGTTGAACTCCATGGACTGGGCCGCCACGGTGGCCAGGAAGGTGCGGCTGAACTCGGTGTCGGCGGGGTCCCCGCTCCACAGACGGCGGGCCTGCCGCCAGTTCTCCTCCGCGCCGGCCTGCGGCCCCCCGCCGAAGAGGGCGTTTATCGCGATCTGATTCAGGGCGTTCTCCAGCGAGCGCTGGACGTTGGTGGCGTCCACCGGGCGCCGCTCGGCCTCATAGGTGTCCAGCAGGGCGTCGCCGGCATGGCCGTTCAGCACGGCGGCGAGTTTCCAGGTGAGGTTCTGGACATCGTGCATGGCCGAGGTCAGGCCGAGGCCGCCGGTGGGCGGGTGGCGGTGGGCGGCGTCGCCGGCGATCAGGACGCGGCCGGAGCGGTAGCGGTCGGCGACCACTCCCTCCAGGGACCAGCGGGAGATCATGTGGACCGTCAGGTGCTCCTCGGTCAACCCGAGTGCCGTGCGCAGGTCGGCCAGTACGGACTCGTCGTCCAGTGCGCGGCCGTCCTCGGGCCCGTAGTTCAGGTGGAAGACCCACTCCTCGGACTCGGGTCCCCAGTGGTCGGGGCCCATGGGCACGAGCACGCCGGGGATGCCGAGATCGGGCAGCCACAGCCAGCGGATCAGCACCTGCGCATCGCGCGCCCAGCGGGACAGGTCGGCGGAGATGTGGAAGGAGACCACGCGGGCGAGGTTGCGCACGCCCTCCTGGACGATGCCCACGGTGGGGCCGACGGTGCGGCCGCCGTCGCAGCCCAGGAGGTACCGGGCCCGTACCCGGTAGGTCTCGCCGGTGTCGCGGTCGGTGACGGTGGCGGTGACGCCCTCGTCGTCCTGGGCGAGTTCGGTCAGCTCGTGGTGGAAGCGGACCCGGCCGGGGGCGAGTTCCTCGGCGCGGGCGCGCAGGACGGGCTCCAGTCGGATCTGGGGCAGGTTGGCCTGCCGCTCGGGGCTGGCCGCGAGCCACTCGGGTGAGCGGCCGCCGGCTCCCCAGGCCTCCATCATGGCGACGCGGCGGCCGTAGTCCTCGTGGTCGCCGGCCAGACCGACGTACCAGGCGGTGTGGGACATCTGCTCGGCCGGGGTGGAGGCGGCGTAGATGGTGTCGGCCACGCCGGCGTCGCGCATGACCTCCATGGCGCGCTGGTTCAGGACATGGGCCTTGGGCAGGACGGAGGTGCTGGGCCAGGCGGTCACCAGCAGGGACTCGATGCCGATGCGGCTGAGCAGCATGGATGCGGTGAGTCCCGCACCGCCGCCGCCGACGATGAGGACGGGCACGTCGATGTCGTTCATGGGTACTCCGGGGTGTCGCGGCTCGGGGCCAGGGGCAGGGGACGGCTCAGGCCAGGCGGGGAAACAGCGCGAGGGCGCTGCCCCGGTCGATGGCGTGGTGGCCGGCGTCTCGAGGCCGGGGTAGCGGTCGTATTCGCCGGTGAAGTGGGCGACGGCGAGTTCGAATGCGAACGGCCGGTCGGCTCCGAAGAGCACCCGGTCGGGGCGGGCGAAGGCCGGCAGGCTGGGCAGTGCCGAGGGGCTGCCGGACAGGGCGGTGTCGAACCGGAAGCCGCGCAGGTCCTCGAGGATCGCTTCGTAGCCGCGGCCGGTCTCGGCGACCAGGGCGGCAGTGATCCGGTGGGCGGCGTAGGGGAGGAAACCGCCCGCGTGGGACAGGATGATCTTCAGGTTGGGGTAGCGGCGTGCCCAGTTGGCGGCTGGGCGGTCACCGCCGCGCGTGCTGACGGCGCCGGCCACGGGGTGTGGGCCTGCTAGCCGCCGACCAGCAGGACGAGATGAACTGCGGCCAGGGCGCCCACGACGG
This sequence comes from Streptomyces sp. NPDC001070, assembly GCF_053598835.1. Lineage (NCBI taxonomy): Bacteria > Bacillati > Actinomycetota > Actinomycetes > Kitasatosporales > Streptomycetaceae > Streptomyces > Streptomyces sp. NPDC001070. Next base: position 26,741 of record NZ_JBSFLB010000043.1, read on the forward strand.
CGGCCGGCAGGCAGCGGGCGGCCGGGTCGCCGCTGCGCAGGTGTACGACCACGGCTCCGGCCATGAGCAGGATCAGACCCACTGAGGCGGCGGCACCGAGCGCAGTGACCCGCAGGCCGACCAGCAGCCCGGCCGCGGCCGCCACCTCCAAGGCGCCCAGCAGGCGGTAGTGGGTGGGGGTCATGCCGACATGGGCCGCGGCCTGCCGCATCGCGGGGACTGCCGCGAGCTTGGCCGACCCCAGCAGGAGGAAGAGCGCGGCAAGAACGGCGGCCAGGACGGTGGTAGTGGTAGTCATGGAGGTTTCCTAAGAATGTGAGGCGGACCGGGAGGACCGGGTGTGGCTGATGGCGGTTTGCCGTTGATGGCTCCGGGAGAATGGCCGCCCGGTCCTCCCGGACGCTCCGACCACTGATTGAGAACTGCGGTCATCGCTGGTTAGGGACCTGTTGGCGGGTGTTCTTCGGGCCATGGGACATGGGGCACGAGGGACTCGGAGCGAAGCGGTGAGCAGGTCTCACGGACGGATATGGTCTGTATCGACGCCGACAGGGGTCATCCCTGGGCGGTGGCCGTCGATGCCGATGGCGAGACGCTGCTCCACAAAGGTGATCAACGACGAAGCGCAGATCCTCACGCTGATCGACACCGCCCGCAACGGGCCGGTGAGGTGCGTTGGGCGGTCGGCATCACCGCCTGGGCCTCCAGGCTGCTGCCGGCCTTGGTTGCTGCGGCCCAGGTCAGGTCAGGTCAGGTGCCAGGGGCGTACCGCCAGTTGAGGACGTACCGGTCCAGGGCGGCGGTGACCCTGTGCCGCACCGCCTCGTCGGCAGGGGCAGGCAGCATGACGCGGACCCCTCCGTCGTGCGGCCGGCACACGATCCGTTCCGGGTCGCAGTCCGCACTCTGGGCGGCCAGTTCGGCCAGGACCGCGCGGCGGGTGGCGTCCAGGCGAAGGCCGAGCTTGTAGGGCTTGCCGACGGCGGTGAGCGGGATGGCGTCGATCACGAGCACCTCCCGCGGCGCGGCGGCGCGCTCGGGGACCCGTTCGGTGGCCCAGGTGAGCAACTCGGCGGGATCCACGCGGGCGCCGGGGGTGAGGGTGACGTAGGCGACGGGCACCTCGCCGGCGTGCGGGTCGGGGCGGCCGACGGCCGCGGCGGCGGTGACCTCGGGGTGGGCGAGGAGGGTGTCCTCGACAGCGGCGGGGTCGATGTTGTGGCCCCCGCGGATGATCAGGTCCTTGGCGCGGCCGGCGAGATGTATGAAGCCGTCGGCGTCGATGCGGGCCAGGTCGCCCGTGTCCAGCCAGCCGTCGCGGATCTTCCCGGCGGTCTCCAGGCGGGGCCCGTGGGCGGTGTGCTCGGCGACGTAGCCGGCGAAGACCGCGGGGCCGCTGATGGCGAGCACTCCGGTGGCGCCGGGCGGCAGGTCGTGCCATTCGCCGGTGTCCGGGTCGATCTGCACGGTCTTGACCTGCTGGTAGGGCAGGCGCCGGCCGACACTGCCCGGCCGGGTGTGGCCGGGGAAACCGAGGGCGGAGGCGCAGGTCGCCTCGGTCAGGCCGTAGCCCTCGCACAGCGGGATGCCGGTGTGCTCCTGGAAGGACTCCCGTACGGCGGGTGGCAGTGGGGAGGCGCCGACGGCGGCGAACCGCATGCTGGAGATGTCCGCGTCGACGGGGACGCCGGCGAGGACGGAGTACACGGTGGGCACTGCCGACATGGCGGCGATGCGGTAGTGCTCCACCAGCCTCCAGAACACCCCGTACAGCTCGGGATCGCGGTAGCCCAGCGGCCCGGCCCACACCACCTGCCGGCCACGCAGCAGCGGGCCGAGCAGGGTGACGATCAGGGCGTTGACGTGGAACAGCGGCAGCGCCGCGAACATCACCGAGTTCGTGTCCAGTGGGATGCTCGAGGCCACCATCCAGGCATCGATGACCTCGTTGGCGTGCGTGTGCGCGGCGAGCTTGGGGGTGCCGGTGGTGCCGCCGGTGTGGAAGTAGGCGGCCAGGTCGTCGGGGGCCGGGGGCTCGATGTCCACCAGCCGGTCGGCGGGATGGGACGCGGCCAGTTCCGCGAGGTAGCCCACACGTACGCCCTCGATGGGTTCCAGAGCGGGGGTGGAGCCGTCGGCCATGGTGGGCGCCAGGGCCAGTAGCGCGTCCAGGCGCAGGGCGGCTGCGGCTTCCCGGGCCCTGGCCCACACCTGCGGGTCCAGCTGCGGACCGGCGGCGATGAGTACCCGCGCGCCGCCGCGCCGCAGCAGCTGCTCGACGTGCTCGGCCGCCAGGCCCGGGTTCACCGGGGCGGCGATGCCCGCGGCCTGCGCGGCCAGCAGGGCGGTCGGCAGCTCAGCGGTGTTCGGCGCGAGCAGGCCCACGGCGGCGCGGCGGGTGACGCCGAGCGAGCGCAGCAGGTTGGCGGTGCGATGCACCTGGTCGTGCAGTTGCGTGAAGGTCGCGGTGGTGGGGCGCTGGAAGCGTGCGGCATCGGGGAGCACCGCCGTAGCCGGGCGGTCGGGCCACAGGCGGGCGGCGCGGAGCAGGGCGTCGTAGGTGGTGGCGGGCAGACCGCGTTCGTGCAGCGGGACGGCCTCGATGGCGGGCAGGTCCGCGGGGCTGTCGCAGGCGGGCCACAGCAGGTCGGTGGGTGTGAGTGTCACCGGTGCGCCTTTGCAGGGTGAGGGGTGGGGTCAAGTGGCCGGCCCGGTACGGGGATGCCGGGCCGGCCGGTCCCGGGCGGGGGGTCCCGGGAGTCGTCAGCGGGCGCGCACCACCGTGCGCTGCTCGCCGAGATCGAGGACGCCGTCGTCGGTCGCGATCCGGGCCGTGACGACGTCACCGTCCTTGAGGTAGTCCGGGTTCTGCTGCTGGCGGGCGAAGAACTTCTGCCAGCGCTTGTGCGGAGGCAGCAGGGCGCCGAGCGTGGCCAGGAGCCTGCCCGGAGATTTCAGCGCGGTGCCACCGGGTGTTCCGGTGAGCAGGACGTCACCGGGCTTCAGGGTCTGGAAACGGGCCAGCAGGCTGAGTGCCCTCGCGGGCCGGACGATCATGTCCGTGGTGGTGCGGTCCTGCCGGGTGGCCCCGTTGACCTTCAGCGTGAGCCGCAGCTCCGGCAGGCGGGCCAGGTCGTCGGCGTCGACCAGGAGCAGCCGCGGTCCGAGCGGGGTGAAGGTGGGATAGGACTTGGACTCGTAGAACTGCGTCTTGGGCAGCTGCAGGTCCCGGGCGCTGACGTCGTCGGCGACGACCAGCGCGGCGACGTATTTCGGCAGGGTGGAGTCGGTGACCTCGGTGCCGACCGGCAGGTCCGCGCCCATTACGAGGCCGAGCTCGACCTCGTAGTCCAGGAACCGCACATCCGGCGGACGCACGATGTCCTGGCAGGGGCCGCTGACGGAACCCGAGGCCTTGCGGAAGAACGCGGGCGGGACGGTGTCCGGGTCGAACCCGGAGTCCACCGCATGGGAGCGGTAGTTGACCATCTGCGCCACCACCCGGCAGGGCGTGGTGACGGGCGAGAGCAACGCCGCTTCCCGGGCGCTCTGTCCGGCATCGTGGTCGGCCGCGGCGCGGGCGGCCGCCTCTTCCACGGCCGAGCGGTCGGCGAGCAGGGCGGCGGTGGTGTCCGCATCGGTGTCGACGCGGTGCAGCCGTCCTGTGCCGCTCTCCACCCACCAGCCTTCTGGTGTGCGGACGACCTGGATACTCATCGGCTCTCCTGAGTCCTGGACAACGTCGACCGAGGTCAACAGAGGAACATCTGGTCACTCTTGACGAAAGAATCAGGCCAGATGAATCCATCGTCAAGAGGCGTCAACACTGATGTAATAATCAGGAGTGACCCACTGGATAGAGGAGTGTTCGCCATGAGCACCGACCGACATGGCAGGGCCGACGGCCAGGCGCCCAACCGGCTGGACAGGCGCAAGGCGCGCACCCGGGCCGCACTGGTCGCCGCCGCGCAGAGGCTTCTCGCCGAGCAGGGACGGGCCGAGGTGAGCGTCCAGGAGATCACCGAGGCGGCGGACGTCGGCTTCGGCTCCTTCTACAACCACTTCACCAGCAAGGACGAGCTGTTCGACGCCGCCGTCGCGCTCACGCTGGACGAACACGGCGCCCTCCTGGACTCCGTCGTAGGAGACCTCGAGGATCCGGCGGAGGTCTTCGCCGCCAGCGTCCGCCTGACCGGACGGCTGCAGCGCACCCACCGGCAAATGGCCGGGATCCTGGTGCGCACCGGCACGTCCTACCTGACCTCCGAAAGCGGCCTGGCCCCGCAGGCGATGCGCGACCTGCAGGCAGCCGCTGACGACGGACGGCTGGACATCGACGACCCGCAATCCGCTGTGGCCATGGCCGGCGGCGCCCTGCTCGGAGTACTGCACCTCCTGGAGACCCGCCCCGATCTCGACGCCGAGCACATCACCGACCAACTGGCCGCCCGCCTGCTGCGCATGTTCGGCCTACCCCGCGCTGAGGCGCAGGAGATCGCCACCCGGCCGCTGCCCGCCCTGCCCGCGTCCTGACCTGCGCGGCCGGGGTAACCCTGCGCCTACCGGGTCCCGGCCTCCCGCACTCCCCCTCCCCCGTTGCGGCCGAGACCCACGTCCACCCGATCCGGGAGGCTCACGACAACCCGCCCAGGAGGTTGTCAGATGCGCGACAGCCGGCCTCGCGTCCGATGGGGAACCGCAGGGACGTCCACGACGGGAAACGATCTCCACCACTCTGAGTAGCCGCCTGATTCCGGTCCGGCGCCCACGGCGCTTCACCAGTCGCCCAAAGCGTGTTGCACAAAGCTGCGATCAGGACATTTCCCTATGCGTGCGTGGGGTGTTGAGGGCTGAGTGGGCGTGGGTTGAGACGTTCACGAAGCTGCGGATGCGGCAGCTCGCACCGCTCTTCGGATGCTCGCCCGCGATGGCGTGCCGCGCCATCCAACGGCTGCGGCCGCTCCTGGTCATCGAACCCGCCCACCGGCCCGCTGACGCCATACAACGGCTGTGGATCGTGGAATGCACCCTGGTTCCCGTCCGTGTCCGCACGGTCGGAGCCTCCTCGCGCAGTCATCGCCCGCCGCCGCGTCCCGCACGGACAGCGGCGGCCGCAGATTCCCCCCTCGCCGACATCCGACACTGGGGTGAAAAATGAGGATAAGGAGAATGAATCATCCGCTGCGCGACTGCCAGGGGACAAGGAGCATGCCCATTCCGAATTCTGGCGGCCGGCCGTACACCGTCGACGGCCTGGCAACCGCGGTACTCGACAGCCGGGGCACAGTGCTGCAGTGGACCGGGGCGGCGGCGGACCTTACGGGGCTCACGGCCGGGGAGGTCTGCGGCCGCCCTGTGCAGGAACTGCTGGCCGACCTCCCGGGCGACCCGGACACGATCGCGGAGATCCTCGCATCCGGCCAGGTGCGGTTGCGCCACCAGTCCGGAGACCTCATCCGTGTCACCTTCCGGGCGACGCAGATCGCGGGGTCCGCCGATATCCTCGTCGTGGCGGCTCCTGCACGTTCCGTGTCAGATCAGGAACAGGGGGTAGCACTCCTGCGCGCATTGTCCTCCCAGGACCGGATCGGGATCGTCCTGCATGATCGGGACCTGGTCGTCGTGCACAGCAACAACCTGTCACGCGTGTTTGGCTGTCCCCCCTTGCCGCCCGGCGGCCGGCTGCGCAGCGTGTTGTCGGATGGGGATGCCGAGAACACCGAGGCGTTCCTGCGTCAGGTCCTCGATACAGGTGCGTCGTTGGTCCGCAGGGACCAGCCAGTGAGCTGGCGGCACGATCCGGCACGGCAGCGGGTCATGTCACTGTCCGCCTTCCGCCTCGAGGACGAGCGGGGACGCCCGACCGGAGTTGCTGCGCTGTACAGCGATACCACTGATCAATGGCGGTCTCGTCGGAACCTGGACCTGGCTCGTAAGACGGCCGAGCGCGTCGGAGGGTCCCTCGACGTCGTGCGCACGGCGCATGAACTGGCGGACATACTGGCGCCGGCCTTTGGAGACTTCGCCGCAGTCGATCTCGCGCAGGCCGTATTCGACGGCGATGAACCCGTGAAGCGGCTGGGCGGTGGAGATCTTCATCTCCGCAACGCCGCGATGGCACCGGCCGCCGGGGGGTGGCCGGCCGGCATCAAGCCCGGCGACCTTGTTCCACCGTTGCCCGACCACCCCGTCCTGCGCGGCCTTCAACACGGTGAGACCGTCATCCTCAGCCGCGACGAGTACAAAGCCGTGATCGGCGGTCAGCAGCTGGTCGAGTTCCTCCTGCCGAAGGGCTGTCATTCGGTGATGTTCGCACCGCTGCACGCTCGTGGCCTCACGCTCGGCGACATATCGGTCTGGCGCGTCGGCTCATCCGCGCCGTTCACCGGGGACGAGGCGGATCTCATGGCTCAGATAGCCTCGAGGGGCGCGCTCGCCATCGACAATGCCCGCCGTTACACGCGCGAGCACCGGGCGGCTGTCGCGTTGCAGCAACGGCTTCTTCCTCCGGCCACGACCGACACTCCGGCAGCCGAGACCGCCGGCGTCTACCTGCCCGCAGGTGGCGGAGCGGAGATCGGCGGCGACTGGTTCGACGCCATTGCTCTGCCCTCCCTTCGGTTGGCCCTCGTCGCCGGGGACGTGGTCGGCCATGGCATGCCCGCGACCGCCGCCATGGGCCGCCTGCGCGCCGCCATTCAGACCCTCGCCGACCTCGAACTCGAGCCCGACGAGCTGCTCACCCGGATCGCGGACTTGGTCCAGCGCCTCGCGGCCGAAGCCCCACCGGCCCACCAGGACACCGTCAGTGCCACGTGCCTGTACGCGGTCTACGACCCAGTCGCCCAACGCTGCACCCTGGCCAGTGCCGGGCATCCGCCGCCCCTCCTGGTCCGGCCCGACGGGACGGCCGAGGTCGTCGAGGTGTCCCCGGGACCGCCACTCGCCATCGGCGGCATGCCGTACGAAACGACCACGATCGACCTTGATCCCGGCAGCGTACTCGCCCTCTACACGGACGGGATGATCAAACAGGACGGCGCCGATTTCGACCGAGGGCTGCGGCGTCTGACGGACACCCTCGCCGCCTCCTGCCGCCCGGACCGTCCTCTGGACGACATCGGCGGTGCTCTCCTCGCCGACCTGGTCGACCAACCGCTGCGCGACGACGCGGCGCTGCTTCTGGCCCGCACCCGCGCCGTCTCGGCACAGGACAGCGCTTGCTGGGAGGTCCCGCCCGACCCGGCCGCCGTCCACGAGGCCCGCAAGTCGACGGCCCGGCAACTCACCGAGTGGGGCCTGCAGGATCTCCTGTTCACCACCGAACTCATCGTCAGCGAACTGGTGACCAACGCCATCCGCCACGCGAGTCCACCGGTAGGCCTGCGCCTGATCCGCAACGACGTTCTGATCTGTGAGGTCACCGACTCCAGTCCCACCCAGCCTCGCCTGCGGCGTGCCCACACCACCGACGAGGGGGGACGCGGCCTGTTCCTCGTCGCCCAACTCGCCGTGCGCTGGGGCTGCCGCTACTGCCAAGGCGGCAAGACGATCTGGGCAGAGCAGCTCATCGAGCATCCGCACTGAACGGCGGCCTCCTCGCCATGCCGCCGACGGCGACGAGGTGCGCACAGCTGCTGCACAGCCGGATCGGCGACCACACGCTCACGTGATTCCCCAGGACCCGGCCTCCGCGGGCGATCCCCGCACTCGCACGGGGTGACCCGGGCCCGGGAAACGATCTTGGTACGTACAGGTGCCGTTCTGGCCGTACGTCCGGCAGTAGCTGATCAGGACGTCCTGGTTGTCGGCCCACCCGACGACCACGCAAGCCGTGCTGGAGCCGCTGCCCATGTCGGCGCTGACGCCCGCAGGCGAACCCGCCGGTGGCGGCTGTCAGAAACCGGACGGCCGTGCGACGTGGGTGATGTCGATGGTGTCCGCCCTGTACACCACAACGTCCGGGCGGCGATTGGTCAGCGGGACATCCTGAAGACGGACATCGAATCGATATGGGCATTCCATTCGGGAGCAGCAGCGGCATTCAGGGCATTCGCCAGGAGCCGAGCCAGGCGATTGTGCCGCTGGGACCCACTCGGGCTCACCACGACCATCCCGTCCACGATCTCGATGCCCCTGCACTGCTCCGCAGACCAGGAGTCGTCCTGTGCCGCAGTGATCGGCGTGTGCATCCACTCGGGCGCGATCGTGTCGGCGGTCACGGTGTACCTGCCTTGAAGCGGTGATGGCGCTGCGGGTAAGGCGCCCTCAGTCTACGAGACCAGCAAGCGCGCCTGTCTATCAGTGATCATTGCCCGGCAGGTAACGGGTGCGCGGCGGCGGTGTGCCGGGCAGCGCGTCCTTGCGCCGTGGCGCGAGGGCCGCTTCGGCGAGGTGCCGGGTGACCACCTGGGCCAGCACCTGGAACGCGGCTTGCACCTCCAGGTGGTCGAGGACGTCCACATCCTCGCCGACCAGCGCGCTGGCACTGGACATGGCGGTCCAGCCGGTCCCGTCGTCGCCGAGGTCCACCGTGACGGTCTCGCCCGTCGGCACGGTCACCGTCAATGTCACGGCGTCGGCAACGGCGTTCCGGCCGGTGTGCAGGAGCGCTCGGCGTCGGAGGCCGACGGAAGCGGCGAGTTCTTCCCGCTCGGCGATCGCGGCCAGCGCCCGGTGGGCCTGGTGGGACACCATCTGTCCCCGCTCCGCGAGGTGGGGCAGGGTGCCCTTGGGCTCCCAACCCGGCCCCTGGTCCGCCGGCGGGTCCAGCACGTCGGCGGCGGCACCCAGGGCCCCGGATGCGGCATGGGCGGCATGCGTGAGGGGATCGGCGGGATCGTGTGCGTAGGCGGGCCGCGTGACGGCGTCCGCGATCCGCGCAATCACGCGTACGGATTCCGCGTTGAGGGGTGCGCCGCCCCGGCCGGTCAGAGGTCCGGCGCTGCCCTTGCCCCGTTTGCTCACCTCGATGCCGCGTGCGGCGAGATCGGCATAGACGGTGTCGCGTGAGACGCGGGCCAGTCTGGCCAGCTCAGCGACGCTCTGGGAGCCCGCACGCCACGCGCGGGCCACGAAATCAGCCCGGTCGGAAGTCATGCGTTCCCTGCGCTCGGCCCAGTCGATGAGTGCCGACAGTGCGGTGATGCGCTCGGCTTCGGATGACTCGGTCACCCCATCCACACTATGTCGACTGACTCGACATGTCGAGTCAGTCGACATAGTGTGGATGGGGGCGTAGCCGCTTCGTTCCGCGATCACCGTGGGGAGCAACCGCCTGCCGGCTTGTGACGTGACCGGAGTTGTCGCACGGCCGGTAGCAGGGAGGGGTGGGATGCTCTCGAAGCATCGACCGTCTCCTAGAAGGTGCCCGCAGGACGCTGGCGGCAGCGCGCAAGAGCGATGACGGCCCGTTTGTGGGTCTTCTTCTCGGGGCGGGACCGCACCCCCGGGATGCACTTCCGTCGAGGTCAGCGCAGGGTGGGCACGCGAGTGGAGTGGTCTCGGAGCCGCCCTCGACGAGCGACAGCAGGCGTGTGAGCCTGGATCTGGGGGGTCTGAGGCCTCTCGGAGTCACCGCGGCACACCGGCCCCTGTTTGCCCGTCGCGCACGACGGGCAGCCCTCTTGACCAGGCCCCGGAAGGGAAGCCTGGCGGGACTCGCGCCTCCAGGATGCACCGGCGATCCATGCGAGACACGCTGAGCGTATGGCCGCCAATGAGCCGCCCGTCATCGTCAACCCGCCCGTCGCCGGCAGCAGGGTAACGATCAACGGGACGTACTTCGGGACTGCCCGCGGCATGAAGGAGCTGGAGCAGTTCCTGTGGCTTTCTGGCTTCGACCCCGCATTGTTCGCCTTCGCCGATCCCGACGCGATCGGATGGCGCGGCGGCGGACCAGAAGTGTGGTGACCAACCCGCCTGACCGGGCGCGGCACCAATGGATGTCAGGGACCACGTGGGCGAACCGGCCAGGCGGGCACTTCCCACGTTACGCCGCCCCGTCCGGCCCAATTTCATACGCAAGGCGCTGGAGGCCGGCATGCCCGTCCATGACCTCACGGGGCGCGTCCCGGCGCTTCCGGCGACGACTTCGCAGGGTTGTCATGGGGAGCGTGCTCCGCCGGCGCCGACGCCGCGCTGATCGCCGCGCTCGAGCTTGCCCTACCCGATGCGCAGACGAGGTGGTGCGCAGCCGCTGACAGTAGCTGGACCCGTCCTGGTCCTACGAGCTGGAGATCACCCTGCCGGCCCTGGGATCAGTCCGTGGGCCAGTGCTGGACCGCGGCCGCGGTCTTTTGGCCTTCCCGCGGCGTGGCCGCACGGAAGACGACCCTCTCCAGCAGCACGAGCTGACCCGAGCGCCCCCGCGCGCTTGCCGGGCGAGCGCGCTTCGGTGCCGGGCCGCCGGCGTCAGGGTTCGGTCGTCGCCGGTGACGCCCCGGTGAGGAATAGCCTCGACCGGATCGCCCCGATGGCGGTTGCGGAGTGTGCCTGTGGATGCGCTCGTACACGCAGCGTGTTCCGATCGGAGTCGCGGGGGGCCTGTTCGTCAGAAAGGCTGGATTCCCATGTCAAGGTCGACCGATCGCATGGCGGCGCTCTCGGAGAAGGCGCACGAAGCGCAGGACAAGGTGCAGCACGCGATCTCCGAGGACAGGAAGCAACTGTCGGACTCGGTCACCAAGGCCAAGCAGGACTCGATACAGAGGGCGGACAAGCTCCAGCGCGAGGTGTCGGCGAAGAAGGCCGAGGCCTCCGCCTCGCTGGCGGATGTGGGCACCAAGTGGCGGGAGCACGTTCAGTCCGTGAAGTCCCGCGTCGAGGAACGGAAGGCGGAAGTCGACATGAAGCGTGCCGACCGTGCGGCGGACGATGCGGAGTCCTACGCGTTGGACGCGATCGACTTCGCCGCCGCCGCGATCGAGGAGGCCGAGTACGCCACGCTCGATGCGGTGCTGGCCCGTACGGATGCCGACGCCAAACACACGAGGTAATCCGAAGCATCAAAAACGCCCCCTCCGAGAATCCTCGGCGGGGGCGTTTTCCCTTTTCAGGGGCTGTGGCTGGCCCTGGGGTCGAGCCGGCGACCCACCGCTTTCCGAGTCCATCGTGTGGAGTGGATCACGATCCGCCCCGGCAAGGAGCGGCGTCGACAGCCCGTGACCGCTGCGTGAAGTCGCCGATCCGGCGGGGACAGCGCGTGGAGGCCGACCGCTATGCCCGTATGAGGTGCGGGGAAGCTGACACTGGGCGACACGGGTGGCTGTCACTGGATGTTCGGAACCATGTCGTCGTGATCACTCACGAGAACGCGCCTTGAGCTGTACGAACTTGCTCCGCCTTCGGTGACGCACGTAACCGAACACCCCAGTGACATCTACGCCGAACCTCACAGGGCTGGGTCCAGACGTCGTTGCGTGGTGTCCCGTGCCAGCGCACCTCGACCGCGCGCCGACGAGGTCTGAGCGGCTCTGGTCGAGCGCCTGCGCGCTGGTTCTCTCCGGTTGCCGTTGGGGTGTGCTCAGCGCTTTCTGGAAGAGCGGGTGGAACGGCCCGCGCTTCCACGAGGAGTACACCATGGCGCAACCGGTAAGTCGGCAAACGATCAGCGCTGAGCAGTTCAGCCGAGTGTGTGACGAGATCAGGAGCACGGCGGCGCCCGAGAAGCACGCTCAGGCCATCCGGGACTGTGCTTTGCGTATCCTGCAGACCCTGGACCTGGCGCTCTCCACGGATGACCTGAGCAGGCTCCTCGCCGAACTCATGGCCCCGAGGGTGGCCCCACCCCCAGGGAGCCCTCGGTACACCCGGGAGGCCATCCTGGACATGCCTGACGAACAGCCAGGAGAAGATGAAGGCCCGGTCAGGTAGACCGGGCCGTCACGCCTGACTCCATCCTCAGCTCGCCGGAGCGCGCCTGGAGGTGCTGACGGCGGTGAGCAAGCGGTAACGCGAAAGGTCCCTCGCCGAGGCCAGGTAGTCAGACCATGCCGTAGACGGTGAGGCGAACGAACCACCGCCCGGGTCTCAACCGGTGTGCGGGCGCGTTGGTCATGCCGTCCATCGCAGCCGCCTTCACCGGCGCGATCCTGCCGGGCGCCACCGAGCGGGCAGTGCGGCCTCGTCGCAGGCCGATGCGCCGACCGCTCGGTGGCCATCGGGTTCACCAGCGGGGGGCGTCGTCGGCGAGCTGGAGTTCGCCCCTGCCGAAGGAGAAGTTCTCGTTCGGGGCGGGGATCATCGCGATGAAGATGTCGTCGGGCGAGATGCCGAGCGCCTCGACCACCAGCTTGTTGATGGTCGCCGCCAGGGCCCGCTTGTCCTCCAGGGGGCGGTGGGCACCCAGGAGAACGGTGATGATCATGGCGTCGCCGCTGCGTTGCATGCCCATGAACGTCGGGTCCAGGAACAGCTCGTTCTCGCCGTGCTCACTGATCATGATGAAGCGGTCGCCCTCGGGGATTCCGAGGCCTTGGACCAGCGACTGGTTGAGCGCGTCGGCGAGCGCGCGCTTTTGCTGCGGGGTGTAGCGGTTGGCGGGGATGTGGGCGTTGAAGACGGGCATCGATCCTCCTCGAGGAGTGTGGTGCGGTGCTTGTGCGGCGGGGTGGATGATCGGCGCCGGTAGCGCGTCGGTGCCGCCCTGGGCCGGTGTTGTCGTGCCGTCAGGCCTTGGTGGCTCCGGAGGGGGACCAGTCGGCGGCGTCCACCGGCGACCATCCGTCCGGGTGTTCGTCGAGGCGGCGCATGCGCTTGCTCTGGCGTGCGCCGAGTACGCCCTGCGGCAAAGGCGGGACGAACGCGTTGTCGGCGAGGGTGTACTCGGCGGCAAGCCGGCCGACGGTCGGAATCGCTCCGGTGTCGATCCGTCCGTTCTCGATGTAGATGTCGTCCCTGAGGTGGAACCGTACGACCCTGCCCCAGACCACGTGGTCCAGGACGTCGCCGACCGGAATGATGCGGTCGAGGACGCATTCCATGGCGATCGGGGCGTCCTTCACCCGGGGCACCCGGACCACCTCGCAGGCCTCCTTGGCCAGGCCCACCTCGTCGAACTCGTCCTGGTCGCTGTCGAATTCGACGGCACTGCGATGCATCTGGTGGGCCTGGGGAAGCGTGACCAGGTTGGTGACGAACTCACCGTTGTCCCGGATGTTGACGAGGGTGTCCTTGATGGTCTTCCCGTCCGACCGGGGCTGGATGGTCAGTGACACCATCGGGGGTATGCGGCTCACTACGGTGAAGAACGAGATCGGCGCCAGGTTCGCGACACCGGACGACGACAGCGTGCTCACCCAGCCGATCGCGCGCGGCGTGACCGACCCGATGAGGAGCTTGTACGACGACTTCGCATCCAGTTCGTCGGCATTGATGATCATGTTGATGGCCTCTCGGAACGTCCGCGGCGGTGGCCTGGGGAAAGGGGATGGAGGGGCAGGTGCTCGTCAGCCGCCCGTCGTTCCGGCCTCCCTCAGGAAGTGCTCCTCGATCACCGAGACGGTGCGGGCGGGGGTTTCCATGGGAGGCAGGTGGGCGGCGCCGTCGAGAACGAGACTGCGTACGTCGGTGTACTGGGGAACGATCTGCTCCTCGGCCACAGCGGCGGTCAGCACGGCGTCGTACTGGCCGGTGATGACCAGGACGGGGCCCTGGTAGCCCTTGACCTCTCCGGAGACGTCGTCCTGCGTCCAGGTCCGCAGGTAGGCGCGCATCGCCGTGGGATCGACGGTCGTACGGGACTGCTCGTTCACACGGCGGACGAAGCCCGCGCCCAGCCGTCCGCCGGTCACGGCGGTGATGACCTCGGCCCGGGCGTCGAGGCTGTCGGTGGCCGACTCGAAGAACCTCCGGCCGTCGGCGTCGAGGGGGAAGGCACGGCTGGGAACGGCGCACAGCAGCGCGAGACCGTTCAGGCGCCCCTGGACTTCCGGCTGCCCGGAGACCCACTGCGCGGCCTGGCCGCCCATGGAGTGGCCGACCAGATGGAACTCGTCCCATCCCAGGGCGTCGGCGACGCCGATGAGGTCCCGCCCCATCTCGGAGACCGAGAAGTCTCCCGTCAGTTCCCTGGACGCCCCGTAGCCGCGGAAGTCCGGAAAGACCCAGGTGAACCGCTCGGTGTCGAGAAAGGGAATCATGCCGTCATAGGCTTCGTGGCCGGCGAGCCAGGAGTGCGCCCAGAGCACCTTGATCGGCCCACTGCCCGCGGTGCTGTACGCAAGGGTCATTCGTTTTCCTTCGGTCGGCGAGAGATCCGGAAAGGATTTCCGGCACGGAGGGGGTGAATTCTTCGTGAGCGCAGGTGGCGGTCCGGGGCTCAGGAGGCCGCCGAGGGGAAGACCTGGAGGCCTTCGATCACGTCACGCCCCTTGGCGGTGTCCGCGTACAGCCGCGCCTCGGTGATCAACCCGTCGGTCACGGTGAACAGCAGGCAGTGCTCGTTCTCCATGGTCCGGCCGTTCTTCGCCTTCGCCCTGGCCCGGACGGGAACCACCACGTGCGAACCGGCGTCGAGCACCGCGTGCGCGTCGTAGTTGAAGTATTCGTAGTAGTGATCGAAGAGGTCCTGGTAAAAGGCGGTGAAACCCTCCCGGCCACGGAATGTCCCGCCGTAGGGCAGGGAAGTGGGGAAGTGGAAAATCACCTCGGGCGACATCAGGGCCACCAGGTCGGACGAATCGTTCTTCTCGAATCCGGAATACGCTCGCCGGCAGGCATCCACGATCGCCTGGTTGCGGGACATGCTTCCTCCATGCTCAGAGCCGAAGCGGCAAGGGGTGGGGAATCGCACCGGCCCGCGCCGGCTCTTGACCGGCGCTGCGCGCAACGACCGGAAGGCACGGCGGCGGACCGCCTGGCCGGTGATGCCCACACGGCCGATCACCGAGCCGGTCACGCTCTAACCACGGCCGGACGATGCCTTCGGGTCAGCGCTGACCACCTAAGTCTCCAACTGGAACCCAGGAGTGTCAAGGCTGAGTTCCACATGAGAACCCTGAGGTATCCTGTCCGCATGGAGTGGCGGGAACTCGATCTGAACAACTGCAGCGTCGCTGCGACCCTGAGCCTGGTCGGCGAGCGATGGACACTGCTCATCCTGCGAGAGGTCTTCGCGGGACTTCACCGCTTCGACGAGATCGCCGACCACCTCGGCGTCTCCCGCCGGGCCCTGACCGAACGCCTGGGGCAGCTGGTCGACGCCGGCCTGCTGGAACGCCGCAGCTACCAGGAGGCCGGGCAGCGCTCGCGCCACGAGTACCACCTGACGCCGTCCGCCCACGACCTGCAGTGGGTGCTGGCCGCACTGCTCCAGTACGGCGACACCCACCTCGGCGACCCGGCGGGCGCACCGGTACTGCTGCACCACTCCGGCTGCGGCGGCGAAGTCCACGTCGAGTTGCGCTGTTCCTGCGGCCACGAGGTCGCCACTGCCGACGTCGAGCCGGCCCTGGGCCCGGGCGCCGTCAGGGTGTCTTCCTGAACCTTGCGGATCCAGGCCGGCTGACGCGAGAGGCAAAAGGCGTATGCTTCTGTTGCAGATCAGTAACGCCTACTGCGGGGAGTGATCCGGATGAGCTGGCCGGCCACGGTTCGCTACGAAACGGAGCCGGCCCCCGAGGGGCTTGCCTTCGTCCAGGACCTCATGAACACCATCTCCGCCGGCAAGCCCCGCAGGACGGACCTGCTGGCCGATCCCGGCGACGCCCAAGCCTGGCTCGACGCGGCACTGACACAGTGGAGTCAGTCCACCGGCACCTCCTTGGCCGAGATCACGCTCGAACCGCAGGACCAGGAGGCGCTTCGCGCTTTCCGTGACGACCTGCGCCGGGCGGCGGGAGGGGGCCGCGACCACACGCTGCCCCCGCTGCACACCGCGGCCATCGCCATGCAGCTCGGCGCGGACGGGCAGGTGCGCCCCGAGGTCCGCGGCACCGGATGGCGCCGGGTGGCGGCGCTGGCCCTGATCGAGATCTTCCAGGCTCAGCAGGCCGGCACCTGGCAGCGGCTGAAGATGTGCCGCAACGACCGGTGCGGGACGATGTTCTTCGACCGTTCGCGCAACAACAGCGGCGTCTGGCACAACGTCAAGGTCTGCGGCAACGCGGCGAACCTGCGGGCCTACCGGGCGAGGCAACGCGCCCACAGCGCGTCGTAGGCCCGGCACCGGACACCTCGCGCGCCCCGGCGCGGGCGGTGGGACGCACGCGTCGACCACGACCTCGGCGGGAGCGATCCGGTCGAGGGCGGCCGCGATCACCACGTCCGACCGGCCCGGTGGGGCACCGCGCCTTGTTCGACACTACCCGCGACGGCAAGACGGCGATCACCCCCACGATGCCGCTGCGGGACAGCGACGACCTCCCCCGGCCTACACGCCGGGCGTCGCCGAGGTGTGCACCGCCATCGCAGCGGACCCCGATCTCGTGCACGACCACACCTGGGTTTCGCGCACCGCCGGCTCCAGGAACGCCGCGTCATCCCGGTCTTCCACGACGACCAGCACATCCCTCTTGACCGCACGCCGCCCACCCCAGGGCGGAATTCGCCGTTCACATTTCCTTGCACGACATAATCAACCGCTCTACGCTTATGTCATCTAGGGACTCGGTCCCCCGCGCCGGCACTGGTCTTCGGTCAGCGCCGCCGCACGAGTCGCTCCTCCGGCAACGGCCGTACCGCGCGCGGCGCGGTCCACGGGCCGCGCCGCAATCAACGGAGGATCTCCGATGATCATTGACACTGCGGAACTCGACGCCGCTCACGCCTACAAACTGCTGATCGGAAGCATCATTCCGCGCGCCGTGGCCTGGGTCAGCACGGTGTCCGGCGAGGGCGTGGCCAACCTGGCGCCCATCTCCTTCTTCACCGCGGTCGGGCGGAAGCCGCCCATGGTCTCCCTGACCCTGCAGCCGCAGGCCGACGGCGTCACCTTGAAGGACACCTTCGTCAACATCCGTGACACCGGCGAGTTCGTCACCAACCTGGCGACCCTGCCGCAGGCTCAGTCCCTGCACGATTCGGCGTTCGCCTTCGCCCCGGACGTGGACGAGTTCGAGGCGCTCGGCCTGGGCAAGGAACCGTCGGAGGTGGTCCGTCCACCGCGGGTCAAGGAAGCGCCGATCTCCTTCGAGTGCGTCGTCGACCGCATCATTCCGGTCGGCGACGACGGAGTCGATCACGTCGTGTGGGGCAGGGTGGTGCGGATCCACGTCAGGGACGACCTCTACCTGGAACGCGGGCGGATCGACACCGCCGCACTCCCGGCCGTCGGCCGCCTCGCCGCCGAGTACACCCTGGTCGACAACGTCTTCACCACCCCTTTGGACCAGGAACTGCTCGCGACCCGGCGCGGTCGGCGGATGCAGCGCCTGGACGCACGGGCGGCCGACTGGTCCCCCATCGACACCCAGGACTGGTCCGCCTCCGGGGCGACGTCCGCCCCCGGAAAGTGAGCACGCCGATGACGACAGAGCGGATCGGGACCACCGACGTGCGCTTCCGCCGCCGGGGCAGGGGTGACCGCGCCCTGGTGTTCGTCCACGGCTTCCTGGACGACCAGTACGTCTGGGAACCCCTGACCGCCGAACTCACCACCGCCGGCGTCGAGTACGTCACGCTCGACCTGGCCGGCTGCGGCGACCGCACCGCGGCAAGCGGGCCGTTCGGCTACGACCGGTTCGCCGACGACGTGGGCGCCGTCGTCGACACCCTCGGCAAGCCCTTCGTCATCGTCGGTCAGAGCATGGGGGCTGCTGTGGCCGAACTCGTGGCCGCCGAACGGCCCGAGCGTGCTAGGGGTCTGGTGCTGCTGACTCCGGTTCCGCTGGCCGGCACACGGCTGCCCGAGGCGGAACTCGACCGTTTGGTGGTGAGCGCGGGACGCATGCGTCCTGCGGTCGTCCACGACTTCGCCGACTGCTGGAACACCGGTCACCCGGCGGGCGAGCAGCCGAGCCGCTTTTCCGGGCCGGTGCTCATCCTGCGCGGCGAGGAGGACGGGTTCGTCACCGAGGAGGTGGTCAGCGGCAAGGTTGCGCCCCGGTTCCCCTCGGTGGAGTCGGTGTCGGTCGGCGGGGGCGGGCACTGGATCCACCTCGAGCAGCCGGCCGAGGTCGCCGGCCACCTCGACCGCTTCCTGGCCACGACGCTTCCGTCCGGGGGGAGCGCCCCGCCGGGGACCGTGACCCCGCAGGGCTGGACCAGCGCGTTCGCCGAGAAGTCGTCCGCGGCGTTCGGCCAGGCATTCGCCCCGGACGTGGTGCTGGAGGCGAGCGTGCTCACCCGCCCCATCGAGGGCCGGGACCAGGTCAAGAGCGTGATGGGTGCCGCGAGCGGCATCTACGAGTCCCTCGCCTTCACCCAACAGGCCATCAACGGGTCCCGGACCTACCTGGAATGGGAGGCCACCGCCTTCGGGGGTATGCGGCTCGACGGCGTGACCATCCTGACGAAGGACGAAAGCGGGCGGATCGTCCGGGCCGCCATCCATCACCGGCCGCTGGGCGCGGTGCACCGGTTCTCCGCGGAACTGCGGACACGGCTGCACGGCGTCGTCGAAGCCGATCATTTCCACCAGGGCTGAGCCCCGGTTTCACCAAGGAGGTTGTTGTTCATGGTCCAGCGCACGAACGTCGAGTTCACCGCAGACGGCGGAGTCACGCTGCGCGGCTGGCTCTTCCTGCCGGACGGGCCCGGCCCGCATCCGGCGATCACGATGGCCCACGGCTACGCGGGGGTCAAGGAACACGGCCTCGAGCCGTTCGCGCGGACCTTCGCCGAGGACGGATTCGTCGTGCTGCTGCACGACCACCGCACCTTCGGGGCCAGCGACGGCGAGCCCCGGCAGGACGTCGATCCCTGGCAGCAGATCGCCGACTGGCGGCGGGCCATCTCCTACCTGGAAAACCGGCCCGAGGTCGACGCCGCCCGCATCGGCCTGTGGGGCACCAGCTACGCCGGCGGCCACGCCATCGTGCTGGGCGCGACCGACCGCCGGCTGCGCGCCGTGGTCTCACAGGTGCCCACCATCAGCGGTTTCGAACAGGGGCAGCGGCGCGTCGCACCGGACGCCGTCGCGGGCCTGGAGGAGTCCTTCGCCCAGGACGAGCGGGCACGGTTCCGCGGCGAGGCGCCGCACACCGTGACCATCGTCAGCGGCGACCCGGCCGTGCCCGCGTCCTACCGCACGCAGGAGGCCATCGACTTCTACCTCCAGCCCAAGCCCGCCGGCGTGTGGGAGAACGAGGTCACCGTCCGCTCCACCCGCGCGGCCCGCATGTACGAGCCCGGAACCTGGATCACCCGGGTCTCCCCCACGCCGCTGCTGATGGTGGTCGCCCTGGGCGACACGGTCACCGTGACCGACCTGGCCCTGGCCGCCTACGAACGCGCCCTCGAACCCAAGCGGCTGCAACTCATCCCCGGCGGCCACTTCGACCCCTACGTCGCCCAGTTCGACCAGGCGAGCACCGCCGCCCTCGCCTGGTTCCGCGAACACCTCGCCTGAGCAACCCGAAGGAAGCCCCATGCCGCACCTGACCTACTCCATCGACGACAACCTGGCCACCCTGGTCCTGAGCCATCCGCCGCAGAACCGCATCGACCCGCAGATGGCCGGCGATCTCGCCGAGGCTCTGGAGGCCATCGGCCACAGCGGCGCCCGGGCAGTCCTGGTCCGCGCCGAAGGGCCGGATTTCAGCTTCGGCGGTGACATCGTCGACTGGCCGGACGCGGACACCCGGGAACTGCGCACCCTCTTCGAGAGGTACATGCAGGTCTTCAACCAGCTCGAGCGGCTGCCGATGCCGGTGATCGCCGCCGTGCACGGACTGTGTTTCGGCGGCGGCCTCGAACTCGCCCTCCGCGCCGATGTGATCTTCGCCGCCGAGTCGGCCCGCTTCGGCCACCCCGAGCAGACCCTGGGCGTCGTCACACTGCTCGGCGGCATCTACCGCGTCGCCGAACGGGCCGGACGCGCCCGCGCCTCCGAATGGGCCCTCACCTCCGAACAGGTACCCGCCGCCGTCATGGCCGACGCCGGCGTGGTCAACCGGGTCATCGCCGACGACGCCCTGCTGGAGGAGGCAACGGCCTTCGCCCGCAAGGCCGCCAAGGGCCCCACCCGCGCCTACGCCGCGCACAAGGCCCTGCTGCGCGCCTGGGCCGTCGGCGGAGTCGCCGCGGCCGACGAGGCCATGTTCGACATCGCGATGCCGCTCTTCGAGACCGAGGACGTCAAGGCCGGTCTGGCCTCGGCGGTCAAGGCCTTCAAGGCCGGACAGCCGCGACCCGCCCTGGACTTCGAGGGCCGCTGACACCGCCTTGGTCCACCGGCCCGGGCGCAGCACCTCGACGAGGTCGTCCTCGGGGTCGGCGAGACAGACGAAGCGGACTCCGGGTCGCCGTGCCGAAGCCGGTGCGGAGACGGTGCCTCCGCCGTGGGCGGCTGCGGTGGCAAGGGCGGTGTCCAGGTCGTCGGCGGTCAGGGCCCAGTGGAAGAAGGAGGGCAGGCCATCCGTGCCGCACTGGCACCGCGGCCGCATGGTCCTCGTCGGCGGCCAACGCCACGGTGCCTGACGGAGGCCGGTCCACGAACGGTACCCCGGCCTCCATCACGAAGGCCCCGCTCCCGGAGACCTGCCACCGCTCCCCCGGGCAGCTCCATTCAACGCGGCGCGGGTCGCGTCACCGTCGGTGCGGTCATAGTGCTCGCGGTACCTCGTTACTGTGCCGTACACGCAGTCGTTCGACCATCGCGGCGGCTTCGGCTTCGCCTCCGCGAGGAGCATCCGGCCATTCGTCGACTCTTTGCCACCAGTAGTCACGGGGAGTCCCGGGGTATCGGGGCAGGAGGTGGACATGCAGATGGGGCACGTTGTCTCCGATGACGGCGGCGTACACGTGCTCGGCGCCGCCGGCCTCACGTAAGGCGCCGGCGGCTCGGGCGCACCACAAGCCGACACGCTGAGCTTCCGCATCGCTGAGATCACCGAGACCGCCGGCATGCCTGCGGGGTTCCACCAGGAGATGGCCGAGATAGACCGAGCGTGCACCACCGGGAGCTCGCGGGGACAGATGTGAGACGACCACCAGGTCGTCCATCCATACAGCCCCTCCAGGCATCAGCGAGTCATCACAGTGCTTCCGGCAGACGAAACAGTCGCTCGCTGTGACTTCATCCGTCATGGAACCCTCCCCCATCTCCCCCGCGCCGGCTGACCTGCCGTCAGGATAGTGTGAAAGGCTTTTGGCATGTCCCGGCCTTCCCGCACCACGGTTACCGGCGTGGGGGGACGTCCCCGGCCAGCAGCACGGTGGCCACCCGCCGGAGCCTGTCGTACCACGAAGCAGTCCTGCACCGGCTCGACGACGCGGGCCTGGTCGACGTGACCCGCGTCGTCCTGGACTCTCCCCCTGACTGCGCCAGGGGTACCCCCACCCACGTCCGGGCCAAAGGGGGCGAACACACAAGTCCGAGCCCCGTGGACCGGGGCGTCCGGCCCGCCGCGCCAGGGAACCTGCGGCTCCCCTGCGCTGACCTGGTGTCAGACGGATTGCCCGGCGGCTCGGCCCGCCTGCCAGGCCTCATGAGCGGCGCGTACCTTCTCCCACAAGGCGGTACGCTCCGCAGGGTCTATCTCGACCAGGGTCATGCCGAAGGTACCGGCCAGGACGCGGAACCACTCGTCGGCGGTGGACAGCTCCCGCTGCGTGCGGCCGGTGCCGTCGGTGCTGCTCAGCACGCACCCCCGGAGGTGGTCGAAGCCGTTTGCGCGGCGGCGCATCACCGAGGCGACGCGCACGAGCCGCGAGTCGTCCGGCGAGGTGAACGTCGCCGCGTGGGACTCGGCGAAGTCGGCCGGTGCAGCGGGCGCCAAAGTGAAGTCCATCCCCGCGAAAGCGCCGCGCTCGTCGTGGTCAAACCGCCAGCCGCCCGGCTCAACCTGCGACGGCCGCAGCCGGTAGGTGAAGGGCCCCTGCCGGTAGCTGCCGGCGCGCAGAGGCATCGGCTCGTACAGCGCGTCACCGAAGCCGACGTCCACGACCCAGGTCTGGCCTTCGCAGTCCACGGTGAGCACGAGGTGTCCGCTGGTGGCGCCGGGCGACTGTGAGCCGGCGTCCGATTGCACCCCGCCCCGGTGCAAGGTGACGTCGTAGCCCAGCGCGGTCAGCAGAGTGGCGAAGGCGCCGTTGAGCTGGTGGCAGCACCCGCCGCGCCCGAGCAGGATCCTGGCTATCGACTCGTGAGGGTCCACGGTCGTCGGCCGACCCAAGTGGACCTCCAGGGTCTCCCAGGGCACTCGCTCGACGTGGGCCCTGTGCAGGGCCTGCAGACCCGCGACCGAGGGCTTGCGGTGCTCGTCGAGAGAAAGGCCGAGACGCAGCAAATAAGATCCGACGAAAGGCTCAAAAGGCATGATCGGAATATGACCTCAGCTAATTGAATCAACATTATTACGGGCGCCCCGAAGGCCGCTGCAGGCACGTTCGTACAGCCAGGCGGCACCCCAGCCGGGTTCGCGCGTCTGCCGACAACGTCCGCCTGGCCGAAGGCTTGCGATCACGCGCGGCGACATTCGGTCCAGCTGACGACAGTCGTGACAGAGGGAACCCACCCCCGTTGCGAGCATATGCTCTCATTCGGAGGGTGGCAAGGTTTCAGCGACTTGACCACTGCCGCCCGGGGTCCCATCCGAAAGAGCCGTGTGCCGTGCGAACCGGCAGTGGACAGCAGCGACGAATCCGGCTCTGAAGATCTGCCCGGCAGCAGGCCGACCCCGCCACCGGGAGTGGCGGAGGTGCGAGCCACCTGCGAGCAGGAATGTGACCCATCGCCGGCACTGGCCTCTTCCGGCCTTGCCCCCAGAATGGGACCACTGCTCATAGCTGGGCCGGCCACCGTAACAAGCGGCGGCCCGTGTGGCAGGTCCCGCAACATGCGTCCCTCGTGTGGACACGCGTGCGTGTGTGCGTCAACGCATGCTTCTCCGATGCCGGATGAGGCGCTCTCCGGAAGGCAGAGCAGTCATACCCCGAAGCAGCTTCCGGCCGGACAGGGTCCCGGTGAGGATCCGCACCGCCTTCACCGCATCCGCGTACGGGGTGCCGAGGGTCACCGGTGACCGGGCGGTCTGCCGTCCCCCCAGCACCTCAAGGTCATAGCGGGTGACCAGACCGCCCGGGGAGTGGCGGACGAAGCCACCCGAGGTTCCTCCTCGTCACCCGCGGCGTGAGGCCGGGGAACTCGACGCAGTGGCGCTGGGTCTGTGCTGTGTCGCGGGTACCTACTACGGTGGAGATCGTTGCTGAGGGATGAGGGCGGGTCGCTGGTCGGGGGCATCTGATGAGGCAGGAAAACGAGAATGCGTTGGCGACGCGGCTCGCCCGCCGCGCCGTGGAGGCGACTGCGCCTGAGGAGCTGCCGCAGTTCGCCATGACGGCATCTGCGTTCCACAGGGCATCACCGCGGAATCGGCTGCTGGTCGACGAGCGTGACGAGCCGTTGGGTATCGGGCTCGAGGCGATCACGGCACTGATCAGCACCGGTGCGCTCGCAGCGGCTGTCAAGGTCCTCGACAACCTCACCGATCGGTGGACCGACCGCGCCATTGACGTCGTGCAGCGCAGGTTCGTCCCACGGCTGCGTCGAAGGGGTGCCGAGATCACGACCGCCGACGTGGCGGCGATGCGGCTGTCGGCAGAACAGTTGACTCAGGTGCGCCGGGTCGCGGTGGAAACCGCCATGCGAATGCGAGTCCCCGAGGCGCAGGCCCGGTCGATCGCGGACGGGATCGTGGCGGAATTGGTCACTCTGGCTTCGGGAACACCTTCCCCTGGGGAGGGCACGCCTTCGGACGGTGAATGACCGTTGACGACTCGGTACGCGCAGGGCAGATCCACGGGAGGTCTGGCGGATCTGCCGTCCGGCACCACGGTGCGCTTCGTCATGCTCATTGCAGTAGTGGTCGTGATTGCCGCGTTACTGGTGAGCGGGGCATCGTCCATGATCTTCACTTCAGTGCATGTGACCGATACGGTCGATTTCTACGACTGTGTCGCGCGTGCGACGTCGGAAGCGGCGCGCCGGCACGATGTTGACTCCGGCATCGGCATCCCGCCCTTGTTCGACATCGGCTGCTCCGATCCTCGCCGCCAGACAAGCTGGGTGGCGCCTGCCGCTTCCTGGACCTGCCTCCTGCTGGTCATCGGTTGTGTCTACGTATGGCTGCCGCGCTGGCGAACCCGGCGGCGCGGATACCTTCCGCTGACCGGCATGCCGGAACTCTCGCACTACCTTGACGATCTGCTGTGCGCATCAGGTGCGGTTCCCCGGGTCACATTCCTGACGAATCCCCTCAACGCGCGTATCAGCGCGCTGGCGTTCGGGCGGGTGAGAGGGCGGCGCGTGGTGTTGAGCGGCGGACTTCTCAGACTGTTCACCCTTGACCGTGACGCGTTCCGTACCGTCGTCCTGCACGAATTCGCACACATCCGCAACCGCGACTTGGACATCGCCTTTCTCACCTTGATCGTGTGGCGCATGTTCGGGCCCCCGCTACTGGCCATTTCGGCACTCGCTGCGCTGGGCAGCACCCAGGCCGGAACGATACCGGCCGCCGAACGGGCGGCCTTTCTCGTCTACGGGGTAGCCGTGGCCCTCTTGGCGGTGCTGGTCACCCTGCTCAAGAACGCGGTTCTGCGCAGCCGTGAGCTATATGCGGACGCACGCGTGCGGTCCTGGGAAGGATCTGCCGAATCCCTTCAGCGGTTGTTCGCCCGCTACAGCCGGCCGTTCGCATCCCCTGCCGGAACTCGGCTCGTCATGCTGCGGGTCCATCCGCCACTCGCTCTGCGTGTCAGGGCGCTGGACGACGCTGGACTCCTGCTCGGCTGGGGTTTCCAGGACATGTGCACCGTGGGGATCACGACGGCGTTCCTGTGGGACATGGTGCAGCTCGGACCCGTCGGTGGTGGCAGCCAGAAGGGTTTCGCCTGGGAAGCGGTCGCCTCCCTGATCGCTGCCGCTTTGCTCGTCGGTGCGGTCGGGGCGACGTTGTGGGGGGTTGCCGCCGACTCCTCAGGACACGGTCCCCCGGCCGACCGCCCCACCCGGATTCGCGTAGGACGGGCCGGCATCGGCGTCGGCCTGGGCCTGTGTCTCGGATGTCTGCTCTCGCCTACCGGAGCCTCCAGCTTCGTGATGGTGGGCGATGGAAGAGAGCTGACGATGATCGTCCCATTCGCCGGGGTGATGTGCCTGTGCGGGTGGGCCCTGTCATGGTGGCTGATGCTGCTGGCCCGCACCTGGACGCCGGTCCTGGTTCGCAACCGCCACCCGCGACTGATGTTCTATGCGCTGCTGGGGGTCTGCACCGTCGGTCTCGCCCCGTCCTTCGACTTCCTCATGCGTCTGCCGTCCATGGCAATGTACGCGGCATCCTTCATCGCTCCGTCACGTCCGCCCGCACTGGTCTTTCTCGGGGACCTCGGCTTCCTGATCGCGGGCACCTCGCAGAGCGTCCTGGCGCCACTCGTGCTCACCGCAGCGTCGATGCCGCTCGTCGGACACCACGTCACATGGCGCCGAGGCAGACAGCACACCTGGACGCAGTTCGGTCCTCCCAGGTGGACCGGCAGTCTCATCGTCCGGTTCGGTCTCCCCGCAGGCCTGGCCGCGGCCGTAGTCGGCGAGGTGCCACTGCTCCTCGGCGAGCCGATCTCCGCGTGGTCGCTGTTCGCGCTTGTCTGGGGCGCCCAGATTCTCGCTGCCCTCTGGGCCGGAAGCGGCTATGCGCCGTTCCCCCTGCCCCGTGGGCTGCTGGCGGCGTACAGCGCGGGTGTACTCGCGCTCGTCGGCTGGTTCGTTCTGAGCGAGGCGCTTTCCCCGCACTGTGTCCTCGGCACGGGCCCCTGCCACCCGTACCCCAGCGTCCCCCAGGCCCACCTGGCGGTGTGGGGGGCACTACCAGGAGCCGTGCTGGCCTGGGTGCTGCATGCGATATTCCTCGCCCTCAGGCATCGCCTGAACCGTCGGCCCCGAACGGGCACTTCCCGCACACCGGCCGACCTGAACAAGCGGGTAGACCCGGGAAATCCCCCTGGAGCGACCGACCGGTGGGGAGACGGCTGAAGGTGCAGGACACGCTCCGGCCTCACAGCACCCGGGTCGGAGCCCGCTTCAGTGGTCCCGCAGCGGGCGCAGCAGCATGGTGGTCCAGGAGCCCATCGAACAGGTCGGCGAGCCAGGCGGTGAGGCCGCCGGGAGGTCCGGGGGTGTCAGTGCCGCGGCCGCTCAGGGAGGTCGGGCAAGCCCGCGTCCAGCACAACGCACCCGATGATGACCCAGCTCGCATGGCCGCGCAGTCCCTTCCCGTACCTCAGCCTCGAGTGCCCAGCCGTGCGGCATTTGGCGTCCCACTCCTGCCCGTGCTGTTCGCCTACACCGCTCGGGACCCCATGGCTCCTGATTTATCTGCATTCCTTGCGATTCACGCCCAATGGGTGCCGCAGTGATCGCGGGCCGACCGTTGCTGTACAGTCCGCGCTTCCGCCGTGACGCAAGGAAGAGGTCCATGAGTACTCGCCGCCTGACCGCCGCACTCGTTCTCCCCCTCGCGCTGCCGCTCGCCGCCTGCGGCGCGGAGACGGGGTCTGCGCAGGCCGGCGCCGGGAGTCCTGGGGCGACGTCGTCCGTCGAGCCGTCCCCCGAAAGCCCCAAGTCGCCGGAGGACTTCCTCGACCTCGCCGAGGCGGCGATGGCTGGCGAAAGCGGATGGACCTTCTCGGTCACGGGCAGCGAGGGACTGACTCTTCAGGGACAGCGGAGCGCTGCCAGGTATCGGGCCACGGTCCACCGGGGTACGGACCCCGAGGCGTTGCACTCCGAGGGAGTCAGCACCAGTAGCAAGGGGACGAAGAAGAGCGAGGAGATCTACGTCGTCGACGGCACGGCATACGTCAAGGAGGACGGTGCGGCGTGGAAGCGGGCACCGGCTTCCGACCCCGAGATGGAGAACAAGACCGAGGACCCGGTCGCGGCCATCGAGGAGTTCAGGCGGTACGCGCAGGCCGCCGGCGGTGGCGATGTGAAGCTGACCGAGACAGGCGGTACGGTCGAACTCCGGGTGGCCGGCGGCAAGCAGAAACTGGCCGCCGTCAAGAACCGGGCGTGGGCGAAGAAGGCGCGGCGGGAGTTCGACCCCACGGCCGAGCAGTTGCGCAAGGCCGGTGTCCCAGTGAACGCGGACCAGCTGACGCTGTCCCGGCTGGAGGAGGTCCTGGTCCTGGATGCGGCGACATACCGGGTCAAGAGCCACCGCTTCGAGTTCGGGATTCTCGTCCCGTATACGGGCGGCGGGGACATCGCGTATGAGCAGGATGTCCGTGAGGACAACCAGGGCGCGTACACCGGGCGGATCGAGCTGCCCGCCGCCGTTGGTGCATGATCACTAGGTGGAGCCCGGCCGGCTTCTCATGAGGTCAGTCGGGCTGGCGGTCCCCTTGGACGTGGCGCTGAGTGCTGCAGAGGCGTAGACACGGCCCTCACCTGTGATCACGCCGCCACGATCTGCTTCTCGCTCCGGATGTGATCCTTCCGGCAGAACTCAAGCATCACGGGAAATGCGCTGGGCCTCCGCGCCGAGTGGGCAGGCCGGGCGGCAGCCATGAGCGCGCCGACCGGCGTTGTGCACGCACACGATCAGCACCGACGCCGCGGCGCATCCGAGCAGCGGGTGAGCTGTGACAGGTCGTACGGACAGGGAGTAGCAGTGGTAAGAACTGGCGAGGCATCGGCTCGATCCTGGCGCCGGCATGGCACAGCCGCCCTGACCTCAGCCGTGTTCCCTGCGGTGTTCGTGCAGGCGACGCTCATCGCGAACTGGCACGTGGAACACCCGGTGTTCGTACCCGGCGACGACTCACCTGGTATCGCCGCCAACGCAGGGAACCTTCTCGCTGTTCCGATCTTCGCCGCTGCTGCCGTCGCCTGCCTGCTCTTCCCTGCCCTCTGGGGGATCACGGTGTTCCGCACATGGAGGGGCCTGGCAGCGAAGGGTCTGCCGGTGTTCTCCACCGTGCTGCAGGGGGTCGCTTTGCTGTTGGCCCTTCCGGCCGCCACCACCCTGCCCCACAGCTGGGCCTACGTGGCAATCCTCGTCGCCGCGGAACTGGTAGCACTGTGGGCGTCGTCCGAAGGCCGCACTGCTCGTGCCGGTCAGGCCTAAGGCGTGTATCGAAAGTGCCTGATGAGGATGGTGGAGAGCCCATTTGTGATCCAGAATGATCGGATGGTCACGCTTGAGACTCCCCGTTTGATCCTGCGTCGCTGGCGCGAGGAAGACGTTGCGCCCATGGCTGCCGTCAATGCCGACCCCGAGGTCATGCGGTGGATCCGTGACGGCAGCGTCCGTGACGAACAGCAGACCCGCGACGGGATCCAGGCATGGGAGCGCGAGTGGGAGTCACAGGGCTTCGGCCTGTTCGCCGTGGAGATCCGGTCCACTGGCGAGCTGGCCGGGTTCACCGGTCATTCGGTGCCCAACTTCTTGCCGGAGGTACTGCCGGCGGTTGAGGTCGGCTGGCGGCTGGGACGTTCCCACTGGGGGCAGGGCTTGGCCACCGAGGCCGCTGCGGCCGCTGTACGGTTCGGGTTCGAAGAGCGGGGGCTGGAGCGGATCGTCAGCATCACTCAAGTGGGCAACCACGCCTCCGAACGGATCATGATCAAACTGGGGATGCATCCGGTCCGTGAGACCGTCAATCCCACCTGCGGTCGGCGAGTACGGGTGTTCGAGTTGTCGTCGGACCAGTACGTCCCAGCCACTCGTTGACGGCGGCAACGAGGACGGCGGCCTCGTAGCGGACCGCGAGTTTGTCGTACCCGGTGGCCACGGCTCGATGTCTCTTGAGGCGATTGATGCCGCACTCGACCGCGTGCCGGGCCCATGCCGCCGTTCGCATCGATGGTGGCCCGGTGCCCGGTGGCGTGGTAGTGACGGGATCCCGTCACCCGGTGGCGGCCACCCCGATCCCGGGGATCGCCGGTTGGGACCGAGTGACGGGTCTCCGACGGGCGGTGAGCCGACGGTCGGTTACCGCTGCGGCCGCTGTGCGCGGTCACCAACTGGAGGTCACGAGTAGAGTGCGACGGCTCCACCCCACAGAGCGCCCGGGTTCAGGCGCTCGGGGAACCGCTCCAACATGGCGTTGAAGAAGCTGAGAGCGCTGTCGTGCTGGAGGAGCAGCTCGTCGACGGTGTCGAGGTACTGCCTGGTCTCGTTGATGATGCGAGTGGCGTCGTCGTCGAACTCCTTGTTCTTGTGTCCGGCGACGATCCAGCGGGGCCTGAGGTCTTCGACGATTCCGATGGCTCCGCGCCACGCGTCCAGGCCACCATGCCGGGCCTCGACCAGAAACTGGTGCACGCCGTTGTAGAGCACGTCGCCCGCGACCACGAGGTCAAGTTCAGGGACATGCAGGACGCTGGTGTCGTCGGTGTCGCTGTGGCCGGCTTCGATGATCACCAACTCATGGCCTTCAAGCGTGAACCGGTTGTCGGGCACAGTGACGGCCGTGACCGGAGCGTCCGGAATCTGACCGGGGAAAAGCTTGTCCCAGAAGCCTGGCCGGATCGACACGTTGTGGTGCATCTGCTTGATCGTCCCGGTCGTCGCCACGACCTGGGCGCCGAATCGCTCGGACAGGACACCGGCGGTGAACCAGTGGTCGCCGTGACCGTGGGTCACGAAAATGTGGGTCAGGTTCTTGCCGCTGACCTCGATCCACTTACCGACGGCCTCGACCTGAGCGGAAGTCATGGGCGGGTCGACGAGCACGGCGTCACGCTCGCCGTGAATGAGCGTGACGGACAGGGGCGAGAACGTCCGGCGGTCGCCGTTGGGGACGAGCTCGGGAACGCTCAGAGGGATCGGGTCGGCGATGAAGACTTCATATGCGAGTGCGCTGTTTGCAGACATGGCACTACCTCCTGTTGATGAGTGATCTATGGATCGGCGCACTGGTGCCACAGGGCCGAATGGGCATGACGGGCGAACAACGTGGCGTGGTCCACGAGCCGGCCGAATACACAAGTTGAGTGGCCTCGGCGCATCCGACGCGAGCAGACAGCAACGAGAGCCCCCTACCACGCGTCACGCCGCCGCTGTTCCTGTACCGCAGACGGTGAAGCGAGCGGCGCATTGCTGCACAACGGCGCCCTCACCAGGAACGACGAGCTCCTACCGGCCGAACCGAAGACGCGGCGCAAGATCTCGGCACGCAGCCCAGGACGGCCACCGCGCCCCAAGCAAGCTCATCGATCGCGCCCGCGGTCGTCGCGGCGGGGCGATTCCACTCAGCCGGCCAGTTGCGGGTACAGGGCTGCGGGGTCGGCTGCCAGACCCGCCTTCACCTGGCGGGAGAGCTCGTCGGCCAGAACTTCGTAGGCGTCGGACTCGATGCCGTCCAGCGCCTGCTCCGCGACGCTCTGCGGCGATGTCTTCGGGGAGTCGATGTGTGCCGCCAGGTCGGTGTCGACGTACCCGACGTGCAGCCCGGTGACGGTGATGCCGCGCGGCTTCAGCTCCAGGCGAAGTGAGTTGGTCTGGGACCACAACGCGGCCTTGGAGGCGCTGTAGGAACCGGAGAGCGCGAGCCAGGACAGGACGGAGTGCACGTTGAGCACGTGGCCGCCGCCGTTGGCCTCGATGATCGGGACGAGGGCCCGGGTCATCTGCAGGGGACCGTAGAAGTTGGTCTCGAACTCGCGGCGGACGTCGTCCACCGGGGAGGTCAGGAACGATGCCCCGATGGCCGCGCCGGCGTTGTTGATCAGGACGGTGACGTCCTGTGCCTGTGCCGCGACGGCGGCCACGGCCGCGGGGTCGGTGACCTCCAGGGCCAGCGCGACCGCGTCGGGGTGGGTGATGCTCCGGGGGTCACGGGCGGTGGCGTAGACCTTCTTGGCGCCCCGGGCGTACAGGGACTCGACCAGGGCCCTGCCGATGCCTCGGCTGCCTCCGGTGACGAGAACGGTCGAACCTGCGATTGCGGTCATGAATCTGCTCCCAGAGTGACGGCCGACGGTGGAAACCGATCGGTTTCCACGACTGTAAACCGATCGGTTTCCTTTCGGCAACACCAGGCGTAGGCTGACGCTCATGACCTCCAGCGCACTCGCCGCCCCCGGGCCCGCCGCGGCGGCGACGGCCCCGACTCGCGAGCGGCTGCTCGACGCCGCTGCCGAGCTCTTCTACCGGGAAGGCGTCAACATCGGCGTCGAGGCGCTGTGCCGGGCGGCTGGGGTCTCCAA
>NZ_JBSFLB010000044.1:0-53313 GCF_053598835.1 Streptomyces sp. NPDC001070
CCGCCGTACGCATCGAACTCGGCGAAGTTCGGGACCTCTGTGCGGGCGACCTCTCCACACTCTCTGCGAGCATGCCCCGGGAGATCACCCGCGTGCGGCAGGGCACCTCTTGTGTTGCAGGCACGTGTCGAACCCGTGCTCGCCGAAGTGCCGGAATATCGTGGGATGCGAGACCTCCGCACGCACGGCGACAGCGCGCGTGGTCACAGCGTCCAGGCCCCTTTCGCGGAGGTGCCGGGGCCCGCTCACCGGCAGTGTCGACGAACATGACACTACCTGCTAAAGGGAGAAGGACGCTGCGAGGTGCTCGGCAACCTGCGAAGCCGGGGGCATCGCGGCGATCTCGTGGCGCAGGCGTTGTGCCGCCGCGGTGAACCCGGGTTCGGCGAGGAGCCGGCTGACCGCAGCCGTGACCGACTCCGGAGCCTGTCCGCCAATCGGCAGTGCCAGTCCCGCTCCCGCCGCCTGAAGACGAAACGCCTGGCGCTGCTGCCCCGCGGTGCCCGGCACCACAACGGCCGGGATTCCACGAGCCGCCGCCCCGAAGGTGGTACCGGAACCACCGTGGTGCACCACGACGGACACCCCGTCGAGCAGCTCCGCGGCGGGCACGAAGGAGACCAGTTCGACCCGCCCCGGCTCCAGCCCGAAGTCGTCGACCGGTCCGCCGCCCGTGGTGGCCACCAGGTCGACGTCCAGGGCGCTGAGCGACTTGAGCAGCGAGGGAAGCGCCGATGCCGCACTGACGACAGTGCTGAGGCTGACGAGCACACGGGGCCGGCCGGTACCGGGGACCCGGTCGGCCCGGGGCGTGCCTTCGGGGCCCTGATGCGGTTCCGGCCGCAGCGCAACGCGTTCCAGGGGCGGCAGCGCACCGTCGCGCTGCAGGCTGGGAGGACAGACGTCCAGGAGCAGATCACCGGAGGGAGCGTGAGCCGGCGCCCGCAGACCCCGGTCGATGTACCGGGAGTGCGCCGTCAGAGCGAGGGTGTCCAGTGCCTCGGGTTCCAGCGCCGGATCGATACCCATCACCGCGGACGGCACCTTGAGCGCGGCGGCGACGAGCGGCCCCACGAAGTCGCAGTGCTCCGCGACGACCAGGTCCGGCGCCCACTCACGCGCCCCGGCAAGCGCCGCGTCCGCGGAGAGGTCGACACGTACACCGGCGAAGAACTCCGCGGCGGCTGCCGGCGACGGTTCGGTGAGCAGGTCGACGCCGGTACGGCGGGTCACTTCGGCGATCGTCTGGTCCACCGTCGGGCCTGCGGGGATGAATTCAAAACCCTCCGCCTCGACCGCGCCGGCCATGGTGGCCGCGGAGACGAAGGCCACGGCATGCCCCTGCCTGCGCAACGCCCGGGCGAGCGGCAGCAGGGGCAGAAAGTGGCCGGTCATCGGGACGTTGAACATCAATACGCGCATGTTGTCGAGATCACCTGTTCAGACGTCAGCGGTGTGATCGTCGTTGAGTGTGCGTCCGGGCCGGGCCTGCGCGTGGGTGCCGCGGTCGATCAGGGACGCGGCCGGGGTGCGGTCGATCTGCAGGTTGAGGAACTCGGGGCGGCTGTAGTGGCCGCGGGCGTCCATCAGGCGCTTGCGCCGATCGATCAGCGCGAGGTCCAGATCGGCGATCACCTCTCCCTCACCCGAGGTGAGCGGCTCGCCGATGAGGCTGCCCTCGGGGTCGACGATGGCGGTGAAGAATCCCTGGGAGAACACGCCGACCGGGGCGCCGGTGTCCGCCGCGAGCTGAGCCTGCTGGTCGGAGTCCAGCCAGGCGGTGGCGTTGACCACGAAGGCCGCCGATTCCAGCGCGTGCTGACGGATGGTCACCTCCATCTGTCCGGCGAACAGCGGGCCGCCGAACGCACCGGGGAACATCGCGGCGTGGATCTGCTCGCCGTCGGCGATCAGGGCGTAGCGGGCGAGCGGCTGGTAGTGCTCCCAGCAGGCGAGCTGACCGATACGACCGACGGTGCTGTCCACCGCGCGCAGCCCGGAGCCGTCGCCCTGGCCCCAGACCATCCTCTCGTGGTACGTCGGCGTGATCTTGCGGCGGCGCTGGATCAGCGTGCCATCGGCATCGAACAGCAACTGCGTGTTGTAGAGGGATCCGCCGTCACGCTCGTTGACACCGATCGAGACGACCATCCCCGCTTCGCGGGCCGCCGCGCCGATCGCATCGGTCTCGGCGGACGGTACGGTCACAGCCTCGTCCATGAGCCGAAGGTGCTCCTTGGCCATGGCGTAGGGCGGCTGCACGAAGGAGAAGTAGGGGTAGTACGGGATGACGGTCTCGGGGAAGACCGCGAACTGGACACCCTTCTCACCCAGTTCACGGATCTTCTCCACCACCTTCCCGACCGTGCCGGCACGGCTGTAGAGAACGGGGCTGATCTGCACGGCAGCTGCCTTCACGATGGTCATGGTGTGACTCCCTTTCACGATGCGAGGGTCAGCGCACTCCCGGGACTGCGACAGCCGGAGGCAGGTTCGGCTGGGCAAGAGGCCGGCCTCTTCTGAGAGGCCGAAGACCTGGGAGGCTGCTGGGCTGTGCGCTGACCGCACTCTTGGATTCCGCCGCGGGTCGTCGTTTTCAGAGGCTTCTCCGACATCGGAGGGCCGATGACGGCAACTCGGAAACCCGCCCGCAGTCAGATACGAGCATATGCTCTTATCTGGGTAAAGGCAACAGGTTCCCGCGACAAGGAACGTCGGCGCCCTGGACCCGGCACCACCGAGGCTCCCGGCCGGTCACCACGATCCGGCGGCGCTACGCCCCGAACGGGGCGTCCGCATTCCGCACGGGCCCGCCTACCCGGCGGCGCCCGTCCCGAGTGCCCACGGCCGCACACGCGACAGCGATGCACGGCATGGCCGCAGCACTCACTCGGCCCAGGGATCGAAGCCCGTTTCGAGGACCGCCCTGAGAAGGGTGCGCATCTGGGCCGCCGGCCCGGAGCCGAACTTCTCCTCGAACTCGGCTTGCACGCCCTCCCAGAGGGGAAGCGCCGACTTGAACCGCGCCAGGCCGTCCGGCGTGATCGCCACGCTTCGCGCCCGGCGGTCGGTGGCCGACGTTTCGATGGTGACCAGCCCCTCACGCGCGAGCGGCTTGAGGTTGGAAGCCATCGTCGTGCGGTCCATGGCGATCACGTCGGCGAGGCCGCTGATCGTCATCTCTTCGCGCAGGCTGAGCTGCTGCAGGATGCTGAACTGCGTGCCCCGCAGACCGAGCGGCGCCAGGGCCTTGTCGTAGGTCGCGCCGAGATACCGCGACGCCTTTCGCAGCGTGAGGTTGTTGCACTCATCCGCCCTCGACACCGCAGCCTCCATCTTCTCCTCCAAAGTTTCTTCCCATCATACGAGCACCTACTCTCAAACGGAAGGCCACGCCCGCACACCCCGGAGGCGGAGCGCCTCACGGGGCGACCGGCTTCTTGCCAGACTCGAAATACGCGCATATCCTCGTAATTCTGGAGGGCTGCAGTCCAGAGGCCCACCGCAGCAGACGCCTGGCGCGCAGAGGAGCTCGCGCGGTCGGGTGACCACCCGCGTGGTCCACCCGTGCCTCCCTTGGAGCACCTCGCGACTTCCGCGCATCAGCACCGATCCGAGCGCGCCGGGCCCTGGCGCCGCGCCGCTGCACCCGGAGCAACATCACGAAAGGAACCGGGCATGAACACGCCCCCCATCGAACCGCGCAACCCGTCAGATCCGGCCGCTACGCCGCCGTCACACGAGGACCAGCCCTCATCCCGGGTTTCCCGCCGCGCCTTTGTCGGCGGCGCGGCCGCTGTCGCCGCCGGTGTCGCACTCACCGGTGCTTCGGCTCTGCCCGCCGCTGCCACTCCCCGGCAGACGCCGAGGGACTTCGGCTCGGTATCCGGCGTCCCATGGCTCCCCGCGGGGTTTCGGCAGACATTCGCAAGCCGGCTCATCCATGCCGGTGGAATACGTCAGCACGCCGTCATCGGCGGCGACGGGCCGCCCCTGCTCCTGATACACGGCTGGCCGCAGAACTGGTACGCCTGGCGCATGATCATGCCGGTGCTCGCGCGGAACTACACGGTCATCGCCGTGGACCAGCGCGGCATCGGGCTGACCGACAAGCCCCGCGACGGCTACGACACCGCCACCCTTGCGAACGATCTGGCCGCACTGATGGACACCCTGGGGCACGAACGGTTCGCCGTGGTCGGCCATGACACCGGCATGCCGATCGGCTACGCGCTCGCGGCCGACCACCGTCACCGCGTCGACCGGCTCGCCGTGGCGGAAGCCATCATTCCCGGTGTGACGGCTTCACCGCCCCTCCTCGGCCCGGCCGCGGCCAACAACATGCTCTGGCACTTCCCCTTCAACCGGCTCGACGACGTCAACGAGCTTCTCGTCGAGGGCCGGGAAGACGTCTACTTCGGCTGGCAGCTCGACACGAAGGCCGCGCGAAAGCTGCCGGCCTACGCCGTCCAGTACTACGTAGAGTCCCTCACCTCTCATCGCCACGCCCTGGGAGGCAGCTTCGGCTGGTACCGCGACCTCGACACCACGTTCGTGCAGAACGCCGAACGTGTGAAGCGACACCTGACCATCCCCGTCCTCGCGATCGGTGGAGCCGAAAGCGTCGGACAGGGGGTCACGACCACGATGAAGCTCGCGGCCGACGACGTTCAGTCCCTGGTCATCCCCGGCAGCGGCCACTGGGTCGCCGAGGAGGCCCCTCAGGATCTGCTGGCGGCACTCATCCCGTTCCTCGCCCCCTACCGCGCCACCACCAGCTCCAGGACACGCCGATAGGCAGTCGTGCCGAGCCCGACCGCCTCGCGCTCGACGCCGCCCCGGCCGGGGTCTGCTCCGCATTGCGCGATCGCCCCGGGGAGCGTCCACGGGGGAAGAGGAAGACCGGGTAGACCCCGATCCTGACCGGGCGGAGGAAGCGGCCTCTTCCACGTGTTCACCCGGATCGCCGATCCGGGTGAACACGTGGCCTTCCACAGCACCTGCACCAGTTGCACGGTGCGTTGTGGTGGCCTGGCCCATTCCCTGGGGGCAGGGGCGCATCCCGTTGAGCTCGGCACGACAGGACAGGATCGGGCACCCGATCACGGCAGGGTCGTTGCAGCGCTGATCAGCGGCCGCAGCCGCTCGTCTCAGGGGCAGCCGCAAGGCCGCGGCGGCAGCCGGCAGCTCACCGCAACGAGCGTCGCAGCCCCGACCCGAAAGGGCTAGCGCGTCCAGGGAGTGAGCGCGCGGGCACCGGCGGTAGGTCAGGTCGACGGCAGCCCCCACTCAGCCCCCGCTGCCCGAGCCGGACATGAGGGCCGATGGTGGCGCCGCCGGTGAACGGCAGCAGGGTCGCCGCCGGCACACTTACCCGACCGGGGTACCTGGCGGTGAACGCGGTCGCCGACCGCGGCAGGGCACGAGTGAAGACCAACGGAAGGGTCCGGGCACAGCACCGGGCACGGGCCCTGCGATGACGGCGGCGACCCTGCCGGAGACCGCGGAGAAACCGGTGGTGAGGGTCAGCGGTACCGCAGGTGGAGCAGCTCGCTCAGGCCGCGGGCGTTCGGCATGGAAGAAGCCGGCGAGGTGCACGCCGAAGGAGACGCAGAACCCCGCCAGGCCGCACACCGTATGGGCGCCCCTACGGTGTGCGGCCTCGCGGGGCTGCCGGTGCACGGCATGGCGCCAACGGTCGGAGGCAGGGGTTCCCCGTACGGTCGGATGCACGCTCGCGGCACAGCTGCGGCGCTGCGCGGCGTCCGTAGGGCGCACAGATCGCCGTCACGGGGCGGTGGCGCGGTCCCGTCGGCAGGCGCCTGAACGCCGCAGATCGATCGGGCTCCGGCGGCACCCGGTCAGGCTGTCCGTGCGCAGGAGCACCTCGCGCAGGCAGCGTCGTCGGGACGCGGGGTACGTGTCAGATGAACAGGGCGCTCTCGACGTCGATGGTGACGAGTTCCACGTCCCGGGACACCGCGCCGTCCTCTCCGCGCCGGTAGACGCGCCGCCGGGTCGGCACCATGATCCCGTCGAACTCCTTGTACTCGGCAACGTAGTGTGCGGCAGGC
The DNA here is from genome assembly GCF_053598835.1 of Streptomyces sp. NPDC001070. Lineage (NCBI taxonomy): Bacteria > Bacillati > Actinomycetota > Actinomycetes > Kitasatosporales > Streptomycetaceae > Streptomyces > Streptomyces sp. NPDC001070. The sequence goes on from NZ_JBSFLB010000044.1 coordinate 6,075, forward strand.
CCGGCGTTGATGACCTCGGGCGTGTAGTCATGCCTCCGCAGCAGCCCGTCCGAGTCGAAGTAGAAGATCTGGTCCCTGCAATGCGTCGCGATGTGGTCGGGGAAAGTGACCTTCAGGCGCCTCCACGTCTCCCCCTCCTCCATGACGGGAGACAGTTCCACAGCCCGAAATCCTGGCGAGGCGAACGTGAACGGGGCCGTCAGGTACGTCCACATCGCATACCCGGCGAAGTAGGCAACCTGCAGATCGTCCCAGGCAGCACGCACGTCGGCCGGGAACGAGGCGCGAGGGTCGAATCGCTCGGCCGTCACCTCCCCCGCGAAGCTCTCGACGCCCACTCGCTGCGGGGTAAGAGACGTCCGCAGGTGGGGTGCGGTGAAGGGATAGTGACTCACACGCTGCTGGTGCAGGTCGAGCCAGACAGCCGTATGACTCAAAATCCCCTCCTGCCCCTTCAGTCCCCACAGCGAACCTCCGACGCGGAGATGCGCGGTGACCGAACTGAACCGGTTGTAGCGTGCCAAGCCCCCGTGCGCCTCGATGGCAGCGGTGACGAGATCACTCATGTCGGACGTCCCTTCGATTCCTGATGCATGACCGACAGCCGTGCGGTCACGGCGGCAGCGGACGGCCGCGGACTCGGCGGCCATTACGAGCATATGCTCCTATTTGCTTGGCGGCAAGGAGCGCAAGGAGACGGGTGGGGCGCGGCACGGCGCCCCTCGTCCCGGCGGCTTGGGCAAATTGCGCGGCTGCCGGCCGGCTTCAGTCGTGCACGAGTGGCACCTGCGGTCAGTAGCTCCTCAGGCCGGATCGCCCGAGCTGCTCATCGCCGGGCAGCCGACCAGAAGCGCGATCCGCCTGACCCGGCACGGCCCGAGCGGGCCCCCAGGGGACCGTCCCCGGTGCCCGCGGACAGAGTGGGCGACCGCCGCGCACCGACTCACCCCGCGGTCTCGTGGGCGTACGCGTGCGGGAGGGCGAGTTCGGCCCAAATGGTCTTCCCATCGGGCCGTTGCCTGGTGCCCCAGCGTTCCGCGAGCTGCGCGACGATGAACAGCCCACGCCCGCCCTCGTCGAACATCCGGGCTCGACGCAAATGGGGGGCGGTGTTGCTGCCGTCGGACACCTCGCAGATCAAGGCGCCCTCGCGGATGAGGCGCAGTTGCACGGGGCCCGAGCCGTAGCGGATGGCATTGGTGACCAGCTCGCTGATGACCAGTTCCGTGGTGAACGCCAATTCACCCAGGTCCCAGCCTGCGAGCCGCGACGAGACGAGGTCGCGGGCACGGGCGACGTCGGCGAGATCGTCCGTCAGGTTCCACGCGGCGGCATGCGTGCCGTCGAGTTCCCGGGTGCGCGCCACGACCAGGGCGACGTCGTCCCGGGACCCCTCACCGACCATCGTGCCCAGGATGTGGTCGCACATGTCCTCCAGAGAGGGGATCGGCTCGGACAGGGCCTTCTGGAGGTGCTCGAGTCCTTCGTCAAGGCTGTGTTCGGGGGACTCGATGAGGCCGTCGGTGTACAAGGCGAGCCGGGTGCCTGCGGGCAGTTCCACTTCGGCCGTCTCGAAGGGCAGTCCGCCCACACCCAGCGGAGGCCCGGCGGGGATGTCGAGGTACTCGGCGTTCGATCCCGGCCGAATGACAGCGGGTGGCGGATGGCCGGCCCGGGCGGCCGTGCAGCGGCGTGAGACGGGGTCGTAGATCATGTAGAGACACGTCGCCACGATCTCACCGGCGCCCGGTCCGGTGTCACGGCCGGTGTCCTGGGCGTCGCCGATGTCCGCCATCCGGTACGGGGTGACGACATCGTCGAGGTGGGTCAGCAGTTCGTCGGGCGGCAGGTCGATGTCGGCGAGGGTCCGTACGGCGGCACGCAGCCGACCCATCCGTGCCGAGGCGTGGACGCCGTGGCCGACGACGTCGCCCACCACCAGCGCGACTCGTGCCCCCGAGAGCGGGATGACGTCGTACCAGTCGCCACCCACGCCCGCGCACAGGCCCGCGGGCATGTAGCGCGTGGCCGCTTCCACCGCCGGCTGCCTGGACGCGACCTGCGGCAGAAGGCTTCGCTGAAGCGCGAGGGAGATGTTGTGCTCGCGGGTGAAGCGGCGGGCGTTGTCCAGGCACACCGCGGCGCGCGCCCCGATCTCCTGCGCCAGGAGCAGGTCGTCGGCATCGAAGGGCTCCCGGTCCCTGGAGCGGGTGAACAGCGCGGCACCGAGGGTCACGCCGCGCGCGCGAAGGGGGATCGCCAGGGCGGAGTACGGCCCGTGCGCGTCAGCTTCACCCGGACCGGCAATCCCGGGGGCGACACCGGCGGTCCCGGCGATCTCCAGCAACCTGGGCTCGCCCGTGATCAGCCCCAAGGTCGGTGCCGCGCCCTCCCGGTAGAGGACGCTCTCCCCCGGCCGCGCATCCCCCGGGGATACGGCCGGGCCCGACTGGGCCGCGCGGCGCAGCGTGAGGTCGCCCATGCCGGCTTCCAGGACGGGTTCCTCGCCCTGGAGGACGCTCTCGAAGAGGTCCACGGTGGCCCGGTCTGCGAAGCGGTGCACTGCGACCTCGGCCAACTCCTCAGCGGTTCGAGCCGAATCGAGGGTACTTCCCACGCGACTGGTGGCCTCGCTGAGCAGCGCGAGCCGCTCGCGCGCGATCATGAGCCGCCTGACGCGCCACTCCCCCGCAATGCGGATACGGCAGACGGCCAGGCTGATGACCAGCGCCATCGCCAGTGCCGTGATGACGGTGACCTGGTTGGCCCGTCCCATGTCCCGAAGGAGGACTCCGTAGAGCCCGATGGCAGCGGCCAGGTTGAACAACCCGACGATCATGGTCTGCCGCACCGACAGCAGTGCACTGGCCACAACCGGGATCAGCACGGCGTACTCCGCTATCCCCATGACGTGCAGGTCAGCGGCTGCCAACGCCAGTCGCACGCCCGACACCAGCACCACGCTGAGAAGCAGGAAGACGAAGCTTCCGCTCAGCCGAACCGGTTGCACGCAGTCCCCTCCAAAGGCCGGGAGCGGGACCTTGCGACGGCTCCCGCCCTGAGATTGCTCTGCAAGGCGATAAGTCCCATTTGGGAAAAATTGTTCCATTAGGACGGCCTTCGTACCAAGAGAGGCCTCTGCCGCCCGCCACAGGCAGCCCCGGGGCGGACCGGGGTCCGGTGCGGCGGGAGGCGGGGCAGAGTCAACGCCGCACCGCCCACACGCGGCCTGCGGTACTACGGTGGACAGTGCAGGTCTGTGACACAGCCTGGAACGGGTGGCGAAGCAGGAAGACGCGCGACACAGTGCCCGGTCCGCTGCAGGGCCCGCCGCGACGAGCGGCGATCGGCGCGGAGCTTGCGTACGCCGTCGGGCGCTGGGGATGAACCAAGGGCGGTTCTGAACCATGAGGGATGTACATCGGCTTGAGCCCATCCCGGCGAACCCGGGCGGCGGCACCGTGCTCGCGGCGTGGGAACGGTTCGTGCAGGGTGATGATCACGTCCCGGGTGTCCGGCCCCTGGTGGCGATCTCCTGGCATCGCTGCCGAGAGCAATACCGGGTCGATCCTCACCTCACACAGGCTCCGCTGGCCGTCGCGGAGCTGGACCATACGCCCGAGCACGACGTCGTCCTCCCTGAGCTGGGCTTTCGTGCCGCCTCCGTGGCACACGAAGTGGGCAGCCTCGGTGGCGTCATCACCGTCACCGATGCCACCGGCCGGATCCTGGCCGAATGGGGTGATCAAGGCACGCTCGCCAGAGCCGCCGACTGCAATTTGGCGCCCTGGTTCTGCTGGTCCGAGTGCGCGGTCGGCACCAACGGCATGGGCACGGCGCTCGAGGCGCACGGGCCGGTACCGATCAGGGGCGCGGAGCACTGGTGCCAGGCGTTCCACAACTGGGCCTGCGCGGGTATCGCGGTGCGGGACGTGGTGACCAGGGAACCGATCGCGGTCCTGAACATCTCCTGCTGGCGCACCCGGCTTCCCGCATCCGCGGAAAGCTGGCTGGCGAACGCGGTCACCATGACCCAGTACCCGCTGAAGAGGCGCGCCCGGGACAGCGGAGCCGAGTTGGTCGCGGCCTACACCCAGGCCAGGGCACGCTCCAGTGCGGCGCTGGCGGCGGTGGACACCGCGGGCAAGGTGGTGATCGCCGACGACATGGCAAGCGTGCTCCTGGGGGTCCCGGCATGCACTCCGGCGGTCGACCCCACGCTGCGTTGGAACCCCGGGCTGCCGGAATTGATCACAGCAGCCCGGTTTGCCGCCAGGCAGGCAGCCCACAATCCTGACTGGGTCGGCTCGACACAGATCTTCGCCCACCTCGCCGACGAGCCCACATCGATCAGCATCCGACCCGTCTTCTCATCCGGACACCTCATCGGGAACCTGGTCTCGTTCGGTGCGTCCGACGGGGCGCAGCTGTCCCCGGCGGAGATGTCGGCGCACCCTCGGATGCAGCCGCGCCGGCTGGTCGCGATGCGCGGCAACCGGATGGTGCTGCTGCAACTGCCGGAAGTCTCCTTCGCTGAGTCGCGGGGAAACGACGTGTGGCTCTCCACCGATCAGGGGCGATTGCGAGCCGCCTCTTTGAGCCTGGACAAGCTCGAAGGCGAGCTGGCGGATGTCGGCTTCCTGCGGGTGCACCGCCGGTATGTGGTCAACCTGAGCCGCATCCGGGAGATCGAGCGCGGGCTCAAGGGCGAGCTGTCGTTGGTCATGGATGACCGGACGAACGAGATGGTGCCGGTTTCCCGGCGGAACGCGCCGGCCGTGCGCCGCGCGCTGGACATCTGACTGCGGCAGGACAACTCTGTTGTCGGAAGGAAGTTCCCGTGTCTGGCAGTGCGGACGCCGTTGGCGGCGAGATGAACGTCGGAGGCGCGGGCGGCCTCGGCCTCTCCGTCTCGGCCGGGCACCGCGGCCATCCGACTGCGGGCGCGAGCAACCGCGACTGGTGGCCGCACCGGCTCGATCTGACGATCCTCCGGAAACACCCCGCCGTGGCCGACCCCATGGGAGGGGACTTCGACTATGCCGCGGAGTTCCGGACGCTCGACCTCGACGACCTGGCGCGGGACGTCGACCGGGTGCTGACGACGTCGCAGGACTGGTGGCCGGCCGACTTCGGCCATTACGGGCCGCTCGTGGTCCGGATGGTGTGGCATTGCGCAGGGACGTACCGCATCGACGACGGCCGAGGTGGCGCGGGCGCCGGTATGCAGCGTTTCGCGCCGCTGAACAGCTGGCCGGACAATCGCAACCTGGACAAGGCGCGCCGACTGCTCTGGCCGGTGAAGAAGAAGTACGGCCGCAAGATCTCCTGGGCCGACCTGATGATCTTCGCGGGCAACCGCGCCCTGGAGACGATGGGCTTCACGACCTTCGGCTTTGCCGGCGGCCGGGCCGACGTCTGGGAACCCGACGAGGACATCTACTGGGGTCCCGAGCACGCCTGGCTCGGCGACGAGCGCCATGGTGGCGTCCGGGAGCTGCAGAGCCCTCTGGCCGCCGACCAGATGGGCCTCATTTACGTCAACCCGGAGGGACCGAACACCGTCCCGGACCCGCTCACCTCGGCCCGGGACATCCGCGAGACGTCCCGGCGCATGGGGATGAACGACGAGGAGACCGTCGCGCTGATCGCGGGCGGCCACACGTTCGGCAAGACCCACGGCGCGGCCGCCCCGGACGCCTACCTCGGCCCCGAGCCCGAGGGAGCGCCCCTCGAGGAACAGGGTCTGGGCTGGCGGAACAGCTACGGCACCGGTAAGGGCCCGGACACCATCTCCAGCGGGCTTGAGGGTACGTGGACACCCACCCCGACGCGATGGGACAACAGCTTCCTCGAGACCCTGTTCGGCTACGAGTGGGATCTGGAGCTGAGCCCCGCGGGTCTGTGGCAGTGGATCCCGGAAGACGGCGGCGGGGCCGGCACCGTGCCGGATGCCCACGACCCGTCGACGACACACGCCCCGACCATACTGACGACGGACCTCGCGCTGCGGATGGACCCGGTCTACGAGTCGATCTCGCGCCGCTTCCTGGAGAACCCGGACCAGCTCGCGGACGCGTTCGCCCGGGTCTGGTTCAAGCTGACACATCTCGACATGGGCCCGGTCCAGCGCTACCTCGGACCGCTGGTCCCCCAGGAGGCGCTGCTCTGGCAGGACCCGGTCCCCGCCGTGGACCACGAGCTCGTCGGGGCGGCGGACATCGCCGCGCTCAAGAGCCAGGTCCTCGCCTGCGGGCTGTCGGTCTCCCAGCTCGTATCGACCGCGTGGGCGTCGGCCTCGACGTTCCGCGTCAGCGACAAGCGCGGCGGGGCGAACGGCGCGCGCATCCGCCTCGAGCCGCAGCGAGGATGGGAGGTCAACGACCCCGACACGCTGGCACAGGTGCTGCGCACCCTGGAGGGGATCCAGGAGTCCTTCAACACCTCCCAGACCGGGGACAAGAAGATCTCCCTGGCCGACCTCATCGTGCTCGGCGGGGCCGCCGCCGTCGAGCGGGCCGCCGAGACCGCCGGCTACGACCTCCGGGTCCCCTTCGTTCCGGGACGCACGGACGCCACGCAGGAGTGGACCGATGCGGAGTCCTTCGCTCCCCTCGAGCCGACCGCGGACGGGTTCCGCAACTACCGCGGCAAGGGCAACCCGGTGCCGTCGGAGCACCTGCTGGTCGACCGCGCGAACCTGCTGAACCTGAGCGCGCCCGAGATGACCGTCCTGGTGGGTGGCCTGCGGGTGCTCGGTGCCAACCACCGGCAGTCGCCGCTCGGCGTCTTCACCTCGGAGCCCGGGTCGCTGACCAACGACTTCTTCGTGAACCTGCTCGACACGGGCACGGAATGGGAACCGGCATCCGCGGCCGCCGAAACCTTCGTGGGGCGCGACCGGGCCACCGGCGAGGTCAGGTGGACCGGCAGCCGCGTCGACCTCGTCTTCGGCTCGAACTCCGAACTGCGTGCCGTCGCGGAGGTCTACGCGAGCGACGACGGACGGGAGAAGTTCGTGAAGGACTTCGTCGCCGCGTGGGACAGGGTCATGAGCCTCGATCGGTACGACCTCGCTTGATCCCAGCGGTGGCATATCGGGGACGAACGGTAGCCGGTCGCGGACGAACGGCACGAGCCGGCCCGCACTCGCGCCCACCCTTGTCGGTGTGATTCATCCGGCGTAGCGTGCTTATTGGGTAGCGAATTCTCCGCTTTTCAACGTGATTCAATCCGGCGCGACGCGCCCCTTGACCACCGATTGCAGCCGGACGCCGGCCGCCGACATGACAGCAATGAATTCGGCGTCAATTCGGAGAATTTTCGGAGGAAGGTCTGCGACCGGTCGCGATGCACCGCCGTCAGCGCGGCCGCCGCGAAATGGAAACAGCTATTCGGCATGAGGAGAGTGAAGCCCGGATGACGACCATGCAGGAGCGATCCGACCTGCTGGACAAGATCGGGTTGGCCGAACAGAACAAAGCAGCGCTGGGTCAGGTGCTGGGAACCGGGAGCATCGGGTATGCCGCCGAGAAACCGGACGGCACCATGCAGGCCACCATTCGGATCCACCCGGATGAGCTGACCTGGGATCCCTCTATTCTGGTCATGCCTCATGGAGGCGATATCGAGCTCGAGCTCCTCAATGACGATCTCAACACGCACTGCGCGCTCCTGCCGAGCAACGGCGACCGGAAGTTCATCTGGTTGGTGAACCATTCGCGTGGACGGGCGACCCTCAACCTCGACGGACCGGGCTACTACTGGTACTGCTCGCCCACGGGCAACGACGAGGGCCGGGGGTTGACCGGGGCCATCGTCGTCCTGGGAGACGCTCCGCCGGAGGCTCGCCTCGACCGCCCCGAGCAACCACGCCCGTAGGAAGAAGGAGGAGGAGCAGATGTCCGTCGACTACGTGGACGCGGGTGAGGCCGTCGACCAGGGGTTGCTGAGCGGCAAGGTCGCGGGCGGCGACGTAGCGCCGCCGGTGGTGGCCGACGTCGACTACCAGCGCATACTCAACGCCCGCGAGGAACCACACAACTGGCTCACCTACTACGGCGCCTACAACGGGCAGCGGTACAGCCCGCTGGACCAGATCAACACGGAAAGCGTCAAGCACGTCGTCCCCGCATGGGTCTTCCAGGCCGGCACGACCGGCCTGATCGCGGGCGCGTCGACCTACTCGTTCGAGGCCGCCCCGATCGTCGTCGACGGGGTCATGTTCCTCTCCGGCTGGGACGGCTGGGTCTGGGCCCTCGACGCGAAGACCGGTGTGGAGATCTGGCGGTACAAGCACGCGGTCCCCTTCGACGTGTCCTTGTGCTGCGGGAACGTGAACCGCGGGGTCGCCGTGGCACAGGGGAAGGTCTTCTCCGTCACGCCGAACGCCCGCCTGCTCGCACTCGACGCCACCACCGGCAAGCGGGTCTGGGACAAGACCTACGGTGATGTCCGGGCCGGCGAGAGCGCCACACTCGCCCCGCTGATCGTGAAGAACATGTGCATCGTCGGCAGTTCCGGCGGCGAGTTCGGCGTACGCGGCCACCTCGACGCGTTCGACCTCGAGACCGGCGAGCACCAGTGGCGGTGCTACACGGTGCCCAAGCCCGGGGAGCCGGGCTCGGAGACCTGGCCCGCCACCGGCGAGGCCTGGGCGCGCGGTGGGGCGAACTGCTGGGTCACCGGCACCTTCGACCCCGAGACGAACCTGCTGTACGTCGGCACCGGCAACCCGGCGCCCGACTTCGACGGAGCTGTCCGCGAGGGCGACAACCTCTTCACCGACTGCGTCATCGCCGTCGACGTCGACAGCGGTCAGATCCGCTGGCACTACCAGTGCACCCCGCACGACGTGTGGGACTACGACAGCATCGCCGAGTGCATCCTGTTCGAGCAGGACGGGCGCAAACTGCTCGGGCACTTCGACAAGAACGGCTACTTCTTCGTGCTCGACCGCACGAACGGCGCGAGGGTCGGGATCACCCCCTACGTGGACCGCATCACATGGGGTGCCATCACGAGGGACGGCCGGGTGACGGCCAAGTTGTACCCGGACAAGGAAGGAGAACCCGTCCACTTCTACCCGGGTCCGGCCGGCGCCAAGGAATGGACCCATGCGGCCTACAGCCCGAAGTCCGAGCTCTTCTACGTGCCCGTCCAGGACACCGGCGCCACGGCCACCCGGCGGCGCCGGGAGTTCAAGGAGAGCATCCCGTACTGGGGCGCGGGCGTTCAGGTGGACATCGAGGACATGGCGGGGTCCATCAGCGCGTTCGACGCCGCCGGCGAGGAGAAGTGGCGCTGGCGCAACGAACTCCCGATGTGCGCCTCGGTTCTGGCCACCGGCGGTGACCTGGTGTTCGCCGGTGAGCCCTCCGGCGAGTTCAACGCGCTCGACGCGCGCACCGGACAGGGGCTGTGGCAGTTCCAGTGCGGAAGCGGCCACCACAGCAGCCCGACCACCTACATGGTCGACGACAGGCAGTACATCGCCGTGCCGGTCGGTTGGGGCGGGTGGGCCGAGGGATTCCTCCCCGGCATGCTCGGCGCGGGGCACGGAAGCGCCCTGATCACCTTCGCCCTCCCCGAATGGTCGTAGCGCGCGACCGGAGCCTGCCGTATCCGGGCAGAGAGGAGGTGGATTCATGGAATCCCAGCTCGCTGTGTGGGAGACACCCGAGTTCGAGGAGATCGCAGTCGCGGCCGAGGTGACGATGTACGTCGCCCGGCTGGAGGACTAGCCGACGCGGGGCACGCCGGACCACGTCCGGCGCCCCCGCTGCGGCTTTCGGACACCCACAGACGGCCGGGCCGTCGACGGACCCGGACCTTCGACGAACGGAGTGCCGGCGTGTTGGTGCGAGTGCTGGGCTCAGCGGCGGGGGGCGGCTCCCCGCAGTGGAACTGCGGCTGCCCGGTGTGCGCCGCGGTCCGCTCCGGGGCCTGCTCCCCGCGCACCCAGTCGTCGATCGCCGTCACCGCCGACCGCCGCCGGTGGTTCCTCGTCAACGCCTCACCCGACCTCCGCGCCCAGTTCGAGGCCTTCCCGGGCCTGCACCCGCGAGGCGACCGGACGACGCCGCTGGAGGCGGTGCTGCTCACCGACGCCGAACTGGACCACACACTGGGCCTGCTTCTGTTGCGCGAGGCCCGCGCCCTGCGGGTGTACACCACACCGGCGGCGCACAAGACCCTGTGTGACGGCTCGGGAATCCTGCGCACGCTCGAGCGCTACTGCCCCGTCGAGTGGCGGGCGGTGATGCCCGGCACCGACCTGGCCCTGGCGGACGGACTGTCCTGCCGCGCGTTCGACGTGCCCACCGCCAAACGCGCCCGGTTCGGAGCCGAGGCGGACCAGGGCCGCGTCGTCGGCTACCGGCTGACGGACGAGCGCGGCGGGGGGACGCTCGTCTACCTGCCGGCGGTGCAATCGCTGACACCGGCGCTGCGCGCGGAGATCGAGGGCTGCGGATGCCTGCTGATCGACGGGACCTGCTGGCGCGACGACGAGCTCGTGCGGCTCGGGCTGGCCGGCAAGACGGCCCGGGAGATGGGCCACCTGCCCGTCGACGGCCCGGACGGCAGCCTCGCGCAACTCCCGTCGCTGGGCGCGGGGCGGACGATCTACGTGCACATCAACAACACCAACCCGATCCTGCTGGAGGACACACCCGAGCGGCGTACCTTGCAGGAGAGCGGCGTGGAAGTGGCCATGGACGGCCTCGAGGTCCAGGTGTAGAGCCGTGACGACAGCAACCACGAGAACCGGCGCCGACGGCTTCGTCGAGACGTTGAGGGCCCACTCGCGGCGATACCACGACCAGCACCCGTTCCACGTCCGGATGAACGCGGGCCGGCTGAGCGATCGCCAGATCCGAGGCTGGGTGGCCAACCGCTTCTACTACCAGGAGAACATCCCCCGCAAGGACGCCGCGATCCTTTCCAACTGCCCCGACCTCGAGGTCCGCCGCCGCTGGATCCGGCGGATCGTGGACCACGACGGCACCGCCGCCGGCGAGGGCGGCATCGAGGCTTGGCTGCGCCTCGGCGAGGCCGCCGGGCTGACCCGCGAGGAGGTCCTGGACCACCGGCACCTGGTACCCGGGGTGCGGTTCGCCGTCGACGCCTACGTGAACTTCGCCCGGAGCCGCCCGTGGGTGGAGGCGGTGGCGTCCTCGCTCACCGAGCTGTTCGCACCCGACCTGATGGCTGCGCGGCTGGCCGCATTCGAGCGCTGGTACCCGTGGATCGACCCCGAGGGTCTCGCCTACTTCCGCACCCGCCTGGAACAGGCTCCCCGCGACTGCGAGCACGCGCTCGAAGTGGTCACCGCGCACTGCCTCTCCACCGAGTCCCAAGCGCGCGCCGTCGACGCCCTGTCGTTCAAGTGCGACGTCCTGTGGAGCCTGATGGACGCCATCGACCAGGCCTACCGGGAGTGACCACCATGAACCCGACCCATACCGGAACGCCCCGGAGCGGAACCAGGACCGGACCCGGCGTCGCGGTGTCCGGCTCGGACCGGCCCCGGTTGTCGCGCCATGTCCGCCTGACCTTCTGCCGGACCAGGCAGCGCAAGGTCCTGCTGCACCCCGAGACGGTGGTGGTTCTGAACGGCAGCGGCGCGGCCATCCTCGAACTGTGCGACGGTCAGCACACCGTGGCCGAGATCGTGGCCGAGCTGGGAGCCCGCTACCGGACCGTCCCCGCGGACGAGGTGCGCCAGTTCTTGACCCGGCTCGTCGCCCGGCGCTGGATGGAGCTCGACGATGGATAGCCCGTTCGGGTTGCTCGCCGAGCTCACCTACCGCTGCCCGCTGGCCTGCGCGTACTGCTCCAACCCACTGAACATGGCCGACTACCGGGACGAGCTGGCCACCGACGAGTGGCGGCGGGTGCTGACCGAGGCCGGTGACCTGGGGGTGCTGCAGTGCCACCTGTCCGGCGGGGAACCGCTGCTGCGGCGCGACCTGGTGGAGATCGTGGCGCACGCCCACGACCTGGGCCTCTACACCAACCTCATCACCAGCGCCCTCGGGCTGTCCCGTCGAAAGGCCGAGCAGCTGCGGGCCGCCGGCCTGGACCACGTGCAGATCAGCATCCAGGCCCACGAGCCCGCCATGTCCGACCGGATCGCCGGGGTCCCGTCCTTCCAGCGCAAGATCGAGGCGATGGGCGTGGTCAAGGAGCTGGGCTGGCCACTGACCGTGAACGTGGTGCTCCACCGGTACAACATCGATCACGTCGCCGACGTGCTCGGGCTGGCCGAGGAGGTGGGCGCCGACCGGGTGGAGCTGGCCAACACCCAGTACTACGGCTGGGCCTGGCGAAACCGTGACGCGCTGCTGCCGAGCCGGGCCCAGCTCGAGGCGGCCGAGGTCGTCGTGCGGGCCGCCCGGGAGCGGTTGCGGGACCGCATGGACGTCATCTACGTCATCCCCGACTACTACAGCCGCTACCCGAAGCCCTGCATGGGCGGCTGGGCCTCCCGGCAGCTGACCGTGACGCCCAACGGGGACGTCCTGCCCTGCCCGGCCGCCCAGTCCCTGCCGCTTCCGCGGGCCAGCGTACGGGAGGAGCCGCTGGAGCGGATCTGGGCCGAGTCCCCGGTGATGACCGCGTTCCGGGGGACCGACTGGATGCCGGAACCCTGCCGGAGCTGCGCCCGCCGGGAGCTGGACTTCGGCGGGTGCCGCTGCCAGGCCTTCCTGCTCACTGGCGACGCCGCCCGCACCGACCCGGTCTGCTACCTGTCGCCCGACCACGACCTGGTCGCCCAGGCGGTCGGGGCCGCCAACGCCGGCTCGCGGGCCGGCAATCGTCCGCTGACTCCCCGCCCGCACGGGTTTCGCCGGCCGGTCCGCCTCCCGGGTGGAGCGGACTAGCCACCGAGCCACAACGGCAGCGCCACAGCGGCGATGATCAAGGTGACCCCGCTCAGGAGGTCCGAGCGGATCCGGATGAAGCGCGCCGCGGCCCGTCCGAGTCGCAGCCCGACCAGCGACATCACCGCCGTCATGACTCCGAAGACGGCGGCCGAGAACCAGGGCGAGAGTCCCAGGACCCCCAGGCTCGCCCCGGCGAAGAGGTTGTCCAGGCTGAGTGTCAACGGAATGCCGAACAGCGCCCACGGGTGGTACAACTCATCCGGCTCGGGGTTCCGAAGGGCCGAGATGACCAGGTAGAGACCGTAGCCGCCGAGCGCAGCCGCGCCCACCAAGTCGGCGACGTCCCCGACGGACTGACCGATCCGGCGACCGATCAACAGCCCGACCAGGGGCATGATCGCGTCCCACAGCCCGAAGGTCAGCGCAACCTGCACCGCGCGCTTCAGACCGAATGGGACGGTGCCGAGCGCGATCGATACCCGGAAATTGTCGAGACTGAGTACGAAACCCAGGACCAGTATTTCCCAGATCATGGCGATGCCGCTGTCTCATCAAGACCGATCCCGGCAGGAACTCCGCTCCGACTGGTACCCGCCACGGTCAGAAATGATATCTCAGATGGCCCGCGGAATAAACCCGGCAAGCCGCTTTCCGGAAGATTCGCAATCCATACTCGCCCAACGGCGGCCAGCCTGCTTGCCAGGGCACCAGATGAGCACGTTCACGGTGGGTACTTCCGCCGCAGCGCGGCGCTCACCACCTCTCGGTGGTCAGCCCCCGGAGACACTCCCACGCCCGACGGAAATCCTGGTCCGGACAATGGAATCGCAGAATTCCATCATTGTCGTTCACCTTTTCACATTCGACCTCGGGCGCAACGAGTTCCATCACGGACTGTTGTTCAGAAAATTCGGGGTGTTGCTTGCCGAGGAACCTGGCGCTCCACCGGACGGGGAAACCTCTGCGGAACGGGGTGGGGCGTGGCGGCTGCCGGGTCCTGCCACGCCCCGCAGGGAACGTCGCGCGCCCTGTGGCCGGAACAGGCGCCCGTCCGACGGTGGCACTGCCGCACAAGGACTTGGCCATTCAGGCACGGCCGTCTCGGCCGGCCCCACGGCTGGGTCAGCCCGGCTTGACCGCCAGCGTCGCAAAATAGTTCGACATGTATGGAGCGGATGCGTTGGATTGGTGCGGCGCTTCCGCGAAGCCGGTGAGGACGAACCCCGCGGCGAGTTGCCCGCCGATCTGGTCGGTGAGGGTGTGGCTGTATTCAAGAGGGGCATCCGCGCCGAACTTCGTGGCGCGTTCCTCGGCAGAGTACTGCGTGACATCGCTGTAGGGCAGCTTGTGCACGACGATCAGCTCGCCGCGCTCGTCGAGCGCCTCGTGGTCGAACAAGTACACGTCAGGGTTGAGGAAGCCCACGAGCAGAGTTCCGCCCGGTCGCAGGATGCGGAAGCACTCACGCCACACCGGTGCCAAGTCTGGTACGAATAGGTTAGAGACCGGATGGAAGACGACGTCGAATGTTGCGTCACCGAAGGCGCTGAGGTCGCGCATGTCGCCTAGGACGGTGCGCAGCTCGAGTCCGTCGCGCGCCGCCACCATCTGGTCCTGGCCGAGCTGGCGGGGTGAGTTGTCGAATACGGTGACCCGCGCCCCTGCGGCGGCGAGGATCGGACCCTGCTGGCCACCGCCGGAGGCCAGGCACAACACGTCCTTGCCGGTCAGGTCCGTCGGCAGCCAGGAGCGGTCGACTGGCTCACGCCCGATGAGAACAATCGACCAGTCGCCCCTGCGGGCGCGCTCGACATCCTCAGCACTCACCGGCCTCGACCACTCGTTGCCCTCTTGGACATACTTGTCCCAGGCTGCCCGATTGTGGGCAACGGGGTCGACGACAATGTCCTGCACGTTTGACTCCCTGCTACAGCCAAGCGGATACCTGCGGTACTGACAGTCCGGTGCCGCTAGCCAACACGATTGCAGGGTGCGGGCTCAACGAAATTAGCGGGCATCGAGGTGTCCACGGGCTCGACGGGTGGTCGCGCAGCGGGTGCGTAAGCGCTGGCTGCCGGGGTTGCTTCGACAACAACATGATCTACGAGAGCTGCGGGCATCCATCAGTCAGAGTCCGCAGCGGAACCCCGTCCAGTGCTCAAACCCCCACCGATTTCGAAGAGCCAGCATGCGTTGCCCTGCCGGGGCCCGGCCTTCTTGCCGGGCCCCGGGCCTGCTTTCGATCGCCCGCACGCCTCGCCGAACTCGGTCCCGAAGTTGGTGAGGCGGTATCGCAGCCGTGTCAGGAGGGCGATCGTCAGCCGAAGAACTTTTCCAGCTCGACGGCAAGCGCCTCCGGCTGCTCCTCTGCGATGTAGTGGCCACTGTCCTCGATGGTGCCGTACCGGATGTCGGTGGCCTTGCCTTCCATCATCGCCTGCACCACGGCGACATACTGGCCGCCGAGTCCCAGGACCGGCATGGTCAGCGGCGCGTATGAGTTGTTGTCGGCCAGGTCCTGGTGGAACGTCCGGTAGACGCCGAAGGCCGCGGCCACCGCGTCGGGTGCGTCATACGCCGCGGCGTACAGGGCTCGGCTCTCCTCGCTGATCCGCTCCGGGTGAAGCGCCAGATGCTCGGTCGACCAGTCAATGATGTGCCGGAACCGGCCCGAAAGCAGCTGGACGGGCAGGCCGTCGACCTGACTCAGCGGGTACCACCACGGGTTCGGCTCCTCCGGCTTGGGGAAGGGGCTGATGAAATCGATGAATATCTGGGAGAAGGGTCCCCCTTCCCAGATGGCCAGCTTCTTCGTGGCGTGCGGGTAGTTCGCGGCGAAGCTGTACGCGACCATCGCCCCGATGTCCCCACCGGCCATGTTCACCTTCTCATAGCCGAGGCCGCGAACGAGCTCGTACACGTCCTTCGCCATGTTCTTCTTGTCGTATCCGCCGGCGGGCTTGTCCGACTCGCCCATGCCGCGGTACTCCACGGCGATGACGCGGAAGCGCTTCGCCAGCAGGGGAAGGATCTTGTGGAGGCCGTGCACGGTGCGCGGCCATCCGTCCATGATGACGAGCGGCTCCCCCTCGCCCCCGATGACATAGTGCAGCCGGGTGCCGTTCACTTCGGCGTAGCCGTGTTCGAATCCTTCAAGCATGCTTGGTTCTCCTCTGTGCGATAGCGGTGAGTTCTCTTGGAGGCTCGGGCGCGGACCAGGAGGTCCGGGCCGGCCTTCGGGGGGATGTTGCCGTTCATGGCGACGACCATCCGCCCTCGTTGACGCGTCGTGACCAGGGCGGAGGAGGTGGCACGTGGATCAGGACGGCTCAGGAAGGACGATCGATTTCGCGAGCCGGGACATGGTGTCGAATCGCGCAAGTTGGTCGTCGTCGAGTACCGACGGCGGCGCCTCACCGGGTCTGGCGGGAAGCGCGTGATCGGCGATGACCTGTTCCAGGCCAGGAGGCGTGAAAATGAAGATCATCTTGGCGGCGTGGTTGCGCTTGTTCGTGAAACGGTGACGAACCCCTCGGGGGATGTGGATGAAGTCACCTGCCACGGCCGTGAAGACGTGGTCGCCGTCCAGGAACTCCAGTTCGCCGTCGAGGATGTAGAACGTCTCTTCCTGCTCGGGGTGAGCATGTGCGATGGGGCCGCCGCCCGCGGGAACCGTGGCCTCGATAAAGCCCAGCCCGCCGTTGGTCTGCGCGCCTGTGGCCTTGATCGTGTAAACATCTCCCGCGGCCCACACCGTCGGGCCCTTTCCGGACGGTACGTAGAACGCACCGCGCTTGTTCCAATACGGATCGTGCGGGTCCAGCTCAGTCAAGGAAAAGGTCATGGACTCTCATCCGTTCCGGGCTAAGATTGGATACTTCACAGTTGGGCTTGCACCGCTCTGAGGCCGGCCCCCCACGTGGAGGCATGACAGCCCTGAGCGCTGTCATGCCGGAGAAGACGGCGGTCGGGCGGTGAACCTGCTGTCGGGAACCCGGACGTCGGTCCGGGATCAGCCGCGTCTACTGGTGAGGATGCGCTGGGCGATCACATCGTCAACGTGTGGTGAGTCCCCATGCCTGAGTTCGTCCCGTGAGCGTGTCGTGGATGTTGTGCACGGGCGGCGGCCTGATCGCGAAGGGTCGCATGCTCAGCCACCTGTGAAGCCGAGGGCATCGCGGCGATCTCGCCGCGTTGGCGATGTGCCGCCGCGGTGAACGCGGGCTCGGCCGGCAGCTGCAGGCCGCTGGCTGCTGGACACCTGTCCTCCAGCCTGCAGCGTGGCGGCGCGCTGCCACCCCACGCACGCGTCGCGCTGCGGCCGGAACCCATCAGGGCCCCGACAACACGCCCCGTGTACTTATCAGTCTCAGCCACGTCTCCGGGGCGGCAGCCGCGCTTCCCTCGCTGCTCAAGTCCCTGAGCACCCTGGAGGTGCACCAAGTCGCCGCATCGGGAGGCGTCCTGGCCGACGACTTCGAACGCGAGCCGGGCCGGGGCGAACCGGTCACCTTCATGTCCACCGGGGAGTTGCTCGGCGGAGTGTCCGTCGTGGTGCACCACAGCGATTCCGGCACCACCTTCAGGGCGGCGGCCCGCGGAATCCCGGCGGTCATCGTGCCGGGCACCGGACATGTCGACGCGCGCCCCGGCGAAGACCCCCGCGACGCGCGCCGGTGGCCCATGGGTGAGCAGGTTGAGGCCGGTACGACGGGTCACTTCGGCGATCGTCTCGTCCACAGCCGGGCCGCCAGGGATGAACTCAAAAGCCTCCGCCTCGACGGTACTGGCCATGGTGGCTGCGGAGACGAAGCAGCAGTGTGCCCCTGCCTCCGAAACGCCCGGGAGAAGCGGGAGCAGTGGCAGGAAGTGGCCGGTCAACGGGACGTTGGACGTGAGTACGCGCATGAATATCCAGATCACCTGAGAACCTGTGCCGCGTGCACGGCAGTTGAAGCCGGCGCGGGCCACCCGTCAGGGCCGGGCACCGGAACCGAACGCGAAACGAGTATATGCTCGCTCCTTGCGAGATCAAGAACCTGCCGCCCGCCAGTACGCCTCGACCAGCGGAACCCGATCCTCCAGCGACAGGCTCCACCGCCGGCCCTTGCGACCGGGGCCGCGTGCGCCCAGCAACAGGGTGCCCACCTTGCCGAACTGACACAGGCTCAGTTCTGTGGGCCTGGTTGGTCACGGTGGCCGCGCGCCGGTCGTACGACGTCCTCAAGTCCGCACGCGCCCGCAGGGAGACCTGGCGTCCGGACCGTATCGACATCGTCGAGGCCGGCGGCGAGCCGGCCCTCCTGGTCCACCGGGAAGGCCGCGTTCACTACGTTGACACGGTGCAGATCAAGGACGGCCTGATCACCGAGTACCGCAGGGTCCTCAACCCGGAGAAACTCGCGCACCTCTGACCTGTCGCACCCGTATGGGCCGCGTCGTCTCCCTCATGAGCAGGCGGTAAGGAAACACTTCTGGACCGCACCGTCATCTGGAACCAGCGCCACCTCCTGCAGGCGCTACGGGAGTTCGAGGAGTTCTACAACGGGCATCGGCCGCATCAGGGCATCGCCAACGCCCAACCACTGCAGCCGTTGCCCGCGCCGAGCACCGGCCGGGGAAGCGCGGCGGCACCCCACCTGCCGCCGGTTCGAAGCGTTCCCCGAGGTCGCCGCCCGGCACGGGTTCATGGACGGGCGTGCGCCTGCGGCGGCCGGTCGGAGCCGGACCGGTCACTCGCTCCCTGTGCCGCCCGGACATCGACCGAGTCGATCGCGTAGCACGGCCAGTCGAGCTCACCTCGGGCACCCGGCTCATGGAGCATGACCTCGTGGAGCCGGGCCCAGACCTGATTCCCGCTCCATTGGGCGAAACGCCGGTAGACCGTGGGCCAGGCCGGGCCGAACACCGGCGGAAGCTGCCGCCACGGGCACCCGGACGTGGCCACGAAAATGATCGCAGCCAGCGTCTCGCGGTCACCCGTGCGACGCCTGCCCCCGCCCTGCGGGCGCTCCACCTCAGTGGGCGGTACCACTCGCCGAAACAGAACCCACAACTCATCCGGCACCAGCCGCGTCACCAAGTCCGCCATGGCTCACCCAACGTCCCGGCAGCACCGCGGCAAACGCCCGCCACAGTCGGATGAGGAACCGACCGTCCGCCGCTCCACTCGTTCTCAAGCTCTTCCGTCTCCGTCATCTGCGTCGCCCTTCACGATCACCGGACCCACACACGTCGGGCCGCTCGCTCCTGACCGTAAGTTCGGACCTGGCCGGCTCCTTGCCTGCCGGCGCATGACCTCTTGCCTATCTGCGCAGTCCCCGACAACTCATCCGGTGTCAAAGGTTCGCCGGAGTCTGGCGTGCACAACTCGCCGCCCAAGCAGCACGCCAAAGAAAACATTATAAGAACTTTTTGCAGGGTATATACGGAAGGCAGGGGGGCAACCTGGGTGTATGGCCCGCCGAGCCCAGCTCGCTACCGCGACCATGAGCTCCGGGTCGATGTGGGCAACTCGGGTCGATATGCGGCAAGGTGCCACGAGAACAAGGACTCCGGCGTTGTGACCACAATCCCGGTGTGGGCCGCCGCCCAGACCGGACGGGGCATATCCGAGTCCGGCCAGGAGCCGACAGCTCAGGTGGCCCCATGCCCAACCACGGGGATCCGGTTCGTCGCGCACAGCCACTGGAGCCGATGGCAAGAAGACTTTCGCGACCAACACCTCGTAACGGCACCACGATACACGAGGAGGCGGACATGACGACCTGTCGAACAGGGGCCGCAAACGCCGCTGCACAAATTCTCCGGGACTCGTCACAGATTCTGGACTGTTTCTCCGTGGACACTCCGCGCTTGCTCGCATGGGAAATCGTCCGTATGACCGGTGTTCCCTCATCGACCGTGGAGGGGATCTTGCACACATTGGTCGACGAGAACCTGCTGCAGCGCGAAGGCGTCTTCTACAGCGTCGGTCTGCGCGTGATCCGGTGGTCGGCCTCGGCCGACGCGGCCTCGGACCTCCTGAGGGCGGCCAGGCCTTCAGTGGAAGCGCTACGAGACCGCACCGGCGAATGCTGCGCTCTGCAGATCCGCCGGGGCGGCCACCACGTCACACTGGCCTGGGCGAGTTCCATCCACACCCCTGCGCATTCCGGTTACGTCGGCCAAATGCGGCCTTTGCACGGCAGTGCTGCCGGCAAGGTCTTCATGGCCTACGAACCGAGCGCCCTCAAGCTCGTACTGGACGAGGGGCTGACGTGCTTCACGCCAAGGACAGTCGTCGAACCCGAAATCCTGCGAATCCAACTGGAGCAGATTCGCCTGCAGGGCTGGACGTTCACCAGCGAAGAGCAAGAGCTCGGCCTGAACACGCTGGCAGCACCTGTCTACGCTGCGGACGGCACCGTCATAGCCGCGGTGACCCTCGGCGGGCCGACGCGAAGACTGACCACCGACCGGGTGGAGGAACTCGCCGGCCAAGTGACGCAGTGCGCAATGGGGATATCGCGCTTTCTGGCGACGAGCCGCTGGTGAGAAATACAACCGCACGACCGCGTCGGCGACACAGGACGCCCGGCGCGCCGGCCTTCCTACGCAAGAAGGCCGGCGTGCCCAGATGAATCGACGGCGCGAGCTGCCACCCATGTGGCGGCAGACGCTCAGTCCTGCCCGCCGCTGCACCATGTGAGCTCCCAGTTGGTGTCAGCGGCAACGCGGACAGGGGTCCCTCGACAGTCGGCAATCGATCAATTCTGCAGGTATCCGCTGTCTTCGCCGCGTGCTTCCCCGGCCGGCCGGGGAAGCGCAGTGGCAGCCGGTCCCCCGTCGACCCGCGTCAGCGCAACCATCGCGAGGTCGTCCTCCGGCAGGGCTCCGGCGTGAGCGACGAGGTCCTGGAGAATCTCCCCAAGCGCTTCCGGCAGGCATTCGTGGTACGCCACGCCCTGCCGAATCCACCTCCATGCCGTCGCACGGTCCAGGAGTGGATAGCAGCGCCCAGCGGCGTCGCGAGCCTCGATGAGCCCGTCGGTGTACAGCAACAGCCCGTCTCCCGGAGCGAGTTCGAAGCGCTCCTCGATCGCGCCGATATCCCTCAGACCGTGCAGGCCCAGCGGCGGTGAGGGGCAGCCCGATACGAGGGCCACGGACCCCCGGTGAGCCCGAATGGGTGGCGGATGACCGTGGTTGACCATACGGGCGAACCGCTCGCCGTCCGGCACCTCCAGCAGCAGCACCGTCACGAAGCGCTCGTCCCTCGCGCGTGCTGTGTCGTCGCTCTCCGCCAGGTGGCGCAGGAAGCTCTCCTCCAAACGCGCCGACAATTCGACCAGGGTGGCGGTGCGCGGGGCCCATTCACGGAAGGCCCCGAGCACGGCCGCGACGTCACCGAACGTGGGCAGGCCCTTGCCACACACATCACCGATGATCAGCCGGGTCGCCCCGTTCGTCCGCGCGACCGCATAAAGGTCGCCGCCGACCTGCCCCACACCCCCAAAGGCACGGTAGACCGAGGCCAGCCGCAGAGCACCGATACGCCCGGGAAGAGGCCGCAGCAGAACCCGTTGCACGGTGTCGGACACCGCACGCGCCAGCGCCGCCCGGTGACGGTAGCTGTTCTTCAGACGGCTCAGCACAGCCGTCACGGCCGCCGCGGTGACCAGCGGCGCGAGGCCGCACGCGAAGCTCGGATGGCTGTACAACGGCAGGGTCGCACACAGCGCGCACAGCGCGATGACCGCGGGAATCCACGCCAGGACGCCCGCGACGGCCAGGTGCCGTACCGGCCGCTCGTCGTCCCGCTCCTCCTCGAACTGTTCGATGTCCGTCATCGGCGTCACTTCCTCACGGTCACCCCCGCTGGGACACTTCGACCGTAGGTGTGAGCCGGCTCTGGCTCCTTGCCTCGTGGCGCACGGCCCCTTGCCCCTACATGCAGGCCATGGGGGACGACGTGCCCCCGCGGTTACCGCCGGTCCAAGGTGGTCGGGGCATCGCGGAGCGCGGCCCTGGAGGTGATCCCCGGTTTGGGGAAGGCCCTGCCCAGGTGACCCCCCACGGTGCGGGGGGAGAGACAGAGCCGCTCGGCGATCTGCTTGTCGGTCAGGTCCGAGGCCGCGAGGTGGGCGATCTCCCGTTCCTGCGGGGTGAGCCTGACGGCGTCCGTGCCGTCGGCGCGCTTGGCCATCCATCCGCTTGCCTGGAGCACGCGTTGTGCGCGGTCCGCCCATGGCCGGGCACGTAGTTCCTCGAAGATCGCCAGAGCCGCGCGACAGCGAGCCTCAGTGCGGCGGACTGCAGAACGCCAGATCGCCGGCCCCCTCCAGGGCGGCCACCAGCAGCAGACGACGCGTGTCCCCGGGCAGGTCCGCCACACGCGAGCCGAAAGCCTCGCCAAGACGCCGGCTGAGAGGCAGCGGGTCAGGCAGGCGCTCCAGTCCCGAACGCTGCGGTCCGCTCAGCGGCGCCGGCAGTTCCACCAGAGCCAGCGGATTGCCCTGGGCGGCGGTGAGCACGCACTCCGCGACGGGCCCGGCAAGGTCCGGATGACGTGAGTCGACCAGAAGCCGCGACGTCTGCGCGTCCAACGGCGCGACCTCGTGTTCGGCATATCTGCCGCCTCCGAAGTAACCGCGGCCTTCCTTGCCGGCAGCGGCCAGGAACCCGAGGCGGCTTCCCTGAAGCCGGCGCGCTACGAATCCCAGCACTGCCGCGCTCGCCCATCCATCCGCTGGAGGTCGTCGACGATCAAAAGAATCGGCGTTGCGACAGCGGCATGGCGGAGCAGTACCAAGGCGGCATCGGAGACGAGAGACCACTCGGGCGGTGCTCCCTGGTCGAAACCCAGCGCCACTCGCAGCGCCTCCCGGTGCACGCATTCCAAAGTTTCGTGCTCCTCTTCCCAAAGAGGGAAAAGGAGCTGGTTGAGACCCGAATACTGCACATCGCGGCCCGGGGCGGGGCCGGCGCGGCGGCTGTCCCCACGGCAGGCCGGCGAGGAGCCGGACCGGCGGCCGCGCCCTGCGGGCAGGGGGAGCCGGTCCGGACGTACGGTTGTGCTATGCGCCCTGCACGGGACGACGGCGTCGCTCAGGCGTACGGGGCCGCCCCTCCCGACGCCGGCAGGTCGGCACTCCGGGCGGAGTTGGACCGGCTGCTGGACCTCGCCGTGCGCGACACGGGCGCGCACGCGGGAGCGGTCTTCCTGCTGGCGCCCGACGGGCAGGCGCTGCGGCTCGAGGTGACCACCGGCATGCCCGCGGAGTATCTGGCGCCCTGGCTTGGGGTGGGGCTGGCGAGTCCTGTTCCGGTAGCGGAGGCGGTGCGCGAGCGACGGCTGGTGTGGCTGGGCCACCCCCAGGAGCTGGCCCGTCGCTACCCGCGCACGGCGATCGCCCTGCCGTACCACTTCGCGGTGGCCGCGGCGCCGATCCTCACCGGCGCCACCGCCTGGGGCGCGCTGCTGCTGTTCTGGCCCTGCTGCGACACCGCCGAACTTGCCGACCCGGACCCCGATCTGGTGGGCTCCGTCTGTAGGCGCCTGGGGCGGTTCCTGCGGGACGCCGCCGACGACGGCAGCCCGGTCACTCCCGCGGCGCTGCCGCGCACGCTGCCCCGGCCACCCACCCGTACGTGGGAGCCGGCCGAGGCGCAGGCCGCAGCGCACTTCGCCGAACGCCTGCCGGGAGGCAGTTGCACCCTCGACCTCGAGGGCAGATTCACCTACCTCAGCGCCACGGCCGCCGATCTGCTGGGCGGCAGCATCCCCGATCTGCTCGGCAGGCGCCCCTGGCAGGCCTTGCCCTGGTCCACCGACCCGGCCTTCGAGGACCGTTTCCGTGCCGCCGTGGTCAGTCGGCAGCCGGGATTCTTCACCGCCATGGTCCCGCCGGACCGGTGGCTCGCATTCGAGCTCTACCCCGACGGTTCCGGGGTGAGCGTCCGCATCGTGCCGGCCGATCCCGGCCGCACCTCCACGGCAGCGCCCGCCGGGACGGGGGTGCCCGAGGCCGAGCCGATCCCCTTGGGCGAGCTCTATCAGGTGCTGCACCTGGCCGCCGCCCTCTCCGAGGCCGTCGGTGTGGGTGACGTGGTCGACCTGGTTGCCGACGAGATGCTGCCGGCCTTCCACGCCGGCACCCTGGCCCTGTTCGTGATCGAGGACGGCAGGCTGCGCCTCATCGGCTGCCGGGGTTACAACCCCTATCCCCCGGGGCTCTTCGACGGAGCGACAGTGACCTCCCCGGCCACGGTCGGCACCCTCGCCGGCGGCGTGCCGAACTTCTTCGCCACCTTCGAGGAGGTGGTCCGCGCCTACCCGCTCGCCCCCCGCCAGGACGGTCTGCATGCCTGGGCCTATCTGCCGCTGATCGCCTCCGGACGCCCGGTGGGCTTGTGCGTGCTCGCCTTCGACCGGCCCCACCGCTTCTCCGGCAATCAGCGGACCGTCCTGACCGCGCTCGCGGGACTGATCGCACAGGCGCTGGAACGGGCCCGCCTGTACGACACCAGCAAGGAGCTGGCGCAGACCCTGCAGGCCGCCATGCTTCCCGACTCGCTGCCGGACCTTCCCGGACTGGATGTGGCCGCCCGTTATCTGACCGCGGTCCGCGGCATGGACATCGGCGGCGACTTCTACGACCTGGTGCGGGTGGACGACACCACCGCGGCCGCCGTCATCGGCGACGTCCAGGGGCACAACGTCACCGCCGCCGCACTCATGGGCCGTTGCCGCCTCTCCATCCGCTCCCACGCCGCCAGCGGGGCGACGCCCGCGCAGGCGCTCGCCCAGGCCAACCGCCGGCTGGTCGACCTGGACCCGGGCCGCTTCGTCAGCTGCCTGTACGCCCAGCTCGACCTCGCACACCGCCGGGCCGTCCTGGCCAGCGCTGGGCACCCCCCGCCGGTTCTGCGGCACCCGGACGGGCACACGGAGGTCCTCCGTGTGCCGCCGGGGCTGCTGCTCGGCATCGACCCGGAAGCGGACTATCCCACCACCGAGATCCCGCTGGAGCCCGGCACCGTTCTGGCCCTGTACACCGACGGACTCGTCGAGACCCCCGGGGGCGATCTGGACGACGCCATGGCCGCCCTCGCCGCCCAGCTCGCCCAGACCCCGCCCCAGCCCATGGACCAGCTCGCCACGGCCCTGATCGACCACGCACGGCAGACCGCCCCCCGCATGGACGACATCGCCCTGCTGCTCATCGGACTCGTCACCGCCGGGTAGCACGCGAAGCCGCGGTATTTGCGACGCGCCAAGCGGTATCAGAAGCCGGGAAAACCGTCCCGGCAGCGGCGGCACCCACACCGAGGCCGGCCCGTGCATGCCACCCGAACGCCGACCCGGCCCGCGGACCCCCGCCCGTACCTCGCGCCACCCGCACCCCGACGACGAGCCCCCGTGCGGTTTCGTCAAGCCCCTCCGGCGAGGGCCCTGAAGACCGGTTGACGGCGACGCAGTTGCCGGCGACGCACCGCGGTCCGGAACTTGGACCCTTGAGCGCACGCGAAGCCCCCACACCGGACACCTGTACGGGCGGGGCCCTGTGAGCCCGGCCCGTGGAATAGATGCCATCACTCGATGACTACACTTGATGACATCATTTGATGACATCCAGGGAGAGTCGTGGAGAGCCCACCAACGGGAGAGCCGCGGTCCGGGCGGCAGCGCGCTCTGGTCCCGGTACTGATATCGCTCGGCATGCTGGTCGCCGTGGTCAGCAGCCTCGGCGCCCCGCTGGTGCCCACCATCGCCGCCGAGGAGCACGTCTCCCTGAACGGCGCGCAGTGGTCGCTGACCGTCACCCTCCTCGTGGGGGCGGTGGTCACACCGGTGATGGGCCGGCTGGGCGACGGACCGCGCCGCCGCGCGGTGATCCTCGGCGCACTGATGGCGGTGCTGACCGGTTGCGTCCTGGCGGCGCTGCCGCTGGGCATCGGCTGTCTGGTGGCCGGACGGGCGCTGCAGGGCCTGGGCCTTGGCCTCATCCCGCTGGCCATCGCCACCGCCCGGGACGCCCTGCCGTCGGAGCGGGCGCGCCCGGCGGTGGCGATGCTGTCGATCACCACCGTCGCCGGGGTCGGCCTGGGCTACCCGGTCACCGGGTTGATCGCCCAGTCCTTCGGGCTGTACGCCGGCTTCTGGTTCGGAGCGGCGGTCAGTGCCGCCGCGCTGACCGCCGCCGTCGTGGTCCTGCCGCCGTCACCGCGCCGTGCCGCACCGCGCCTGGACGTTCCCGGTGCGCTGCTGCTCGGCGCCGCGCTCGCCGGGCTGCTGCTCGCGCTGAGCGAGGCCGAGCTCTGGGGCTGGACCTCGGGGCGGCTGCTCGCCCTGGCCGGGATCTCCGCACTGCTGCTCGGGACATGGGTCGTGCACGAGCTGCGGACCTCGCAGCCGCTGGTCGACCTGCGGTTGATCAGGGACCGCAATGTGCTGACCGCCAGTGTGACGGCGCTGGTGGCCGGTCTCGGGATGTACCTTCTGCTGTCGTCGGTCACCAGGTTCGTGCAGACGCCGCGCGAGGCCGGCTACGGGTTCGGTGCCTCCGTGGCCGTCACAGGGCTGGTACTGCTGCCGTACTCCCTCGCCAGCATGGCCGCCGGCCGGATCGTGCCGCTGCTGGCTCGACGGGCCGGAATCGCCCTGGTGCTGCCGGTCGGGTGCGCGGTCTCCCTGGCCGCCGTGCTGGCCTTCGCCCTGGCTCACGGCCGGCTGTGGGAGCTGTTCGCCGTCATGGCGGTGGCCGGCTTCGGCATCAGCTGGCTGTTCGCGTTGCTGCCCGGGCTCATCGTGGGCTCCGTGCCCGCGCACGAGACAGGCAGCGCGATGAGCTTCAACCAGGTGCTGCGCTATGTCGGCTACTCCACCGGAAGCGTGCTGAGCGCCACCGTCCTGCAGGCCCACACCGCCGCAGGCCACGCGCTGCCCACGGGCGACGGCTACCGGACGGCCGCCCTGCTGGCCTGCGCGGTATGGTTGGCCATGATCGTCGTGACCGCGGTCCTGCCGCCGCGACGTCGACGTGGCGCGGTCGCAACCCCCCTACCGGGCGCGGCCATTGCGCCTCGGACGCCGGGCGACGACGAAGTGCAGGAGGTGGTGCGGTGACCGACGGCACGCCGTCCCGCAGGCGGGACTCCGTGCGCAGCCGCGAACTGCTGCTGCAGGCGGCGGGCGAACTCTTCGGCGAGCGGGGCTTCGACCGCACCACCACCCGCGACATCGGGGAGCGCGCGGGCGTCGACCCGGCCCTGATCGCACGGTACTTCGGCAACAAGAGCGCCTTGTACATCGCCGTGCTGCGGGCGGAGATGGGCGACGCGCCCCCGCCGGACCTGCTCGACCCCGAACGCCTCCGCGCTCTCTTCGAACGCAGGAACCGGCGTAGCGCCGGCCCCGTCTTCTGGTCGGCCGTCCACGCCCACGCCGACCCCACCGTGCAGGACGCCGCCCGCGCCCAGCTCCACCTCCGCCTGGTCGACCCGCTGCGCGAGCGGTTCGCCCGCGACGGACTGGACCGGCCGCAGCTGCGGGCCGAAGTGGCGGCCGCCGCATTCCTCGGGGTACTGCTGGCCCGGGGCGCGGGGACGCTGGACGAGCTCGCGACGGTGGATTTGGCGGAACTGCTGCCCCTGGTCCACGCGACTTTGAGGGCTCTCGACACCTGACCGCGGTCTCCCGAGACGGGGTCCGCCGCCCAGTCGGCCCGACCCGGCCGGCGGTCGCGGACGCGGGTGCCACGGAATCGGGCGGCGACGGAGTACCTCGCATTCGCATGGTGGCCCACTGGGCATGCATGGAGCCGGGAGTCCGGTGCCACGGGCCGGCTTGCCACGCGCCCCCGCCGTGGCGCCGCCACGCAAGAGGCGGGGCCACGGCGGCAGTCACTGCGGCGGGGTCCGCCAGGAGCGGAGTCGGTCGGCGGCGTCGAAGACGGTCAGGCGCAGGGAGCGGAGGTCTGTGATGAGGTCGCGCCACTGCTCGTAGGAGGCGTCCACCGTCTCGCCCGAGGCCTGGATGTAGGCGACGGCGACGCCGTAGGCGTACAGCTCGTTGCGGGCGGGCAGGGGTCGCTGCAGCACGATCGTGTCCAGCAGCGCGGCCGCCCGCCAGTAGGCGTCGGGCGCGTCGACGTCGAGGCTCGGGGTGTTCACGCGGTGGCGCGCCACGGCGGCGACGAGGCCGGAGTAGTCCCGGACCCCGAGGTCCTTCCCGAGCAGGTCTTCCTGGCGCTCCAGGAGCCAGCGGTGGTCGATCAGCAGGTCCAAGGGTCAGGCCGCCCGGTGCGGGGCCCGTGCGGGCGCACCTCCGAAGTCACGGTCGAAGCCCTCGGCGAAGCCGGGACGCCTCACGGCCGCGCGGAAGGCATCGGTTGCCCTGCCCAGCTTCGCCTGGTTCTCCTCCGCGAGGGCCAGCTCGGCAAGGTAGGCGCGCACGCTCAGGCCACGGGCCGCGGCCAGGGCCGCGAAGCGGTCCCGCGTCTCAGTGTCGATCTTCACGGTGGTGTCAGCCATACACGCAGTATGCACCCGCGTATACCTCCGTGAATACCGATCGGCTGGACAGGCTGCGCCCGGCGCCTGCGCGCTGGAGCCGGAGGACCCCGTGCCGACCGCTCTGCTGAAGGGCCTGGCGCCTCATGGGTCGTCGTTTCGCCTGCTCCCAGTCGACCCCCGATCGGCAGCACGAACCCGGCACGGCACAGGATGGTGACTGCCGGCAGCTTCACGCAGAACCCTGTCCCCTCCAACCACCGTCGCCGGGGACAGCAGGTCCTGCCGGGAAAGCCCCAACAACGCGCCTCCCCAACAGTTGGAGGCAGACCTCGGCGCGTCCGCCGACGTCCGCCGGCTGGTGCTGGACCTGCCGCCCGTCGCGGAGTGGAACATGCGTCGCCAGACCATCGACATCGAAGGCAGTACGAACCGCCACGACCGGTGGATCATCGCACCGGCGACGCCATACACCTTCGACGTCTCGAAGGGGAACACGGTGACCGTGGCGCCTACTTCGCAGACCCGCACGCGCTACCTGAAACCGACCTTCACGGCCAATTCCGTTGGCCCGCCGCCCAGCTTTCCGAACTGCAGGCATCAACTTCCTGATATGCCCCGGCGCCTTGGGATTCCCGCCGGGTACTCAGCAGCAGGCAGATCCAGGTGGCGTCCCCCGGCCAGGCGGCGGGGCTGCCGGGAGACCCGTCCACCGTCTGGACCAGCAGTGGTGGCCTGCCGCCCGGCTGCTCCGAAGACTGGTCGCGGCAGCCCCCTGTGGGGCCGCGCCCCGGGCACGCCTGATGCGGCCCGGTGCCGTGACGCACTGAATAGAGTGGGGATCATGAGCGTTGAGGTTGCGGTCGTCCGCGAGGCGGACGACGAGATGGTCGAGGCGTTCGCCCGCCTCCTGCCCCAGCTGTCGAGCAGTGCCGCCCCGCTGGACCACGACTCCCTGCAGCGGGTCCTCGCCGCCGACGCCAGCACGGTGCTGGTCGCCCGGGTCGACGGCCGGGTCGTCGGGACGCTCACGCTGGTGATGTTCCCCCTTCCGACCGGGCTGCGGGCCTGGATCGAGGACGTGGTGGTCGACGAGGCCGCCCGGGGGTACGGCGTCGGCGCCGCCCTCACGGAGGAGGCGCTGCGCCTGGCGGACGCGGCGAGAGTCCGCACGGTGGACCTCACCTCGCGCCCGTCACGGCAGGCCGCGAACCGGCTGTACGAGCGGCTCGGTTTCCAGGTGCGGGACTCGCGGGTCTTCCGCTACGCCCTCCAGGAGTAGGCACCGGGGCTCCCCCGGCGCGCTGCGGGGAACCGCGCGGCGCTGGCGGGCGGCCTGCGCGCCGTGATCACTACATCACCGGTACGGCGCCTGCACAACGGTGTGTTGCCCGCCGTCCCGCTCACCGATGGCTTCGCCCACTCCTGTCGATCCGGCATCACGAGTCCAACCTCAGCGGCGTGACTGCCGGCCCCGGCGCCGTAGTCGCGGCTCCGTGCTCTTCCGGGACCTCCGGCTCTGCCTGCCGGACGCCGCCGAGGCGTGCCGGTGACCCGGTGCCTGGCCGACACCAAGTCGGCGAGCGGGAGGCGATGACCGCGCTGCTGGAACGCCACCACCGCCTCGTTCACGCAGGGCAGACCATCCTCGCGGACCGAGGCTTCGCCAGGCGGGAGCCAGAGACTTTTTTCACCGGTCTCTTGGGGCGAGATGGTCCGTTTTCACGCCCGCCCTGGGGCACGTCATCCGCCCGCGCCGTCCTCGGCCTCCCAGTGCAGCAGGTCGCCAGGCTGGCACTCGAGCACCTCGCAGAGCGCGGCGAGCGTCGCGAAGCGCACCGCCTTGGCGCGGCCGTTCTTGAGTACCGCCAGGTTGGCGGGCGTGATCCCTACGCGGTCCGCGAGCTCGCCCACGGACATCTTCCGCCTGGCCAGCATCACGTCGATGTCGACGGCGATCGGCATCAGATCACCTCGTCCAACTCGGCCTGCATCCGCGCCGCTTCGACGTCGCGCGCGACGGCCTGGGCGAGCAGCATCCGCAGCACGAGCACGATGAGCGCCACCCCCAGGATGGCCAGGCCGATCCCGCCCATGATGACGGTGACGCCCGGGTCGTCCCGCTGGCCGGGCGCATTGATGGCCGTGACCGCGAACCACACGAGAGCAGCCGCCACGATCGCGCCGATCACGCCGTCCACGTACCGGAAAGCGGCGTGGGAGAACACGGTTCCGCGTCGCACCATCGACACCAGCCGCCATACGCAGACCAGGGCGACCTGGACCGACACCATGCCCAGGATCGTGATCACGCGCAGCGGGGTCAGCGGAAGCGACCCGTCCTCCGGGTCGGCGATCAACGCCCACACCATCCCTGCCTGCACGAACACGGTGCCGGCGAGCACCACCACGAGCACGGCGCGCAGCGCACGTACTGTCAGCTTTCCCACGACCCATCCCTCCATCGAATTACGATGGAAACCTATCGACATTCGATAGATGAAGCAAGGGCTGGGACGGAGGGTGGGCGGCGGCTTCCCACCGTGGCGGGACGCCGCCGCCTCCCATGGCGTGGCGGTCCACGAGCGCATCCACATACAGGCACTCGAGAGCGGGCGGCCGCCGATGTTCGAGAACAACGATCCGGCCATGCGACGTCTGGTGATGGACGGGGCGCCGGCAGGCAGGGCCGCATACCAGGCCGACCGGCGCGGCACATGGGAGCTGGATACCGACACGCCCTTCCACGAACCCGAGCACGAGGATGCGACGTCGCCCGCAGTCGTCATCGGTGCCGTCGACGCGAAGGCTCGCGCACTCACGCCTTCGCCGGTAACGGCACTGCCACCGCAGAAGGAGTGGTGCACGACCACAACCCGCTGGATCTCGAAGAGGTGCCGAGCGAGCAGTACGGAGAGAAATGCCTGGGTGGCTCGTCCGGTCCCGACGACCACGGGGAAGACCGTCATCGGTTGATGTCGTCCATCCTTCTCCGAACCAAGGGGCCATCCCGCTTGGGCTGTTGGGTAGCCTGCGGTCGTGGGAACGGGACCGGACACTGACGGCTGGCTGGAAGACACGCGGACGTCATACGACACCGTCGCTGCTGGTTATGCAGACCTGACACGTCACCTTCTGGATGAAGCGCCCGAGGAACGCGCTGTCCTGGCGTTGTTCGCCGACATCGTGCGCGCCCAGGGCGGGGGCCCGGTTGCGGACGTGGGATGCGGGACGGGGAGGATCACGGCTCACCTGTGTCAACTGGGCGTGGACGCGTTCGGGATCGACCTGTCGTCCGGAATGATCGAGGTGGCCCGGCGTGATCACCCCGGCCTCCGGTTCGATCTCGGCTCCATGACGGACCTCGCCCTCGCCGACGCCTCGGTGACCGGCCTGGTCGCCTGGTACTCGCTGATCCACATCCCCGACGACGAGATCGGCTCGGTCTTCGCGCAATTCCGGCGAGTGCTTCGGCCCGGCGGGCCACTGCTACTCGGCTTCCACGTCGGTGACGAGTCGCAGTTGAAGACTCAGGGCTACGGCGGGCACCCGATGAACGTCTATGTCCATCGTCGGCAGCACGACCGGATGTTTGCGTGGCTCAACGATGCCGGCTTCGCCGTCGAGACACACAGAACTCTCACCTCAGCCGAGAGCAAGCTCGGGGGCATAATTCTCGCCCGCCGTCAGGCCACCGACCCGGAAAGGTGAATCAGTCGATCTGGTGCCGCTTTTGCCGAGTTACGGCCGGCGATCCTATCGCGACGCCGGCGACGGAACGTCGCCTGCCTTCGAGTCCGAGTCCCTGTCCGGAGCCACCGGATCGCCGGAAGTCAGGGAGCGGACGCGTGGTATCGGCGAGGGCAGCAGCCAGAGCAGCGACAGCGCTCCGCCGACAGCGGCGATGAGGAGGGTCGCCCGGAGGCCGATGAGGGTGGCGAGGAGGCCTCCGAGGACGGCGCCCACAGGGCGTAGGCCGTAATTGATCGTGCCGTAGGCGCCCGCGACGCGGCTGCGCATGCCATCGGGGATCACGGCCGCCTGAAGGGAGTTGAGGTTGACGTCGAACAGCATGACGCCGACGCCGGAGAGGAACTCGGTCACGGCCAAGGATCCGGCGCGCGCCCAGAGAGGGCCGCCCGCAGCAGCGGCGATGGCGATCGGTGCCGGGAACGACACAGCGCCCACGGCGATGCTGCGACCGACTCCGAACCGTCGCGAGATCTTCGGGGCGATCACCGCGCCGAGGAGCGAGCCGGTGGCGCCGATCCCGAACGCCATGCCGATGACTCCCGCGGTCAGTCCGAGGTTCCGGTTGGCGAACAGGACGATCAGTCCACTGCCCGCGACGAAGGTGAAGAAGTTGACGGTCGCCGCGCACCCGAGGCTCGCCCTCAGCACCGGGTGACGGACGACGAACACCAGTCCCTCCCTGGCACGCCGCAGCAGCGGGGGTGCCGCTTGGTCGTGGGCGGCTGGAGGTTCGGCGATCGAAACCCGACCGACCAGAACCGCGGACGCCAGGTACGTCAGGGCGTCGACGACGACGGCGACGGGAGCGGTCAACGCCTGGACCAGAGCACCGCCGATCGCCGGGCCGGCAACGTATGACGCGGACCGGCTGGCGCTGAGCTTGCTGTTCGCGTCGACGTAGGACGACCGGGGCACCAGGTGGGCGAAGAACGGCGGATAGGCGGTGTTGAACAGCACCCCGGCAGCGCCCGTCAGCACAGCGACGGCATACAACTGGCCCAGGGTCACTGCCCCCAGCAGACAGGCGGCCGGGAGGGAGACGAGCACTGCGGCGCGGACCAGGTCGGCGAGAACCATCAGGCGCCGCTTGTGGATGCGGTGGTCGACCCAGGCACCGAGGACGATCGCGAGCAGGTTCGGCGTCCAGATGAGCGCGGTCAGCCAGGCCACCTCGTTCGCCGAAGCGTGCAGCGCGCCCACCGCGATCAGTGGCAGGGCCAGTTCGGTGATCCGGTCGCCGAACTGTGAGATCGACTGGCCGGCCCAGAAGCGCCGGAACCGCCTGTCGCGCCAGAGCGATACGGGTAATGCCCGGTCCGTGGCGCTCATGACGTGCCGCCGGTCTGATCCTCGGCGCCCTCGGGCAGGACGTACCGCAGCAGCCGGACGCCGCGGCCGTCGGCCGGACGCGCGGCCTCGTCACGCGTCACGTAGGGCGCGAGGACGAGTTCGATCGCGTCCTCGATGGCGGCGAGTTCGTCGGCGGAGACGACGACGCGGGTGTTGGCCAGCCCCGCAAGCCGCCGCCACGCCGGTTCGAGCTCGGGCTCGACCTCGGCAGCCCACCGGTTCGCCAGGTCTCCGGAGCGCAGGAACATCTCCCGGGACAGGACCCGCGCGGCCGACATGCCCTCCTCGTCGTCTGGATCCCTCGGCGCCTCGAACCGGAAGCCGCGCGCCACCGCCTCCCACCGCCGCTGCCGGCGATCCGGGCCTGGCTCGGCATCGCGGACCAGCCCGAAGCTCGCCAGATGCCGCAGATGCCAGCTGGTCACCGACGGGGTCGCTCCCACGTCGGGCGCGAGTTGCGTCGCCGTCGCCGGCCCGTGCCGCTGCAGGCGTTCAAGGATCGCCAGCCGCACTGGATGCGCCAGCGCCCGCATCGTCTGCGGATCAGTGATCTCGATGTCGCCCAAACGATTGCCGAGGTCCATGACGTGAGAGTTTCCTCTCACATTTCGTGAGAGGCAAGTCTCACGTCTCCGGAACATCGGTGGCCGCCGTTCGATGGCCGTCTCCGCGGCGGGCTCGGGACCAAAGATCCGGCTCATCGCGGCGGCACCACGCGCAGGCCCCCGCAGTGGCCCCGTTGAGCTCCCCCTGGCGAACCCAGGCCGCCGAAGGTCAGCTGTCCCGCTCGGCGCTCGCCGCTCCTTCGGCTTCACGCTGGAGCCGAGCGAGGGCGTGGACCGTGTCGCGTGTCGCCGGATACAGGCCCCGGTACAGGCTGTGCAGCCGGTCGTACGCGGACGTCGCGGCCGGGTCCGGTACGCGCTGCTCGCGTACGGGGTTCCACGTCGCGGTTGCCGCTTCGTCGGCGAGTTGGGCGGCAAGCCGGGCGGCGCCGTAGCCGGCGCCGACGGTGATGCTGGGGATGTCCTGGGGCAGCCCGGTGACGTCGGAGACGATCTGTGTCCAGAGCCTGCCCTGCGTGCCTCCGCCGACTGCGACGACCCGCTCGACTTCGGCGCCTGCGTGTCGCATGGCCTCGATGTTGTGGCGTACGCCGTGGGCGGTGGCCTCCAGCGCGGCCCGGTAGAGGTCGCCGCGGGTGTGCTCGACGGTGAGGCCGGCGATCACCCCGCGAGCGTCGGGGTCGGCGATCGGGGTGCGCTCGCCGGCGAAGTACGGGAGCATCGCGAGACCGCGTGCGCCGATGCCGCTGTCCGCGGCCTCCGCCAGCAGGACGGCGCGCTCGGGTGAGCCGAACAGGCCGCGCAGCCAGTCGGTGACCGCCCCGGAGGTGGCCATGCCGCCGGCGAGAGAGCGGGTGCCGGGGAAGGCCCCGACGGTGCTCCACAGCTCAGGAACGCGCGGCTGCCCGGCGACGGTGGCGATGAGGAACATCGTCGTGCCGTACATGAGCATCAGGTCGCCTGGTCGTGTCGCGTCGACGCTGACGGCCTCGGTCCAGGCGTCGATGGTTCCGGTGAGGACGGGCGTGCCCGGGGAGAGCCCGGTCGCCGCTGCCGCCTCGGCCGTCACCGTTCCGGCCTGGTCACCGGGCCAGCGCAGCTCGGGCAGGTCCGCGTGCGGCCACACCGCGTCCACCCAAGGGCGGTACCAGTCCTGCGCCCTGGTGTCGTAGAAGGGGACGGACTGGCTGGCCGAGTGATGGTCGAGCACATAG
Source organism: Streptomyces sp. NPDC001070 (assembly GCF_053598835.1). Taxonomy (NCBI): domain Bacteria; kingdom Bacillati; phylum Actinomycetota; class Actinomycetes; order Kitasatosporales; family Streptomycetaceae; genus Streptomyces; species Streptomyces sp. NPDC001070. The sequence goes on from NZ_JBSFLB010000044.1 coordinate 41,343, forward strand.
GCGCCGGTGAGCCGGTGGGCGAGAAACGAGGCCGGCATGAACAGCCGCCGTGCGGCGGTGAACACCTCCGGCTCATGCTCGGCCACCCAAGCGACCTTCGGCCCCACCGCCTGCGTGGACAGCACACTGCCGCACCGGTCGAGGACGGCTTGACGGCCGAGTTCGGCCTCGAGCCGGGCGATCTGCGTCACGGCCCGCGTGTCCACGCCGTAGAGAATGGCCGGGCGCAGCGGCCGGCTCGCGGCGTCGGCCAGGGTGACGCACGGGCCCATGCCGCTGACGCCGACCGCCTCAACCCGCTCGCCGACGGACAGCAGGTCGCGGGTGATGCCGCGGAACTCCTGCCACCACGCCTCGGCGTCCATCTCGACGTGTCCTGGTCTCGGACGGGAGACGGCGTGCTCGCGCACCGCGGTCGCGATCACCGTGCCGCCGGCGTCGACCAGGACGCCCTTGCTGCTGGATGTGCCGATGTCCACACCGAGGAAGGTCATACCTGGATGTCCCCGCACGGGTGGACGGTGACGCCGAGAACGCCGTCTCGATTTGCGAGGTTGTCGCCGCTGGTCAGAGAGCTGTCCGGGTGCGTACGTCACCGTTCAGCCCTGGGACGGGTGCGGCTCGTTTCGAGGGACGCCTGACCAGGCAACCGTGCCGGCTCCGCGCCGCCCGCACGTTGTCGTTCCGCCCGGCGGCGGATCGGGCCGTCGCACCCCGCGTCCGGAACCGCGGGCGCAGGCCGAGTGGCCGGCCCGATCGGTCCGACGCGATCTCGGTGCGGGAGAATCGCACGCACCGGTTGAAGCGGCCCGCACTGGAACTGGAGCTACAGCCACCGCGCCAGTCCCAGTCCCGACCCCACTCCGGCCCGACGCCGACGTCGCCGAAGGGAAGTTCCCACGAGGCGGCCGGATTTCTGCTCCTCCGGGTGGGACGTAACCCTGCGGCCACAGCGTCTTCAGAGTGTGGACGACGAACAGGATCTCGGATGAAGCGCCGGTACGAAGAGGATTTCATGGCGTTCGCCACTGCGCGATTCGCACCTCTGTTCCGCTCTGCGTGTGTGCTCACCAGCGGTGATGTACACCTGGCGGAGGACCTGGTGCAGGACACGCTGGGCCGGATGTATGCCAACTGGCGCAAGATCGCGCACGTGGACGACCCAGCGGCCTACACCCATACCGTCCTCGTACGGACCTACTTGTCCTACCGCCGCCGGCGCAGCAGCTCTGAGCAGCCCACCGACACCCTGCCGGACTCCGGCGCCGCCACCGAGCACGACGCCACGCTGCGGGTCACGTTGCTCGACGCTCTCGGCCGGCTCTCCGCCCGGGACCGGGCCGTGCTGCTCCTGCGCTACTGGGAGGACCGCAGCGTCGAGCAGACCGCCGCGATCCTCCAGGTCCGGCCGGGCGCGGTACGCAACCAGAGCATGCGCGCGCTCGCCCGGATCCGGGACCTTCTGGGCCACGACCTGTCCGAGCTCGTCAGCCCCTGACCCCGGTGCCGCGGCACCTACCCAGCCCTCCGCACCGACCCCCGAAACGCGGTGACCCGCCATGCCCATCGAAGAAGACTTCACCGAAGCCCTCCGCGCCACCCTCCTGACCTTGGAGCCGCCCAGCACCCCGGCATTTCTGCAGGCCGCTGTCCGCGACGGCCGGCGCAGGCGCCGCCGCCGCGCCGCGGCCGTCGGCGTGAGCGGAGCAGCCGTACTCGCGCTCGTCGGGCTCGGCGCGGCGGTCGTTCCCGGACTGCTGTCCGACGGGCGGACAGACGACCCCACGCTCGCCGGTCCGGCGGCCTCGGCCACGACCGGCACGGACACGGCATCCGCCACCCCGAAGCCGACCTTCACCGGCGCACTGCCCGCCGACCGCGCCCTTGCCACCCTGACCGCGCTGCTGCCGACCGGCCTGACCCATTCGAGTCCGCCCAACGGCCGGCAGTCCGGGCAGCTGTGGGTGGACGACGGCCACGGCAAGTCGCTGCTCGAGGTGCACGTCTCACGGCAGACCGACACCACCGCGATCCGCAGCCACGTCTTCGCCGGCACGACACCCTTGGCCGACGGCACCCTGATCCAGTCCCGGCAGGCACCACCCGGAACGGACCCCGGGCACGAGGCGGTGAACGTACTGCATCCTGACGGGCTCTACGTCACCATCATGCAGTGGCAGGCACCGAGCCAGAACGCCCCCTCGACCCGCACCACGCCGATCCTGACACTGGCCCAACTGCGGGCCATCGCGACCAGCTCGCGGTGGCGGTGACGCCCCCAGCGGCCGCGCGGCGGGCCGACACGATCCCGGCGGGCCGATCACCTCGGTGCCCGGCCGCTGTCCGGTCGTGCCCGCGCCGGCAGTACTGATCTGCCTTCAGGCGCGGGACGTCCGCACCCGGGCCACCGTACCGAGCACCGCCACTCCCCTATGTGCAGGGGTGGTGCGCATCGACCTGCGGAGCTCGCGGCCCCCGAGCGCCGGGCCCGCGTCCAGTGCCGTCCGGGTGACCACCCGGACGGCCGGTTTCGGCCGGCCCCTCCCGTTCGCCGTCAGTGGGCGGGGGCGACATCCCGCCCCGGCTCGATCGGTCCGGGACGATCAGGGCAGCTCGATCAGGACCTTGCCGACGGCGCCCTGCTCCACAGCCGCGTGGGCCTCGGCGACCCGCTCCACCGGGAAGCGTGCAGCGGCAGAACCGCCTGCTCGCCGACCCGCAGCGCGCCGTCCGCGATCGCGGCGGGGACGGCCGCCACCGCGTGGTCCTGGATTGCCGACCAGGGATGGGGCAGGGAAATTCGCCTGCGGCACTTCCACTGCGTCAGTCCTGGTCATTTGCTTTTACACATGATCGCCCGAACAGCCGGCAGAGAGCGGGTTCACCGGCACCGGTTTAGACTTTAACTTCGGGCAGCAGGGCGTTACCCACGTCGTGACAAGTTGTGCGGCCAATCGACGTCTGTATCGAGCCCGCAAGCCGCCGTCATGAAACTCGGCCACCGCGTGACACGGAGACGTAGCGCATCCGCGACGCGACAGGAGCGAGGAAGCGATGAACGACCGAGCGAACGCCTATCCTCCGGACGAGACAGCCCTGCTGATCATCGACCCGTACAACGACTTCCTGTCCGAAGGCGGAAAGCTGTGGCCGTCCGCAAAGGAGGTGGCGGAAGGCATCGGCCTGCTCGACAACATGCGCGCCATGCTCGCTGCGGCACGCGAACTGGGCTTCCGCGTCTTCATCGTGCCCCACCACCAGACGACACCCGACGACTACCGTACGTGGGACCACCTGTCCCCCACCCAGCAGCGCGTCGTCCAGGGGCAGACCTTCGCCGTCGGCAGCTGGGGAGCCGAGTGGCACCCCGACTTCATACCCCGCGAGGAAGAGCTGGTCATGCGCCAGCACTGGGCCTCGAGCGGCTTCGCCAACACCGACCTGGACATGTTGCTGAAGCAGCACCGCATTCAGAAGGTCGTATTCATCGGCATGAAGGCCAACACCTGTGTCGACACCACAGCGCGGTTCGGCCAGGAACTCGGATACCACGTCACGCTCATCCGCGACGCCATCGGCGCCTTCAACTGGGACGAGATGAAGGCGACCTTCGACGTCAACGCGCCCGCGTACGCGCACGCCATCCTCACCACCGAGGAATTCCTGACCATCGTGGGCAAGCAGCCTCAACCGATGGCCATTTGACCCGGCAACACGCAGGCCGTCGTCCCTCAGGCCCGCCTGAGAACCGAGGGCGGAGAATTCGTTTCCCACGCCGGCAGATCCCGCGCGGTCGACAAGCGAACGCTCAGCCGCGACGTGAGCCTCAGCCTGTTCCCCAACTGGATGGGCGGGTCGCGCATCCGGGTCGCCAGGCTGGACGGGCGGCTCGAACTGAGCTTCCCCGCCGCCACAGCGCTGTAGGGGCGCAAGCGCACCCCCGTACGCACCTGGGCAAGGCTCCGACCTGGTCGACCCAGACCGGCAAATGCGCTCACGCCACCGTGACCACGGCCTTGCCGCCGGCGTGGCCCCGCTCCACATGGCGTACGCCCTCGGCCGCAGCAGCCAGTGGGTAGGTCTGGCCGACCACCGGGGTGAGCCGGCCGGCGTCGATGAGCGCGGTGACGGCGAGCAGGTCTTCCTGGGTGGGTCCTGCCGGCGCTGCCGGGAGGATGACGCGGAGCTGCTGCCGGACGAACGTGTTGGCCGCGAACAGCCGCAGCATGGAACCCACCGCTCCGATCAGGCGGCCGGGCGAGCCACCGCCGTTGGCCACCAGGGTGCCTTCGCGGGTGAGTGCCCGGCGCAGCCGGCTGAGCGGGTGGTTGCCCACGTTGTCGAGGATCAGGTCGTAGTGTGCGCGTGCGTCGGTGAAGTCCTGCCGGACGTAGCCGATGACGTGCGCGGCGCCCAATGAGCGCGCCAGGTCGGCGTTGGCGGCGCTGCACACCGCGGTGACCTCGGCGTCCAGGGCCGCGGCGATCTGCAGGGCGAAGGTGCCCACGCCGCCACCGGCCCCGTTGACCAGCACGCGCTGCCCGGCCTGCGCCCGTCCCACGGTCCGTATGCCGCGCAGCGCGGTCACCGCCCCCACCGGCACGGCCGCCGCCTGCTCGAACGTCAGCCCCGAAGGTTTGGGCACCAGCAAGTCCGGTGTGGTGAGGGCGTATTCGGCGAAGGACCCCGGACGGCCATCCCCACCACACCCCCTCTCGTACGGGCAGGACCCGAAGTCGCCAGGGTAGCCCCTGACCTGCGCAACGAGGCCACCGCCACGGACAGCAAGGCGCCCATCCCGGACGCTCCGCCCCCAGGGTTCAGGGGTGTCGGCGGTGTGGCTCGCTGCCGTCCAAGCCGGGGCGGCTCCGCAAGCGAAAGGTGCGGCGATAGGTGTCGGGAGGCACGCCGACCGTGCGGTTGAAGTGCCGGCGCAGCGTCGTGGCGGTCCCCATGCCGGTGGCCGACGCGATGGTGTCGACGCTGTCGTCGGTGGTCTCCAGCAACTCCTGGGCGTGGCGGATCCGCTGAGTGAGCAGCCATTGCAGCGGGGTGGTGCCGGTCACCGACCGGAAGTGGCGGCCCAGGTTGCGCGAGCTCATCCGTGCCTGGCGGGCCAGGTCCTCCACGGTCAGCGGCTGGTCCAGCCGTTCGATCGCCCAGGGGAACAGTTCGGCGAGCGGGTGGCTGTCCGGGGCGGGCGCCGGGGTGGGGACGAACTGGGCCTGGCCGCCGTCCCGGTGCGGCGGCACGACCAGGCGTCGGGCCACAACGTTGGTGACCGACGAGCCGTGGTCCAGGCGGACGATGTGCAGGCACAGGTCCATGGCGGCGGCTTTGCCGGCGGAGGTGAGCACGGTGCCGTTGTCCACGTAGAGGACGTCCGGGTCCACCGTGACCCGGGGGTAGCGGGCGGCCAGGACTGCGGTGTGCGCCCAGTGGGTGGTCGCGCGCCTCCCGTCGAGCAGGCCCGCGGCTGCCAGCACGAACGCGCCGGTGCACAGGGAGGCCACGCGTGCGCCCGCCTCGTGGGCCGCGCGGACGGCGTCGACCAGTTCGGCCGGTGGGTCCTCGTCGACGTCGGCCCAGCCCGGGACGATCACGGTGTCGGCGTCCGGGAGCCGGTCGAGGCCGTGGTCGGGCTCCAGCCGGAACCGGCCGGCCCGTACGGCGCCCGGCCCGCAGACGGCCAGGTCGTACCAGGGGCCCGCCACGTCGACCGGGGCGGAGCCGAAGACCTCGTAGGCGACGGACAGTTCGAAGTGCAGCATCCCGTCGGTGACGGCCAGCGCGACAGTGCCCATGTCCGGAATTGTACGGGGCATGGCGTTCCAGACACTCGCGGTCCGGTGCCCGCCCTCGCGAGGATATCCCCGGCTGATCGCAGCAGATCATTCCAATGAGGGGGAGGAATTCATGAGTTCGGGGCTCAAGGTGTCGGTGTTCGGCGCGTACGGACACACCGGGCGCTTCGTGGTGGCACAACTGCTGGATCGCGGGTTCGTCCCGATTCTCTCCGGGCGTGATGCCGACAAGCTGAAGGTACTCGCGGCATCCGAATCCGGACTGGACGCCGTCCCGGCTTCGGTCGAGGACCCGGCCTCGCTGGACCGCGCACTGGCCGGTGCGGCCGCCGTGGTCAACTGTGCCGGGCCCTTCGCCACAACGGCCGCCCCCGTGATCGAGGCGGCACTGCGCGCCGGAATCCCGTACGTCGACGTGGCCGCCGAGATCGAGGCCAATGCCGATACCTTCGCGCACTTCACGGACCGCGCCCAGGCGGCAGGAGCGGTGATCGTGCCCGCCATGGCCTTCTACGGCGGCCTCGGGGACCTGCTGACCACCGCCGCGATGGGCGACTGGACGGCGGCGGACGAGGTGCACATCGCCTACGGGCTGAACAGTTGGCACCCCACCGCCGGCACGCGTGCCGCGGGCGCGGTCTCCCGGCAGCGACGGGACGGGCGACGCGTCCGCTACTCGAACGGGCGACTGGAATACCGCCACGACGCCCCGCCGACCCTCACGTGGCCCTTTCCCGGCCCGATGGGCCCCCGCGCCGTCATCGGGGAGTTCACGATGGCCGACGTGGTCACCGTTCCCAGCCACCTGTCCGTCCCCGAAGTGCGCACCTACATGACGACCGAGGCGGCCAGGGATTTGTCGGCCCCCGACACGCCGCCGCCGGCCCCGGCCGACGAGCACGGGCGGTCGGCGCAGACCTTCCTCGTCGATGTCGTCGTGCGCTCCGGAGGCAGCGAACGGCGCGCCGTGGCGAAGGGGCAGGACATCTACGCCGTCACCGCGCCGCTCGTCGCGGAGGCGGTCGACCGCATCCTCACGGGACGGACCACGACCGTCGGTGTCGCCTCCGCCGGCGCGATCTTCGACGCGCCCGACTTCCTCCGCGCACTGTCCTCGCACATGTCCGTGCAGCTGCGGGCGTGATACCCGGGCCCGCTCCACGGCCACCTGCCGGCGGGCCCGAGCCACCGCGCTGGGTCGCACCGCCGAAGCTCTCCTCCGTCGCGCCGCAGACGCCCACCACGATCCGGTACGCGGGGGACTTCTCGGGCGCGCCGCATACGGGTGGCCCGCCGGATTGACCGGCGGGCCCGCCCCGTCCCCCTGGACCTGACGTCAGACGCTTCTCCGCTCGATCACGTCCGACGGTCCCCAACAGGTGAGGCTTAAACCCTACGATTGATTGACGCTACAAGCAAATCCGGGAGTCCTCCCCCGCACCCGCGAAGGTCGACAGTTGATCGACGAACCACACGACGCCTAGGATGTTGCGGAGTCAAGTAGTTTGTCGGCCCCGTGGCGGTTCGCGCCGCGGCGAACGCGAGTCCGGATCCCCACCCCCACGAGAGAATCCATGCGCAACGTCCACGAGGCCCCTGCGGGGCTGCCGCGAACCGTGCCTTCGTGCCTGGTGGGCATCCTCCCGCGCCATGACCGGCCGACGGAGTGCACGACGGCAATCGCCCGCCTGTGGGCCTGGATCCCACGGCAACCGGGGGCTGACGCGGGCACCTGACAGGCCACCGGTCTGCCATGCACCGGGGAGCGACACGACCAAGCGGCCCGATCGCGCCGCGCAAGCAAAGGAGGACCCGGGGTGCCCGGCAGATCGCACAATCCCTACGGCTTCTGGTACCGGCTGGCCGCGGCCATCGCGAAACCGGTGCTGTTCATCCTCGTCGAACGCCGGTGGCGCGGGCACGAACACATGCCTGCCGAAGGCGGTTTCATCACCGTCGTCAACCACATCTCCTACTTCGACCCGCTCACCTACGGGCACTTCCAGTACAACAGCGGCAGGCCGCCCCGCCTTCTCGCCAAGGCCTCCCTCTTCACCATCCCCTTCGTCGGCATGGTGCTGCGCAAGACCGGCCAGATCCCCGTCCACCGCGGAACAGCCGACGCCGCACTCGCGCTACGGAACGCGATCGACGCCGTCAACAAGGGGGAGTGCGTCGCGGTCTACCCGGAAGGCACCGTCACGCGCGACCCGCAGCTGTGGCCGATGACCGCCAAGACCGGTGCGGCACGCATCGCCCTGACGACCGGCGCGCCCGTCATCCCGGTCGCCCAGTGGGGCGCCCACCGGATCGCGCCGCCGTACGCGCGCGGAGGCCGCGGCAACCGCCGCGTGTGGCTGGTCCCCCGGCAGACCGTCCACGTCGTGGCCGGACCGCCGGTCGACCTCAGCCGCCACGAGGGCCGGGAGCTCACGCCCGATGTCCTCAAGGAGGCCACCGAGGACATCATGACCGCGATCACCGCACTCCTCGCGGACATACGGGCCGAGCAGCCGCCTGCCGAACGCCACACCATGCGCAGCGCCGCACGCCGGAGCGCCGCGTGATCGCGCACCCGCCGCCGGCGGGTGGCGGCCGGCCCGTGCGCCACGAAGGCGCGGCCCTCAACGCGGCCTCTGGAGAGAGTCGACCCCGGCGATGAAGCCACGCCGCTCGCGGACAGCGCGGACGGCCCCGAAACACGCCGGGATCGTCGGCCGCCTCCACCGGTGACGCGCGGCGGGCCGCCCCGAGGGCTGGGCAGTTCCAGCAGCGCCCCCGCCACCGTGGTGCGGTGCCACCGCCGGCCGCCGGCCATTCAGCCCCTCCGGCAGCATCACACCGCTGCGGGACACGAGCCGGCCTCGGGTACCCCCGACCGACCGGCATGAGGAACCGCTCGTGGACGCGTCTTCCACGGGCCCGTGGCGTGCGCAGTTCCCGCCGAGTCGCCCGGGGTGAACAACTTCCACAAAATCCCATTGCTCACCTGCCGCCGGTCCCACGGTCGGTGTGGTGAGGTCACCGAGGGCCCGGCGACGGGTCCTCTGCGACCAGTCCAACAGCGAAGGTGCCGTCATGACCGACCGGATCAGCCCCGCCCGCCGCCCTGGCGCAGTCAGCGTCCTCGGGGGCCCCACCACCGTGATCGACATCGGCGGACTGCGCCTGGTGGCGGACCCCACCTTCGACGACCCCGGCGACCACGGATACCTCACCAAGACCGCCGGGCCCGCCGTCACCGAGGACGCCCTCGGGCCGGTGGACGCCGTCCTGGTCAGCCACGACCTCCACCCCGACAACCTGGACACCCGCGGCCGCGCCTTCGCCCTCGGGTCGCCGCTGGTGCTGACCGGACCCTCCGCCGCGCGGCGTCTGGGCGCGCCGGCCCAGGGGCTGTCGGTCTGGGACAGCGTGGAGCTGCCCCGCCCGGCCGGCGGCACCGTCACCGTTCACGCCGTCCCCGCCCAGCACGGTCCCGACGACGGTGAACGCGACGAGCAGGGCCATGTGAACTGCGAGGTCACCGGCTTCGTCCTGACGGGGGACGAGTTGCCCACCGTCTACATCAGCGGCGACAACGCCTCGCTCGCGGTGGTGGCCGAGATCGCCCGCCGCATGCCGCCCATCGACGTGGCCGTCCTGTTCGTCGGCGCGGCGCGCGTGCCGTCCAAGATGCGCGGCCGGCCCCTGACGCTGACCGCGCAGCGGGCCGGCGCCGCCGCCTCCGTACTGGGGTCACCGGTCGTCGTCGCCGCCCACTGCGACGGATGGGCGCACTTCAGTGAGACCCGCGACGACATCGAGCAGGCGTTCGACGACGCGGGCCTCGCCGAACGCCTGCGCACCGCGGGCAACGGCGACTGGATCGACCTGAGCCAAGCGGGCACCCAGCGCTGACCGGGTGAAGGACATGCCGCCAGCGCTGCCTGCCGTCGACGTCGCAGCACCGCCCGGCCACGACGAGTTCGGTGGTGGCGTCGATGAGGGCCCGTCACCTTGCGGACGGGCCCTTTCGGGCGTTGCCGGGCAGTGAGAGAGCCGTACGTATTCCCGAAGGGCGCATCGCAACTGCGGTGGCTTCCCCTGCCGGAGTGCAACTCGTCGGCACACCCTGGATGGACCCGCCCGAACACCACACGGATCCACCTCGCGACCCACGGCCGCTGCCGCCCTCACCAAGGGACTGCCTCGGAGGTGATCACAGCCCGGCGCGCCAGTCCCGCTCCGGATCGCCTGTCTCGAATACGCTGCGAAGACGTCCGACCTGGCGTCCGCGACACCGCGTGCGCGCATCGGCATGCCCGCCCGTGACGGCTCTCGCGTCGCCCGGGACGACCCGGCAGCCGGATGCCTGCCGGATCCGGGAAGGGGTGTGGCATGAAGTCCCCAGGTGTGCACCTACGGGAGATCACCGATGACAACCGGGATGCCGTTCGCGCCCTCCGCGTCCGACGTGACCAGAAGCAGTTCGTCGCCTCCGTGTCCAAGTCGCTGAAGGAGGCGGCGAAGAAGCCGGAGGCCAATCCCTGGTACCGCGCCGTGTACCGCGGCGACGAGCCGGTCGGCTTCGTGATGCTTTCGTGGAAACCGCCGGCTGGTCCCTTCAAAGGACGGCACTTCATCTGGCGCCTCCTCATCGACAAGCGGTACCAGAAGCGAGGGATCGGCCGAGAGGCGCTCACGCAGATCGCCGCCCTGGTTCGCGAGGACGGTGCCACCGAGCTGCTGACCAGTTACGAGCCCGGTGATGGCGAACCGTGGCCCTTCTACCGGAAGTTCGGGTTCGAGCCCACCGGGGAGATCGACGACGGCGAGATCGTTCTGAGGCTCGGCTTCCCCGCTCGGTGAGCTCGTACGGGCCGCGGAATGGAGCACGTCCTCGACTGAGCGGGGATGGGCCTGCAGGACGAGGTTGTGGGGGCCGCTCAGCGCGAGGCAGGCGCGGGTGTCGGGTAGCCGGATGAGGGCATGGCCGATGTGCGGCAGGTCGGCGGGTGGGACCGTGGCCCAGAAGGTGACGGCGACGGGCCGGCCGCCCAGCGGGCGGGCGAAGTCGCAGCGGAAACGCAACGTGCCGGTCCGGCCGAGCTGGTCCAGGCGGCGCTCGACGGTGGAGGCGCTGGGCGCCGGCCCTCTGCCGTACCTCGTAGACTGGGGGCACCGTGAAGATCCGCCGCCACCCGGCGGAGGACTACCTCGGCCGGAACGGTCCCGCAGGGCCGGTCTCCCGATCCCGGCGCGGGAGATCTGACGCCAGAGTGGGAGGAGTTGTGATGCAGGTCGCAGTGGTCACTTTCGACGGGTTCAACGAGCTGGACAGCTTCATCGCCTCCGCACTGATCAACCGCTGCCGCAAGGATGGCCTGGAGGCCTTCATCACGACGCCGACGCCCGTGGTCACGTCGATGAACGGCGTCGAGGTGACCGGGCAGCGCCCGATGGACTTCGTGAGCGAGGCCGACGTCGTACTGATCGGCAGCGGGGTGAAGACCCGCGACGTGGTCGCCGACGACCGATTGCTCTCCATGCTGCCGCTCGACCCCTCTCGACAACTGATCGGGTCGCAGTGCTCCGGCGCGCTGGTGCTGGCGCACCTCGGGTTGCTGGGTGACATGCCGGCCTGCACCGACATGAAGACCCGGCCGTTTGTCGAGGCCTGCGACGTCACCGTGCTGGACGCGCCGTTCCACGCCGAGGGCAACATCGCCACGGCGGGCGGCTGCCTGGCGTCCCAGTACCTCGCCGCGTGGGTGATCGGCCGGACGCTCGGGGAGGACGCCGTGCGCGACGTCATCGGCTACGTGGCTCCGGTCGGCGAGAACCAGGAGACCGTCGAGCGCGCCTTGCGGGCCGTCCACGCGGGCGAGGTCGCACTGCGCTGACCCCCGAGATCCGTCCGGTCCGGCAGCTCTGAGCTGTCAGGCCGTTCCCGCAGCGTCCAGCAGGGCCGTGGCGGTGGCCACGGCCAGTCCGCCCAGGGGCTGGTCCTGGACCACGGTACGGGAGCTGGATCCGTCGAAGGCGATGGTGAGCTGGCGGGCCAGCAGCTCGGGATCCCGCGCGCCGCCGCGCCGGGCCTCCGTGCGGAAGAAGTCGGTGAGCGCGTCCTTGAAGCGCCGGGCCACGATGCTGGCGGGGTGGCCGGGGTCCTTGAGCTCGAACGC
>NZ_JBSFLB010000045.1:0-50571 GCF_053598835.1 Streptomyces sp. NPDC001070
TCGTTCAGCAGGTCCGCCGCCGTCTCGCCGACGGTCGTGCACAGCACCTTGATCACCCAGAAGTACACGGTGACCTCGGGCACCTTGTTCCAGCGAGGGCGCCGCCCCGGAGCCGCGCCGGCGGGACCGAAGGGGTCCGAGGTCTTGGACGTCTCAGTAGTCATGGGACCCGACGCTGTCATCCGCAACCTGAACGCATCCTGAGCGCGTCACGAGCGCCGGCCGGTCGTACGGCCCCGGACGCGTCCAGTGACGGAGCATGCCAGGCATGCCCTCCGTACCCTGCCGCAGCCGCGCGGCCGACCGGGTCGTGCGGCTGCCTCCCGCACGCGGGGTGTGAGGCCCGTCCCGCTCAGGGGCCGGGGAGTTCGCCCTGTGCCACCTCGACGCCCCGGTGGAGGTCCACCGCGCCGGTCATGGCCGCCGTCGCCGTGCCCGCGCAGAGCAGGAGCACGGCGAGGAGGACGGGGGCGACGCGGCGCCGGGGCGCCTGCGTCAGCAGCGCCCTGACCCGGACGGGTACGGGGCCGGTCGTGGCGCCCGGAGCGAGAGCGGGCCGGGCCGACGTGCTCGCGGTGATCGCCAGGGCGGCATGGCCGATGGCGCGGGCGGTCAGCGCACGGTCGCCGCTCGCGGCGGCGGCGGACTCGTCGGCGGCGCGTTCCGCGGCCAGCGCCACGGAGGAACGGGCGGCGCGAAGTGCGGGGTGACAGCGGGCGGCCAGGTCGGCGGCGGCCAGGAACCAGTGGTGGCGACCGGCCAGGTGGGCCCGCTCGTGGGCGAGAAGTACCTCGCGCTGGGCGGGGGACAGGGCGCGCAGCATGCCGGTGGTGACCACGATCCTCCCGGGGGTCCGGCGGCCCCCGGGCAGGGCGTACGCGTCCGGATGGTCGTCCTCGACGACGCACAGGTCACCCGCCGCGGAGCGCCGGGCGACGTCGGCCCGCGCGGCGCGCAACCGTCCCAGCAACTGGGCCGGAGCCCGGCACAGCGCCGAGAGGCAGACGGTCAGCGCCCCGGCGGACAGCACCGCCACCAGCCGCACCACAGCCGGCGGGCCCGCGTCCAGGGGGTGCACCAGATCCGCGAGGGAGGCCAGCACCGGCACCTCCAGCGCGACGGGCAGCACCAGCGCGCCCAGGCACGCGAGCACGCCGACCGCCAGCGCGGCGGAGGCCGCGGTCACCGCCCACAGGGCGACCTCCGGGCGGATCCGCTCCACCGTCCGGCGCGCCAGCGGCGGCAGCGCGAACGGTGCGACCAGGGGGATCAGGAGGAGCACGATCACTGGCCGTCCCCGCTTCCCAGCAGGTCGCGCAGCAGGCGCTCGTCCTCGGGACCGAGCTGGTCGACGAAGCGCGCGAGCACGGTCCCGCGGTCGGCGTCCTGGTCGAGCACGCGGTGCATGCGGCGGGCGGTGAGGCCGTGCGCGTCCTGGACGGGGAAGTACGCGTATCCCCGGCCGGCGTCCTGGCGGCCGACGGTGCCCTTCTCGGTCAGCCGGGCCAGGATCGTCGCCACGGTCGTACGGGCCAGCGGCTCGCCGAGCGCCCGCCGGATCTCGGCCGCCGTCTGCGGCCGGCCGGCCGCCCACAGCACCGCCAGCACGCTCGCCTCGAGCTCACCGGCCGGTCGCCGCTCGCCGGCGGTGTCCGCCATGGAACCTCCCTCGACCCGTGCCCGCCCGTCGCGCGGGCGGGCGTCCTTTCACTGTAGTGGCCCGGCCGGTTCCTTCCATTTCGTTGTCTCCCGCCGCGCGGGGGCGGCCCCGAGTGGTGAGGTCTGCTGCTGGTCTCCCAGTTCGCGGAGCGGAGGGGCACCCGCTACCGGGAGCGCGGCAAGACCATCTGGACCGAGCAGGCCATCGGCGTCTAGGTCGTGGACGTGCGGAGCCAGACGGTGGTGTCCGCCGGCACCGCACGGCCGTCGAGCGGGGAGCTGGCCAGCACGACCTCGTCCCGGGCCGCGAGGGCGACCGGATCGGGGCCGAAGTTGGTCAGGCACCGCAGCCCGGACCCGCGCTCGAAGGCGAACCACGATCCGTCCGCGGGGCCCGTCAGCGCCGGCACCGCGTCCGCGGCGACGGGCGCGGCGCGCCGCAGGCGCAGCGCGGACCGGTACAGGGCGAGCATCGAACCGGGGTCGTCCTCCTGCACCCCGACCGTCAGGCCCGACCAGTCGCCGGGCTGCGGGAACCAGCAGTCGTCCGCGGCGGCGGTGCTGAATCCGTAGGGCGCGGCCGGGCCCTCCCAGGGCAGCGGTACGCGGCAGCCGTCACGGCCGCGTTCCCGGTGGCCGGAGCGCTCCCAGAGCGGATCGCGCAGCCGGTCGTCCGCCACGTACGCCTGCGGCAGCCCCAGTTCCTCGCCCTGGTAGAGGTAGGCGGCGCCGGGCAGGGCGAGCATGAGCAGCGCTGCGGCGCGGGCGCGGCGCAGACCGCGGGGGCCACCGCCGTAGCGGGTGACGGGGCGGATCGCGTCGTGGCTGGAGGCGACCCAGGTGACCGGGGCCCCGACGGCGCGCATCGACGCGACGGACCGCTCGACGACGGCGCGCATCTCCGCGCCGTCCCAAGGGCACTCAAGGAAGGCGAAGTTGAAGGCCTGCTGCATCTCGCCGGGGCTGACGTAGCGGGCCAGCCGGGCCGGGTCGAAGACGGCGGCCTCGGCCACCATCACGCGCTGCCCCGGAGAGACCGCTCCGGGCGGTGCCGGGTGGGTGTCCAGGAGCCGGCGCCAGGTGCGGAACAGCGGGTGCAGTTCCTCCTGGTCGTAATACGGCATCAGGTGGTTGCGCAGGATGTCCTGGTGCTGGCCGGGCCCGGCGTCGGGGAGCCCGGGCGCCTTGAAGAGGGTGTGGGCCACGTCCACGCGGAAGCCGTCGACGCCGCGGTCGAGCCAGTGCCGGAGGATCCGCTCGAAGTCGGCGACTACCTCGGGGTGCCGCCAGTCGAGGTCGGGCTGCTCGGGCGCGTGCAGGTGCAGGTACCACTCGCCCGGCTGCCCGTCGGGCGAGGGGACACGGGTCCACGCGGGGCCGCCGAACGCCGACTGCCAGTCGTTCGGGGGGAGTTCGCCGTGGGCGCCGCGCCCGGTCCGGAAGAGGTAACGCTCCCTGGCCGCGGAACCGGGACCGGAGGCGAGCGCCTCCCGGAACCAGGGGTGGGCGTCGGAGGTGTGGTTGGGAACGAGGTCGATCAGGACGCGAAGGCCAAGGCCGTGGGCGCGTCCGACGAAGGCGTCGAAGTCGGCGTCGGTCCCGAGATCGGGGGCGACGGCGGTGTGGTCGGCGATGTCGTAACCGCCGTCGGCCAGCGGGGACGGGTAGAAGGGGGTGACCCACACCGCGTCCACGCCGAGCCGGGCCACATGGTCCAGGCGTGCGGTGGCGCCCGGGAGGTCGCCGACGCCGTCGCCGTTGCCGTCGGCGAAGGACCGCGGGTACAGCTCGTAGCAGACCGCGTCCCGCCACCAGGGCGCGGCGGCGCCCGCGTCGGTGGTGCTCACAGTGCCTCCTCGGCCGATGGGGCGGGTACGGGCACGGTCCGGCCGGACTCCGCGGAGCGCGTGGCCGCCTCGGCGACGGCGACCGCGGTCCTTCCCGACCGCGCGTCGGCCACCGGGGTGCCGCCGTCGGCGGCGCAGCGCAGCAGGTCGGCGAAGGCTGCGCGCACGCTCTCGGCGTACACGTGCTGCTTGCGGGCCTCGCCGCCCAGGTCGACCACGCAGGTCACCCGGTGCGGGACGCTCCGCTCCACGCCGCGGCCCCGGGCGGGCGCGGCCGGGCCCGCGTCGCGCTCGACCGTCACCGTGACCCGCTCCTCGCCGTGCGGCCGCAGGCCCGGTACGGCCAGCAGCTCGGCCGCGCGTCCCGGAAGTTCCTCCCAGCCACGCGCGCCCTTCTCGTCGGTCCAGGCCGTGACCGTGGCGTACGTCGGGATCCAGCCGGTGACCCGGGCCTCGGCGAAGCCGTAGTCCAGGCGCATCAACTGGCGCTCCGCGCGGTGGGCGTGGGTGAAGGAGTGGGTGTGGGTGGCGACGGCGCCGCCGGGGTGGGTGGCGGTGGCCACCACGATGTCGACGGGGCCGCCGCCGTCCCTGCGGACGGCCGTGCCCTGGACGGTGACGGGCTCGCTGCCCATGAGGGCGCGGGCGGCGTCGAAGAAGTGCACGCCGTGCTCGATGTGGATGCCGCCGCTGTGGGCGGGGTCCCAGAACCAGTGGCCGGGCCCCAGGTCCTCGTCGGCGGCGTCGTTCTCGAAGGCGAAGCGCACCAGCGGGTCCAGCAGCCCTTCCCCGCGAAGCCGCTGGAGCAGCCGCAGGACGGGGTTGTACCGCAGGACGTGGTCGACGACGAGGACCCCGGCGGAGCGCTCGGCCTCCGCCTCCACCCGCAGGGCGTCGTCGAGGGTGGTGGCCAGCGGCTTCTCGCAGAAGACGTGCCGGCCCGCCCGCAGGGCGCCGACGGCGAGCTCCGCGTGCGTGGCCGGGGGAGTGGCCAGCGCCACCACGTCGACACCGGGGAAATCGGCCAGTGCGGCGGCGTCGGGGCAGACCGCGGCGCCGTGCCGCCGCGCGAGGGCGGCGGCACGGTCACGGTCGGGGTCGGCGCACGCCACGACGCGTATGCCGGGCAGTTCGGCGACCGCGTCCAGCAGATAGGCGCCGAAGGCGCCGCAGCCGGCCAGCCCCAGACCGAGCGGCGTCACTCGGCACGGTCCAGGCGGGCGACGCCGATGTGGGCGTCGGCCATGCCGTAGAAGACGTAGCGGACGCCGTCGATCTCCTCGATGGCGGTCGGGAAGACGACGTTGGGCACGGTGCCGGAGCGCTCCTCCTCGGTCTCCGGCTCCATCAGGGGCTCGTCGGTGCGGGCCAGGATCCGCGCCGGGTCCTGCGGGTCGAGGATCATCGCGCCCGCCGCGTAACTGACCTTCTGCTGCTGGGCGAACGGGTCGTCGATGGTGCCGGACACACCGTGGTGGATGAGCAGCCAGCCCTCCTCGACACGGATCGGGGCCGGGCCGGCGCCGATCTTCAGCTCCTCCCAGGGGTGCTCGGACAGTGCCACGAGGCGGTGGTCGCGGGGGCGGACCAGCGCGCTGAGGTCCTTCTCGACCTCGGCGACGGGGACGTAGGAGATCCAGATGCCGGGACGCTCGTCGGTCACACCGGCGGGCAGGTGGACGCCCTCCCCGGGCCGGAACCAGCCCAGGTCCCACATCGGACGGTGCAGCATCGCGAAGCAGGGCTCGCCGTCCGGGCCCGGCACGGGCTCGGGGAAGTGCACGACGTCCTTGTTCGGGAAGAGGTTGAGGTCGGTGTCGAGGTCGGCCTGGTAGGCGAACTGGATCGGGCCGAGGCGCTCCCAGTTGACCAGGTCCTCCGAGACGGCAAGCGCCGGCTTGGGGCCGAGGGGGCCGTAGGCGACGTACGACATGACGTGCTTGCCGAGCGCCTCGATCCAGGTGGTTCGGGGGTCCTCCACGCCCGCGTTGTTCTTGCCGCGCTCCCACCCGGCGTCGGGGGCGAGGACGACGCCGCGGCGCTCGACGCCCGTCGGCACGCCGTTCTCGATCACGACCTCGGCGAGGCCCACGCGGGAGACGTTGCCCTCCGCGACGAGGCGGGGCAGCAGGTGCAGGGTGCCGTCCGGGGTGCGGCCGGAGGCGGGGTTGAGCACGCCCTCGGCCTCGTTGGCCTCGCCGTCCAGCGGGGACATGACGACGCCGACGCGGGTCAGGCGGTAGGGAACGGAGCTGTTGGAGCCGGTGGTACGGGTGGTGCTGGTGGTGCGGTCGTTCACAGCGAGTTCAGCCCTTCGTGGCGGAATCGAGGTCGGTGGAGGTGAAGCGGCTCTGGAAGACGAGATAGAGAGCCACCGCGGGCGCGGCCAGCACGCAGGCGCCGGCGAGGATGGCGCCGAACGGGTTGGCGGCGGAGGACGAGACGGTGCTGATGTAGTTGGCCAGGGACACCGCAAGGGGCTGCATGTCCTGCTCCTTGGTGACCAGGAACGGCCACAGGAACTCGTTCCACGGCCCGGTGAAGCTCAGCAGCACCACCGAGGCGAGCGCCGGCTTGCACAGCGGGATCGCGATCCGGAACAGGATCTGCAGCTCGTTGGCACCGTCGATGCGCGCGGCCTCGAACATCGCCTGCGGCAGCTGCAGGAAGAACTGCCGGAAGATGAAGACCGCGCTGGTGTTGATCGCGAACGGCAGGATGATCCCGATGTAGGAGTCGGCCAGGCCGTAGTCGCGGACGATCAGCACGTACAGCGGGATCATCAGCAGCTGGAACGGGATGACCTGCACCAGCAGCACCAGGGCGAAGGTGGAGCCCTTGCCCCGGAAGTGCAGCCGGGCCAGGGCGTACCCCGCCAGCAGGCCGAAGACGGTGGTGCAGACGATGACGCCGCCGGTGAAGATCCCGGAGTTGATCAGCGAACGGCCGAGCGAGATGGCCGAGTTGATCTCCGCGTAGTTGTGCAGGGAGAGGTTCCCCGGTCGCGGGAAGGCACCGGCGGGGCTGCTGTCGGGCTCGCGCTGCAGGGAGCCGATGAGCATGTAGTAGAAGGGGAAGAGGAAGGCGAAGGCCCCGGCGAGCAGTGCCAGCCGCGACAGGATCCGGCGGGCGCGCGAGTGCGTGTGCGGCCTGTGGTGCGCCGATCGGCGCACGAGCGAGGTGGTGTGTGCGTGGGCCATGTCAGTCCCTCTCCAGCAGACGGCGGTAGAGGAGGGAGATGCCGGTGATCAGCACGACGAGGATCACACCGATCGCCGCGGCCTCGTCCGGGTGGCCCTGCTGCAGACCGCGCTGGTACATCAGCAGCACCGGTGAAGTGGTGGCGCCGTCAGGTCCGCCGCCGCTGGTCAGCAGGTAGGGCTCGGTGAACAGGTTCGCGCCCGTCACCGTCGCCATGACCAGCACCAGCAGCGTCGCGGTGCGCACCGCCGGGACGGTGATGGACCAGAACATCCGCACCTTGCCCGCGCCGTCGAGCGCGGCGGACTCGTAGAGCTCGCCGGGCACGTTCTGCAACGCCGACAGGTAGAGCACGATGAAGAAGCCGAGCTGCTTCCAGGCGACGAACAGCGCGATGGTCGGCATCGCGAGGTGCGAGTTGACCAGCCACGACGGGTCCGGCGCGAGCGGCCCGAGCGCCTTGTTCACCAGGCCGTTGGAGTTGAACAGGAAGAGCCACACGCCGACGACGGCGACGCTGGCGGTGATGTACGGGACGTAGTAGGCCGTCCGGAAGAACGTGCGCGCCCGCAGTTTGGAGTTGAGGGCGGTGGCGAGCACGAGGGACGCCGCCACCGTCAACGGCACGTTGATGACCAGGAAGACCGCGATGTTGAGGAAGGAGCGCCACACGGCCGGATCGGTCAGGACGGCCGTGTAGTTGGCCAGCCCCACGAAGGGGCGGTCCACCTGGGCGCCCGGCGCGGCGAAGAAGTAGTCGTGGAAGGAGATCCACACCGCGAAGCCGAGCGGGTAGAGGAAGATCGCGGCCAGGTAGATCAGGTACGGGGAGACGAAGGCGAGGCCGATCGGCTGCCGGCCCGCGAACCGCAGCCGGCGCGGCCGCGGCTCGCGGTCGGCCCGGGGGCGGGCCCCGCCCCGGGCGGACCCGGGGCGGAGAACGTCATGGTGCGTGGAGGACATGGCCGAGACTCACTGCTTCGCCAGGCCGTCGACCTTGCCCGCGGCCTCGCGGAAGGCGCTCTCGACGTCGCCCTTCCCGAAGATCACGGACTTGGTGTAGGCGTCGCGGAACGTCTGCCAGATCTCGACGGAGTTCGGCACGTTCGGGGCCTCGACGGTGCGGTCGGCCTGCTCGGCGAAGGTCTTGTAGTCCGGGTGCGAGGCGAAGTAGTCGGGGTACGTGGCCGGGAGGTCCTGGCGCATCGGCATCTGGCCGGTGGCCTCCAGGAGCTTGCCGTCCTGCTCCTTGCTGGTGGCGAACTTCAGCACGTCCCAGGCCGTGCCCTTGTTCTTGCACGCGGTGAACATGCCGATGGACTTCTCGTCGCTGAAGGTGCCCTTGGCCTCGGTGCCGGTCGCGGTGGGCACCGGGACGGCGCCCCACTTGACCTTGTCGCCGTAGACGGAGA
Source organism: Streptomyces sp. NPDC001070 (assembly GCF_053598835.1). NCBI lineage: Bacteria > Bacillati > Actinomycetota > Actinomycetes > Kitasatosporales > Streptomycetaceae > Streptomyces > Streptomyces sp. NPDC001070. The sequence goes on from NZ_JBSFLB010000045.1 coordinate 8,120, forward strand.
TGGCCCACGGGCCGACGATCGCCATGGCGGACTTGCCGTCGGCGAAGGCGTCACCGTTGTACTGATCGTTGGGGGCCAGGTGGTCCGCGTACATGGTCTTCCACAACTCGGCGGCCTTGATGCCCTCGGGCGAGGCGAACTGGGCCTTGCCGTCCTCGACGAGCTGCTTGCCGGTCTGGGCCGCGAAGAGCGGGTAGAAGTCGAACCAGGACTGGTAGAACTCCGAGGTGGGCGCGGGCCAGATGGCGGCGTGCACGCCGCCCTTGACCAGGGTGCGCGAGGTGTTGAGGAAGTCCTGGTAGGTCGAGAGCTTGGGGTGCTCGGGGTCGAGCCCGGCCTTCTTGAACAGCTGCTTGTTGTAGAAGATCATCACCGGGTTGCTCTTCCACGGCATCTGGTAGTGCTTGCCGTCGGGCGACGCGTACTGGGAGAGCCGGTCGCCGGTCCGCTCCTGCAGGTACTTCTCGCCGCCGGGGAAGTCGTCCAGGGCCACCAGGCCGCCCTGCTTCTGGAAGCCGGGCACCGCGGCCGGGGCGGTGTTGAGGATGAGGCAGGGGGCGTTGCCGGCGGTGATGGCCGCGCCGATGACCTCCTCGGAGCTCTTGCCCGCAGGTATCTCCTGCGCCTTCACCTTCTCGTCGGGGTGGGCGGAGTTCCAGGCCGCCACCATGCTCTTGCCCCAGGCGACCTCCTGGGCGTTGTTCGAGTACCAGACGGTGATCGGGCCGTGGGCGTCGTTGCCGCCGCCGGCGGAGTCCGAACCGCCGCTGCCGCACGCTGCGAGCGGCACGGTCAGGGCGACGGTGGAAAGGACTGTGAGGAGGGTCTTCTTCATTGGCGTGTGCTCCGTATTCTCAAATAGGTAGGAAACGTCCGTTCCCAGGCGTCGTCCTGCCTCGGTGACGGCTTTCCGGGGGAGCGGAAAAAGTCGTGGTCTGCGCCGGGCGCGGTCAGGGGTGTATGGCTGTGGTGTCTGCCGGGCCGGCGGGTGCGGGGACGGTGGGCGCCGGGCCGGTGGGCGCGGGGCCCGTGGAGTCGCGCAGCATGAGCGCGGCCGGGTCCAGTTCCAGGTGCGGGGTCGTGCCCTGCTCGATCGTCTCGATCAGGGCGAGTGCCGCCGCGCGGCCCCAACTGGCCGCGTCGGCACGGCAGGTGGTGAGCGAGGGGCGGGTCCAGGAGGCCAGCGGCACGTCGTCGAAGCCGACCACCGACAGGTCGTCGGGGAGCCGCAGGCCCGCCTCCTGTGCGACCGCCATGCCCGCGGTCGCCGACAGGTCGTTGGCGTACACGATGGCGGTGGGCCGGTCGCCCCGCGTGATCAGGGCCTGCGTCGCCAGCGCCCCGCCCTCGGCGGTGAACCCGCCCGGCAGCACCGGGCCCTGCGGCAGGCCCGCTTCCGCGAGCGCGTCCCGCCAGGCGGCCAGGCGCCGTTGGGCGTGCAGGTACTCCTCGGGTCCCGCGACGTAGGCGATGTGCCGGTGGCCCAGCTCCACGAGGTGGCGCACGGCGCCGGCGACCACGGGGCGGTCGTCGAGGTTCACGGTGGCCAGCCCCTCGACACCGTTGTCGGCGCCGACGGCGACAGCGGGGAGCCCCAGCTCCCGCAGGAGCGCGGGTCTCGGGTCGTCCACGCGAAGGTCGGTGAGGAACACCCCGTCCACGCGCTGGTCGTCCACCAGGCGGCGGTAGGTGTCCATCTCGTTGCGGGGGCGGCTCACATGGAGCACCAGGCCGTCGCCCGTCTCGGAGATCACCGACTCGATCCCGGCCATGAACGCCGGGAAGAAGGGGTCGGTGCCGATCAGGTCCGGCTCGCGGGTCAGGACCAGCCCCACCGCCCGCGTTCGCCCCGTCGACAGCGCGCGGGCGCTGCGGCTCGGCGTCCAGCCCAGTTCCTCCGCCGCCGCCCGCACCCGTTGCTGGGTCGCGGCGGCCACGCCGGGGCGGTCGTTGAGGACGAACGAGACCGTCGCCCGGGACACACCCGCCAGCTGTGCGACATCGGCGATCGTGGGGCGTCGGGCCATGGCGAACTCTCCGGGGTACGGCTGCGGACGGGCGCCACCACCGCGTCGCGGGTCCCGTCGACCGACGCGCATCGGGGCGCGTCGTCCGGCGGCACCGTTGGCGCCGGAGGCAGCACGTTCTGGCACTCGCATACCGGTGCAATCAACGCGAAGCCTTGGCTTCATCGTGCGTTTGAACCGGTTTAAACGAGCGATGTGAGGAACCTTGACCCTCAAGTCGCGGCAAGTCAAGGGGCAACTTTCGACAGGCGTCCGATATTTACCGGTTTGCCCATTAAAAAGTTGATGCATCGAAGGGACTTCGCTCGGTCGCGCACCCGCCCGCCGGGCCGGGTGCCGGGTACGCGCGAGTGCCCCGCGGCCGGGGCGGGCCGGGGCCGTCCGGGGCGAATGAGACGGCGCTCACAACCGTGGGATCATCTCCCTGGCGTCCCCGTACGAGTCGCACGGAGGAGAATCAGGTGACCGAGCGCCACGGAGCACGACTGCGCGAGCCCGAAGCCGCCATGTCCCCGGCCCTGGTGCTGCTGCGGCTCGGGCTGTGCGGATGACGGAGAGCGCGGTCATCGCGGATGGCGGGTCCGGCTCTGGCGAAGGGGCGGGGTCCGGTCCGGCGTTCCCCGAGACGGTGCTCCGCACCGAACGGCTGCTCCTGCGCCCGTTCGCCGACGGTGACATCGACGACACCCAGGCCAGTTGCGCCGATCCGCTCACGCAGCGCTGGCTGCCCCTGCCTCGTCCGTACACGCTGCGGGACGCCACCGCCTGGTGCACGACGATCGCCCACGCCCTGCGCGCGTCCGGCGACGGCATCCACTTCGCGGTCGTCGACGCGCGCACCGAGCGGCTGCTGGGTCAGGTCGGCTTGAAGAAGACCGACTGGCGGGCACTGACGGGCGAGGTCGGTTACTGGGTGTCCCCCTGGGCGCGGGGCCGCGGCGTCGCCGCCGAAGCCACCCGGGCGCTGGCACAGTGGCTGCTGGCCGTCCAGGGGTTCCAGCGCCTGGAACTCCGCGCCGCCACGGAGAACACCGCATCCCAGAAGGTCGCCGTCAAGGCCGGCCTGCGCCGCGAGGGCATCCTGCGCAACGCCGGCTTCGTGCACTCCGGCCGCGTCGACCTCGTCCTGTTCTCCCTCGTCCCCGACGACCTCTGAGGCGCGCAGCGAGGGGACGTCCCACGTACGGTGTGCGCCGAACTGCGCTCTGGCGAGCGGGCCTTGACGGTCCGGATCGCGGATCGGCCGGTCACCGCTCCCAACGCGGCGCCGGGGACTCCGACGCGGCTGCTCCCGTATCCCGTCGTTCCCCTCGGGGAGAACGGCGTTCCCCCGACCGGCGTCGCCGGTACACGCCGCAGGCCCCCGCCGCTGCGACGCGGAGGGGGCCCGACTCATGGCGACGAGGGCTCCAACGGGGAGAGCGGAGCCCTCCGAATGCACCACTGCCCAGCCTGGCCGTGTCCCGGCGCTCCCGCACGCCGAATGGGCCGGACAGGTGAGACGGCCCGCGGGCCGACCGCCCGAGGGGGCCGGACATCCGACGACACGCCCGCACGCAGGCCGAGTTGGACCCGGACCCGCCGGGCAGGGCAGGTCAGCCCTCCCGCCGCGGGATTGCGTCGAGGTAGGCCCGGACGATCGGTTCCAGGTAGTCCGCATGCGGCCCGGGAAGATCCGCGAGCTCGGCGACGGAGCCCACCAGGGCCATCCTGTCCAGCTCGGGCTCACGCCCCCGGACCGATTCCGCGGCCACCGCGGTGGCGAAGCGCTCCCGCAGAACCGCCGGCAGCCGGGGCGGGGCGAGATGGACCACGCCGATGCCGCCGTTCTCACCCCGCGTGACGGCCCACAGCGCCAAGTCCACGGAGGCGGTGTCGAGTCCGGTCTCCTCGGCCGGCTCGCGCGCCGCGTTCCGGCGCGACGCGGCCTCGTCGAGCACCCCCTCGTGCGCCGCGGGCGGGTCCACCGATCCGCCGGGAAGCTGCCAGCGGCCCGGGGCGGCCGTGGACGCCGACATACGCGCCACCAGCACATGGCCGTCGTGGGTCGGCTGCAGCACATTCACGAACAGTGGTGGGAGCGCCGCTGCGCCCGGAACCCGGCGCAGGGCGTAGTGCCGGTAGGTCACCCGGGCCCACGACAGCACCAGGGCCCCGGGGCAGTCCCACTCCACGCCCGCGCACGCCACCACCGGACCGTCGAAGGGGTTCGGATTGCCCGCGACCGCCGCATCCCATACGCGGTCCCGGGCCGACCTGTGCTCAGGTGACAGCGCCGGCGGGGCGGCTTCGGACAGGCCCAGACGTTGGACGTCCAGGAAGTCCACGCCGGCGGACGGCAGCCGAGGCTCGGTCACCCGGCTGAGCATAGGGGGCTTGGAACCGTCCGGGCCGCCGTTACCCCTGCCGCCACCCCCAGGCGGTGAGCATGCCGGGGGAGAGGTCGGCGCACTCCGGGGAGTCGAGGTAGCGCACCGCGGCGTCGATCCCGGCTCCGTCGACGAGGCCGGTGGCGATCATGGCGGTCCGTGCCCGCCCCCACGTGTCGGCCCAGAACCTGCTGACCGGGCTGCCCGGCAGGAGCGGCGGCACGTGGATCTCGGCGCCCACGGATCCGAGACCGGCGGCCTTGAGCAGTGCGGGGTAGCGGGGCACCCGGGACACGTCGGTGCCGATGGTCTCGCGCAGCCCCTGCCACATGGCGCCCATGGCCCGCGTGTACGGCGTCCCGGGTGCGGAGGCGGTCGTGAGGTCCACCGCGTCGCTGATCACCAGCACGCCGCCGGGGGCGAGCAGGCCGCCGAGCGTGGCGATCGTCTTCTGCGGGGACGGCAGGTGCATCAGCACGAACCGCGCGTGGACCAGGTCGAACCGCCCCGGCGCGAAGCCCTCCGCGGTGACGTCGGCCTGCCGCACGGTGAGTCCCGGCGTCGGACGCGCCCGCAGGAACCGTACGTCCCGGTCGACCGCGACCACCTCGCGGACCCCTGCCTCGCCCAGCAGCCTGCGCGCCACGGTGCCCGTGCCGGCACCCACGTCCAGGCAGTGCCAGCCAGGGCCCGCCCCGAGCCGCCGCAGCCGGGTGAGGGTGTTGTCGTCGTGGGTGAGGGCCCCGAGGTCGACGCGGTCGGCCTCGCCCGCGTCCTCCGGGCGGAAGACCTGCTCACCGTAGCGACCGGCGCCAGTCATGCCCCCAGTGTGGCGACCACGGGGCGCCCCCACACCTCGGCGGGTCCCGTCGCGCCGCTAGACGGCCGTGTATCCGCCGTCGACGGTGAGGGTGGCACCGTGGACCTGGGAAGCTTCGTCGCTCGCGAGGAAGACCACGGCGGAGGCCACCTCCTCCGGGGTCCCGGCGCGGCGGGAGGGCATGCGCGCGATGAGCGGGGTCAGGTGCTCCTCCATCGCCGCGACCTTCTCCGTCAGGGTGGGGCCGGGAGCGACGGTGTTGACCCGGACGCCGTGCGGGCCGTACTCCGCGGCCCAGGACGAGGTGAGCGAATGCACGGCCGCCTTGGTCATGCTGTAGAGCGCCGAGTGCGCCATGCCCCGCATGCCGTTGATGGACCCCAGGTTGACCACGGCGCCGTGGCCGCGCTCGGCCATGGGCGGCGCCAGCAGGCCGGTGAGGAGGAACATCGACCGCACGCTGACCGCCAGTGCCTGGTCGACGGTCTCCTGGGGGACCTCGGCGGTGGGTGTGGGCGCGAGCAGGAGCGCCGCGTTGTTGACGAGGATGTCGATGCGCCCGCCGGCCGCGGCGAGCGCGTCGGTGGCGAGGCGGCCGATCACGTCGGCGCCGCCGGACAGGTCCGCCGCGACGAAGGCGGCGGAGCCGCCGTCCTTCCCGATGCGCGCCACCACGTCGGCGCCGCGACGCTCGTCGCGCCCGCTGACGACGACGAACGCGCCCTCGGCGGCGAGGGCCGCCGCGATGGCTGCGCCGAGGCCCGTGGTGGAACCGGTGACCAGGGCCGTCCGCCCGGTGAGTCGCTGGGTCATGATGTCGTGCCTTTCCGTGCTGAACCGTCTGGAACGGCAAAGCTGCCACCCGAAAAATGGACCCGCAAGTCCAGAAAGTGGCAGGATGACGACATGGCATCACGACTGACGGCCAAGGGCGCCGCCACCCGGCAGCGCATCGTCGAGGGAGCCGCGGAGGAGATCCGCGAGCGTGGTGTGACCGAGACGACCCTGGACGACATCCGCGCCCGCACCGCCACCAGCAAGAGCCAGGTCTTCCACTACTTCCCCGGTGGCAAGGAGGATCTGCTGCTCGCCGTGGCCCGCCACGAGGCCGGCCGGGTCCTCGCCGACCAGCAGCCCCACCTCGGGGAACTCACCTCGTGGCGGGCCTGGCGCGACTGGCGGGACGCGGTCGTCGACCGCTACCGGCGGCAGGGGCAGCGGTGCCCGCTCGGCACGCTCACGTCCCAGCTCACCCGCGCCACTCCCGGCGCGCAGGCCGTCACCAGGGAACTGCTCGCCTCGTGGCAGGCCCAGATCACCGCCGGCATCCGGGCCATGCAGGACCAGGGGGAGATCGCACCGGACCTGGACGCCGACCGCGCCGCGGCCGCTCTGCTCGCCGGCATCCAGGGCGGCGTGTCGATCCTGATGTCCACCGGCTCGCTCACCCACCTGGAGGCGGCCCTCGACCTGGGCATCGACCGGCTTCTGGCCGCGCCCGCGCTCGTCCCCGCGTCCGTGCCCGCGCCTGCGCCTGCGTCCGCGCCCCCGGGCGGCTGACCGGCCGGCCGCGAGACCCCGGGCTCGCCGCCCCGGCCCGCCGGCCCCAGGGCCTTTTTGAGATCTTCGCCGGAAGTGGCACGGTTGAAAGAGGGGGTGCGTCGGGCGCCGTGCGCCGGGAGACGGCTCCCGGGCCCGGGCCCACGGCGAAGCACACGGCACGTCGAGTCCGGACTCAGCCGTCGGGCCAGGGACGGAGGCTCTCATGGGCGAACCGACACCGACACCGGCGCGCGACGAGGAGCCCGTGGACGTCGACGAGCCCGTGGACGTCGAGGGCCTGGCGCAGCGGCCCGTCTCCGAACACGCGGCCATGGCGAGGGCGTTTCCCGGCGGGAGGATGACGCTGGGGGTCATCACACCGCTGGAGGGCTTCGGCGGTCCGGTGCCGTCCCTGGCCGGGCACGTCGCGTTGATCCGGCAGGCCGAGCAGGCCGGCTTCGCCTCCGTGTGGGTGCGTGACGTGCCGCTGCTCGATCCCCGCTTCGGCGACACCGGTCAGGTCTTCGACCCCTGGGTCTACCTCGGCCACCTCGCCGCCCACACCACGTCGATCACCCTCGGCACGTCGAGCATCGTGCTGCCGTTGCGCCACCCGCTGCACACCGCCAAGGCGGCCGCCTCGGTCGACCAGCTTTCCGGGGGGCGGTTCCTGCTCGGCATCGCCACCGGTGACCGGCTCGTCGAGTTCCCCGCGTTCGGGCAGGACGCCGGCACCCGTGCCGAGAGGTTCCGGCAGTCGCTGACGTACTTCCACGCCGTCCTGGAGCACCGTTTCCCCGAAGTCGCCTCACCCCTGGGCCGGATGCACGGGACCGACGTCGTGCCCAAGCCGGTGCACGAGCGCATCCCGGTCCTGATGACGGGGCACGGCAGGCAGGACGTCGAGTGGATCGCCGCCAATACCGACGGCTGGCTGTACTACACGCCGCCCTTCCAGCAGCAGGCGGAGAACATCCGGCTGTGGCGCAGGCTGACCGACGGTCAGAGCCCACGCGGATTCAAGCCCTATGCCCAGGCCACTTATCTGGATCTGAGCAGCAATCCGCTGGCGCCGCCCCGCCGCATCCACCAGGGCTTCACGGTCGGCCGCCAGAGCTTCCTGGAGATGCTGCGGGCCTGGGAGGGCATCGGCATCGACCAGCTGATGATCAACTTCAAGCACAGCCGCCGCCCCGTCGCGGAGGTGATCGAGGAACTGGCCGAGCATGTGCTGCCGCACTTCCCGCCCGGGAGCCTTCACGAGCGGGGGAGGCCGCGCTCCGCGGTGGGATCCGGGGACTGAGAGCCGCGCGCGCCGTGGTGCCCGGGTCAGACCCCCCGGACGGCGGTGCCCCCGGCGCCTGCAACAGTGCCTCCCGGGTGGCCGGCAACCGGCTCCAACCGGCCGCTGCGGTTCTATCCGGCCCGGGGCGAGGCCGAGGGCGTCGTTGAATCGCTGCCGCGAGGGACGGTCGTGTCCTGCCAGGTCGCGGTCCAGCCGGCCATCAGCCGGAGAGCCTCCTGGGAGGGGGAGCCCGGTTCCGCCGTGCACCCCATCAGGGTGAGGCCCGGCGGCACCGGCGATCTCCAGAGCCCCGAAGCGCAGCGTCAGGTCGCCGACCCGCGCCACGTGGGCGTCCGTGACCTGGACGTCACCCACATCGACACCGCTCCGAACCGGGCGCGCAGGCCTGCGCACCTCGTTCCGCGGGACTCACAGCACCTCCAGCGGCACGGGCCGGCTCGGCGGCGGGAACGCGGCGTCGAGCGCGGCCAGGGACTCCGGAGGGAGCCTGAGGTCCGCGGCCGCGCGGTTCTCGCGGACGTGCTCCGGCCGCCCGGAGCGGGGGATCGCCGCCGCGCCCTGCTCCAGCACCCATGCCAGGGCCACCTGGGCCGGGGTGGCACCCAGGCTTTCGGCCACGGCCCGCAGCGGTGCGGCACGCAGCAGCCGGCCCTGTTCGACGGGGGAGTACGCCATCACGCCCACACGATTGCGCCGGCACCAGGGGAGCAGGTCCCACTCGATGCCGCGCCGGGTGAGGTTGTAGAGCACCTGGTCCACCGCCACCGCCGACCCGCCGGGCAGGGAGGTCAGTTCGGCCATGTCCCCGGCGTCCAGGTTGCTCACCCCCCAGGTGCGGATCTTGCCTGCGGCCATCAGCTCGGTGAACCCGGTGGCGGTCTCCTCCAGCGGGTGCCGCCCCCGCCAGTGCAGCAGGTACAGGTCCAGGATGTCCGTACCGAGCCGCCGCAGGCTCGCCTCGCAGGCGGCGACGGTGCCGTGGCGGTCGGCGTGGTCCGGCAGCACCTTGCTGATCAGGAACACCTCGGCACGGTGCCCCGCGATGGCTTCCCCGACCAGTTCCTCCGCGGCGCCGTCGCCGTACATCTCGGCGGTGTCGACGACCGTCATGCCCAGGTCCAGACCCAGCCGCAGCGCAGCGATCTCCTCGCGCCGCCGGCCCGGGTCCTCACCGAGGTACCAGGTGCCCTGCCCGAGGGCCGGGATGTCCCTGGAGGAGAGCCGGATCGTCCGCATCGACGCTGTCGCCATCCCTGCCTCCCCGGCAGACCGTCACCCTTTCAGGCCATCACCGCGGATCCGGTCGTGCAACTCGATGGGCGCTACTGGTACCCGTACCCGTGCCCGCGCGTCGGTGCGCGGACGTGCCCGGTGAACGAGGGATGGAGGCGGGCGGCTCCGAGGAGGCCGGCGGCGCCGCGCACCGCCACCGTGTGCGGTGCCGGTACGACCTTGACGGGTGCGTCGAGCCGCCGCGCGGGGCGGGGGAGGACTCCCTCGCCGACTTCGCCCCCGCCCTGCTCATCGGGCTCGTGGTGGGCACCCGGTCCTCCGTGTTGACCGCGGCGCCTCCGGCCGTCGGGCTCCACCGCCGTACGCGGGCGTCCGCGGCCGCGCGGCCCGCGTCCGCGCGGCCTGTGGCGGCCGGCGGCGGGGGCACCTCCTCGGCGGCCGGCCGTGCTGCTCCTCCCGGGTGGTCGTGGGCACACGACCACCCGGGACGGGTAGGCAGCACATCGGTGCCATCCGTTCCCTGCCGCAACCGCCCCACGGAGCCGTCGTGAAAATCGGGATCTCGACCTTCATCACCGACCAGGGCATCCGCCCCGCCCCGCTCGGAACCGCCCTGGAGGAACGCGCGTTCGAGTCGCTGTTCATCGCCGAGCACAGCCACATCCCCGTGAAGCGGGAGTCCCCCTATCCGGGTGGCGGCGAGCTCCCGGAGATGTACTACCGCACGCTCGACCCCTTCGTCGCCCTGTCCGTGATCGCCGCCGTCACCCGGCGCCTGCTCCTGGGCACCGGGATCGCGCTGATCCCGCACCGCGACCCCATCCTCACGGCCAAGGAGGTGGCCTCCCTCGACCTGGTCTCCGACGGACGCGCCGTCTTCGGCGTCGGCATCGGCTGGAACCGCGAGGAGATGCGGAACCACGGCGCCGACCCCGCCACGCGCGGCCTGCTCACCGACGAACGGCTGCGCGCGATGCGTGAGTTGTGGACCTCGGACCAGGCCGAGTTCCACGGCCGGTTCGTCGACTTCGACCCCGTCTTCGCCTGGCCCAAGCCGGTGCAGCGGCCCCATCCGCCGATCTACGTCGGCGGCGGCGAGGGCGCGTTCCCGCGGGTCGCCCGGCTCGGCGACGGCTGGCTGGCCCTCGGCGCCTCGCCGGACGCCCTCCGCCCGCAGATCGAGCGGCTGCGCGAGGTCGCCGGACGCGACGTGCCGGTGACGGTGTACGGGGTCCGCGGCGGCCCCGAACAGCTCGAGGGCTACCAGCGCCTCGGGGTCGAGCGCGTGCTGTTCCAACTGCCGACGGTGCCGGAGAAGGAGACGCTGGAGCACCTGGACCGGCTCGCCGGACTAACCGACCGGTTCCGCTGACCCCCGCCGCCCGCGGACGACAGGGGCGCGATGCCCTCTTTGACGAGCACCGAGGCGAGGGAGCGTTTCGCCGCCGCGCGCGTCGCCCGCCTCGCCACGGCCGACGCGACCGGCCACCCGCACCTGGTGCCGGTGGTGTTCGCCGTGGACGGCGACACGATCGCGCTGGCCGTCGACCACAAGCCCAAACGGACGACACGGCTCAAACGCCTCGCCAACATCGCCGCCAACCCGTCCCTGTGCCTGCTCGTCGACCACTACGACGAGGACTGGGACCTCCTGTGGTGGGCCAGGGCCGACGGCGAGGCCCGCGTGCTCCCGCCCGCGGACCGCTCCGCCGCGGCGGCGCGCCACGTCGCCCTGCTCACGGCCAAGTACGGGCAGTACGCCCACCGCCGGCCCGACGGGCCCGTGGTGGAGGTCTCGGTGCTGCGATGGAGCGGCTGGCGCGCCGCGTGAGGCCGCGACCGGCCGGGTTCAGCCGGTGAGGCGGCGCGCCAGGTAGCCGGCCGTACGGCTGCCCGGCGCCCGGGCGATCTGCGCGGGACGCCCGGCGGCGACGACCTCGCCTCCCGCGTCACCACCGCCCGGGCCCAGGTCGATCACCCAGTCGGCACCGGCCACCACGCCCATCTCGTGCTCGACCACGAGCACCGAGTGACCCGCGTCGACCAGCCCGTGCAACTGCCGCATCAGCAGCTCCACATCGGCCGGGTGCAGCCCCGTCGTGGGCTCGTCCAGCAGATACACGGTGTGCCCGCGGCGCCCCCGCTGCAGCTCCGACGCGAGCTTGATGCGCTGCGCCTCACCGCCCGACAGCTCGGTGGCGGGCTGCCCCAGCCGCAGGTAACCCAGCCCCACCTCCTGAAGCGTGCGCAGGCTCCGCGCCACCGACGGGACGTCGGCGAAGAAGTCCGCCGCCGCGTCCACGGTCATGCCCAGCACCTCGGCGACGTTCCGGCCGCGGTAACGGACGCTCAGCGTCTCCTCGTCGTAGCGGTCCCCGTGGCAGGTCGGGCAGGGCGCGTACGTACCCGGCAGGAAGAGCAGTTCGACGGCGACGAAACCCTCGCCCTGGCAGGTCTCGCAGCGGCCGCCCGCGACGTTGAAGGAGAACCGCCCCGCCTTGTAGCCGTGCCGCCGCGCGTCGTCGGTGGCCGCGAAGAGCTTGCGTACGGAGTCGAACAGCCCGGTGTACGTGGCGAGATTGGACCGCGGGGTACGGCCGATGGGCTTCTGGTCCACCTGCACCAGGCGATCCACGGTCTCCAGCCCGTGCGCCACGACACCGGACGCCGCCCCGGCCCCGGCGCCGTCCCACTCGTCGCCGTCGCCGTCCTCCCTCGTGCCGCCCGCGGTGTCCGCCGGGCCCAGATGCCCCGTCAGCACCCCCGCGAGCACGCCGACCAGCGTCGACTTCCCCGAACCCGACACCCCGGTGATCGCCGTGAACACCCCGAGCGGCAGCTCGACGTCAAGACCCCGCAGATTGTGCCGCGTGATGCCGCGCAGACCCAGCCACGCGGACGGCTCGCGCGCACTGCGCCCGGCCGCCGCGTCGGGCCCGGCGGCGAACAGGAATCGGCGGGTGGCGGACTCGGCGACCGACTCCAGCCCCTCCACCGGGCCGCTGTACAGCACCCGGCCGCCGAGCTCGCCCGCGAGGGGCCCGACGTCGACGACCCAGTCGGCCCTGCGCACCACGTCCATGTCGTGCTCGACGACGAACACCGAGTTCCCCGCCTCGCGCAGCCGCACCAGCACGGTCAGCAGCGCCTCGCTGTCGGCCGGGTGCAGCCCGGCCGACGGCTCGTCCAGCACGTACACCACCCCGAACAGACCCGACCGCAACTGCGTGGCCAGGCGCAGGCGCTGGAGCTCGCCGGGGGAGAGGGTCGGCGTCGTGCGGTCCAGGCTCAGATAGCCCAGCCCGAGTTCGGCGATCACCTCGATCCGGGCGACGAGGTCCGCGCACAGCGTCGTGGCGATCCGCCGTTCCGGGCCCTCGGGCAGATCGTCCACCGCCCCCCGTGCGGCGGGCCGCAGCACCTCGGCGAGCCGTGCGAGCTGCATCGCGTTGAGCTCGGCGATGTTCCGGCCGGCGAAGGTGACGGCCAGCGATTCGGGGCGGAGCCGGCTGCCGCCGCAGGCCGGGCAGACCGAGCTCTCCAGGAACCGCTCCGCGCGGGCCCGCAGCGCGGGGCTCTTGGAGTCGGCGAACGTGTGCATCACATGGCGCCGGGCACTTTGGAAGGTGCCCTGGTACGGACGCTGGATGCGGCCGGCCTCCCGCACCGGGTGCACGGTCACCACGGGCTGCTCGTCGGTGAACAGGATCCACTCCCGGTCCTTCCGCGGCAGTTCGCGCCAGGGCCGGTCGATGTCGTACCCGAGGGTCCGCGTGACGTCCCGCAGGTTCTTGCCGTGCCATGCCCCCGGCCAGGCGGCGATCGCGCCGTCCCGGATGCTGAGCGACGGATCGGGGACCATCAGCTCCTCGGTGGCCCGGTGCACCCGGCCCAGGCCGTGGCAGACCGGGCACGCGCCCGCGGCCGTGTTGGGGGAGAAGGCGTCGGAGTCCACACGTTCCGCGTCCTCGGGGTAGCGGCCCGCGCGGGAGAAGAGCATCCGCAGCGTGTTGGACAAGGTGGTCACGGTGCCGACGTAGGAGCGCGAGGTGCCCGCACCGCGGCGTTGCTCCAGGGCGACCGCGGGGGGCAGCCCCAGGACGTCGTCGACCGCCGGCGCGCCCACCTGGTGGATGAGCCGGCGGGCGTACGGGGCGACGGACTCGAAGTAGCGCCGCTGGGCCTCCGCGTAGATCGTGCCGAAGGCCAGCGAGGACTTGCCCGAGCCGGACACCCCCGTGAACACCGCCAGCGCGTCCCGCGGGATGTCCACGTCGATGTTCCGCAGATTGTGCTCGCGGGCGCCGCGCACGCGGACGTAGGGGTCGTGGGCCGAGCTGTTCATGCCCCTCCGGACGGCACAGCGGTACGGAACGGGCGCGCGGCGCCGCGCCCCGCGCAACAGTCTGCGCTCGCCACCGCACGTCCGCAGGTCCACGGCACCGCCCCGGGCGCGGGCCGATCGGCCGGCGTCACGGCAGGTAGGACAGCAGCTTGCGGGCGGCGGGACTGACCCGGTCCTCCTGGGGCAGGGCGGCCGACACCTCCCACAGATGGTCCTCGGCGCCCACCAGGCCGACCGTGCGGAGCCCCGCGGCGTGCTCCTTGCGGGCGATCGGCTGCGGCACGACGGCGATGCCGAGCCCGTGGTGGACCAGGTCGATCAGGCTGTGCACGTCGTTGACCTCCAGGGCGACGCGGCGCTGCACGCGGTTCGCCGCGAAGGCCCGGTCGGTCAGCCCGCGCGCCCCCCAGTCGGGATGGAAGTCCACGAACACCTCGCCGCCGAGGTCCGCCCAGTCCGCCGTGCCCGCACCGGCCAGCCGGTGCTCCGGGTGGCACAGCAGGACCATCGGGGCCCGGGTGATCGGCTTCAGCCGCACCCCCTCCGGCGCCTCGCCGCTCAGGGCGGTGAACGCCACGTCGAGCCGGCCGCCGGTGATGTCCTGCACCAGCGCCGCCGATCCGGCCTGCCGCAGCCGGACCTCGACGCCCGGGTGCTGGGCGCGGAAGCGGGCCAGCAGCGCCGGCACGTCCACCCCGGCCAGGCACTGCTCGGTGCCGATCGTGAGCACTCCGCGCATCAGGCCCTGCACCGCCGCCACCGCCTCCTTGGCGGCCCGTACGCTGGCCAGGGCGCGGGAGGCCTCGCACAGCAGGGCCCGGCCGGCCGCGGTCAGCTCCACGCTTCGGGTGCTGCGCACGAAGAGCGGGGTCCCCAGTTCCTGCTCCAGGGCGCGGACGGAGGCGGACAGGCCGGACTGGGAGATCATCAGCCGCTCGGCGGCGCGTGTGAAGTGGTGCTCCTCCGCGACCGCGACGAAGTACTCCAGATGCCGTAGCTCCATGATTCAGAAGCCTAGCTCCTGAATGCGTTCGTTTTCTTCTATTGGACGTGTGGGTGCAGGTCCGGCGAGGCTTGACCCTGTGCCCGCGCGGCTGCGGCATCTTCCGGCCGCGCCGGCACGCCCATCAGTGCGCAAGAGCTGAGACGCAAGTCGAGAAAGGCCACGGACACATGCACACTCGCCGCATCGGGGACACCGAGGTCAGCGCGATCGGCCTGGGCGGCATGCCCATGTCGATCGAGGGCCGGCCGGACGAGGCACGGTCCATCGACACCATCCACGCCGCGCTCGACGCCGGCGTGACGCTGATCGACACCGCGGACGCGTACCACCTGAACGCCGACGACGTCGGCCACAACGAGATCCTCATCGCCAAGGCCCTCGCCTCGCACGAGCGCGGCTCCGAGGTCCTGGTCGCCACGAAGGGCGGACATCTGCGCCCCGGCGACGGCCTCTGGACGCTGGACGGTTCGCCCGAGCACATCAGGCAGGCCTGCGAGGACTCCCTGCGCCGCCTGGGCGTGGAGGCGATCGGCCTCTACCAGTTCCACCGCCCCGACCCCAAGGTGCCGTACGCCGAGTCGGTCGGCGCGGTGCGCGATCTGCTCGACGAGGGCAAGATCCGCATGGCGGGCATCTCCAACGCGAACCCGGACCAGATCCGGCAGGCCGGCGAGATCCTCGGCGGCCGCCTGGTCTCCGTGCAGAACCAGTTCTCCCCGGCCTTCCGCTCCAGCGAGCCGGAGCTGCAGCTGTGTGACGAGCTCGGCATCGCCTTCCTCCCCTGGAGCCCGCTCGGCGGCATCTCCCAGGCCCGCGAACTCGGCTCGGCCTATGCGCCGTTCGCCCGGGTGGCCGAGGCCCACGGCGTCAGCGCGCAGCGCGTGTGCCTGGCGTGGATGCTCGCCAAGTCGCCGGTCGTGATCCCGATCCCGGGCTCCAGCCGTCCGGAGACGATCCGCGACTCGGCGGCCGCCGCGGAGCTCGTGCTCACGGCCGAGGAGCTCGCTGAACTGGACGCCGTCTGACGCGTTGAGCGTCGCGGTCGCGGTCGCAAACGCGTGCCGTACGGAACGGGGCGGGGCGGCGCGCCGCCCCGTTCCGCCGCGCGGGTCAGGCGTTCGGGTCGAACGGGATGCCCGCGGGCTCGGCTTTCGCCAGGTGGGAGTTGAAGTTGCCGTCCTTCAGGCCGAAGACCGCGCTGCCGAAGTCGGCCTGGCTGAGCTTGTCGCGCAGGCCCGCGGGGTAGCCGTTCCAGCCGATCAGGTCGGGGAACTGCCAGCCGTGGTAGTGGTTCTCCGGCGGCTCGTCGTTGGCGTTGGCCGGGCGGAAGCAGTGCGTGCTCGCGCCGTCCTTGTGGTAGACGACCTTCGGGTGGGTGCCGTCCCAGCGGATCTGGTCGCGGCTGTAGATGTTGAAGTTGCCGTGGGCCGAAGTGGAGACGTACTGGGGCTGGTCGTTCTGCACCCAGACGACGACGTGCTCCCAGTCGTGCCGGTGCCCGCCGAGGCTGATGCCCGGGATGGCCTGGTCCTTCTCGAAGTAGAGGCCGTAAATGATGGCGCACCAGCCGTTGTTGCACTTGTAGCGCGCGTACCCGTTGGTGTTGTCCAGGTCCGACTGGTCGCGGCAGTTGCCGTTGAGGGCGCCGGTCGGGTTCAGGCCCGGGTTGACGGAGCCGTCGGGGCCGATGGCGGGAGTGGGGTAGCAGCCGTCCGTGTCGTAGTCGAACGCCGGCTGGAACGTCTGCTCCATGCCGTCCGCGTTGGCGGGCAGGGCGGGGGGCGGGGCGGCGAACGCCGTACCCGGAAGGGCGATCACCAGCGCGACCGCACTGCCGAAGACTGCCGATACCCTGCCGGTACGCGAGCTTCTCTTCACTGCTTCCTCCTGGTCGACCGCGGTGGGGGAGACACGGCCTGATTGACATGCTCGGCTCATCCTGGCCGAACCTCGGCGACACGTCGAGCGCCTCTAGGCGGCTCGTTGATGAAGCGTCAACCAATTGTGGGAGCAGGCCACTTCGGCGCCGTCTTCCGGGGTCTGCCGCCACGGCGTACCGATCTCCTCCGTACCGGGGAAACGGGTGACCGGATCTTGTCGGATTGCGCCCGCGGACGTCGTGGGGGCGTCCCGGCGAGGGGGGAACGACATGAAGTACGCAGTACCCGTGGCCCTGTTGCCGCTGCTGACCGCGTGCGCCGGCGGTCGGGGCCACGACTCGCCCGGCGGATCGCCGTCCGGTGCGTCGAGGCCGGGCGCGAGCGCGTCACGGAGCGCGGCGGCCAAGGCGCCGGCTCAGGACGGGAACCCGGTCGACGGCGCGGCGTTCTGCGCGTTCCTGACCGAGGAGGAGCCGAAGGTGAAGAGCGCCGGCTCCGAGGCCGGGGCGCGGGCCGCGCCGACGATCGACCTGGCCGCCTGGATCGAGAAGCACCCGGACCAGCAGCCGCGCACGGCGGCGGACTTCGACGACGCGTCACAGCGGACCTGCCCGAAGGTGCGCGCGTCGATCGCGGCCGCCACGGGCCACGGCAGCCTCAGGGAGGCGGTCGGCTGACGGCCCCGGGCCGCGGCTCCCCGGAGACGCGTCCCGACACAACGCCCCGCCGATGGATCGCCGCCCGCACCGGGGGCGACCGCAGCCTGGTGCGACGAGCGGCGAGGAGGCTGCGAGGAGGCTGTGCATGGCGTCGGCGGGCCCGGACTGGTCGGTGCTCGCGCCGCGCTGGGACCCGGCCCGGCGCAGCGCGGAGAGGGACGCCGCCGCGGAGGCGGAACTCGCGGCGCTCGCCCGCACGGCGCACCGCGTGGCCGGCGGCGGCATCCGGGCCGCCGTGCTGGGCGTCAACGACGGCCTGGTCACCAACCTCTGCCTGATCCTCGGCATCGCGGGGGCGAGCGCCGGTCCCGGGACCGCGCGGCTGACCGGCCTCGCTAGCCTGCTCGCCGGAGCGCTGTCCATGGCCGCGGGGGAGTGGGTCTCCGTACGCGGCCAGCGGGAGATCGCCGACGGCATGGAGGACGCGCTGCACCGGGCGTGGACGCGTTCGCCGCCGGTGGTGCCGGCGCACATGACACGGCGCATGCGCGACCGCGGTCTGGACACCGAGACGGCGGTCCGGGCCAGCCGGGGTATCGTCGCGGCCAAGCGCACGACCCGGCAGACCACGCTGCGCATCCTCTTCGGCGTCAGCGCCCAGGAGGCCGGTTCGCCCATGGTGGCGGCCGTCAGCTCGCTGCTGCTGTTCGCGGTCGGCGCCTTCGTACCGCTGGTGCCGTGGTTCTTCACCCCCGGCACCGCCGCGGTGGCGGTGTCCGCGGCCGTGACGGCCCTCGCCTCGCTTCTCGTCGGCGCCGTGCTCGGCTCCGGCTCGGGACCGCGCAAGGCCGCCTGGACCGCGGCGCGACAACTGCTCGTCGTCGCCGCCGCGTCGGCGGTGACCTACGCCCTGGGAGCCCTGGGCGGGCAGGCGGTGAGCCGACCCGCGGGCGCCCGGCGCGACCGCCCGCGCCGGGCCGCCCGGCGCGCCCCTACGACGCCTGGGCGGGCCGCCCGCCCCGCGGCCCGCTCCTGCGCTCCCGGAGGTGGGCGTGGGCCATGAACCCGATCAGGATCGCGAGCAGCACCGCCGACGAGCCCGCCGTTCCGAGGTCGAGGCCGCCCTTGGCGGTGGGTTTGGTGAGGAAGTCGCCCGCGGTGGCGCCGAGGGGGCGGGTGAGCACGAAGGCGATCCAGAACAGCAGCACGTTCGGCACGGCCGGGACATACCTGAGGGCGAGCAGCGCCGCGAGCAGTCCGCTGATGAGGAGGGCGCCCCCGGCGTAGCCGAGTCCGGAGCTGTCGGAGAGGAAGTCGCCCATGGACGTGCCGAGGGTGTTCGAGACCAGGATCGCCGACCAGAACAGGGCCTCGGCGCGGAGCGTGCCGATGTCGCGGAGGGCGAAGGGCAGCCCGGTGAGGCTCCAGGCGATGAAGATCGCGATCAGCAGGGAGACCAGGATCGCGGCACCGGCCGGATAGCCCAGCCCCAGTCCCTGTGGCCCCCATCCGAGTGATGTCGCCCCGTGGGCGAGGTACTTGGCGCTGGCATCACGGTTCATGAAGTCCGACATCGTGGTGCCGGCCATGCTGGTGGACAGGATGACGGTCCAGTAGAAGAAGGGGTTGTAGCGCCTGGACCTGAGCTGGACGGCCAGGGTGACCAGGAAGATCAGGAACAGCGCGACGGTGGTGAGGAAGTATCCGATCCCGAGGGTCTGGGCGAACAGGTCACCGGCCGTCTCGCCGAGGGTCGTCGCCGCGATCTTCATGATCCAGAAGGCCAGGGCGACCTCCGGCAACTTGCTCGGCGCGAAGCGTCCCGTGCTCTCGGTGGGTTCTTGGTCTTCTTGGTCCAGGGTCTGCGGCATCTCCGTCTCCATCTCCGTGCCTCCGGCGCGGAGCACGCCGCGACGGGCTGTCATCAAGGAATGTCCCGGTGCGCGGCACAAGCCGCGCGCGGCCGGCCGTCACAAGGCGCGGGCACCTGATCCGGGCCCGGCCCGCGCGCCTCAGCCCGCTATGAGCCGCGGACGGACCGCGACGGGGCTCGCTGCCGCGGGCGTGGACAGAGGCATCAAGGTGACCCTCACCGGGGGAGCGGGCGGCACGTGACGGCCGCCCCGCAGGCGTACGTCTACTCGCATGTAGACGGTCGGCTGGAGTCTAGGCGAGGAGTGCGGCGGGCGCGCGGTGGCGCGACGTAGCGCGTCCCTGATCCGCAGCCGAGGAGCCGCGGGCGGGGCCGGTCGGCGTAGTCCGCCGCGCGGGGGAGCGGCGGATGCGCCGAAGCTGGTGAGCAGTCGTCCGTCGGCACGCCACAGGGAGGCATTCCGTGACATCCATGAGCGAGGACGTCACCGCTCACGACTCCGGCACTTTCGCCCTCGGCGGCGACCTGCCCGTCCACCGGCTGGGATACGGGACGATGCAGCTCACCGGCGAGGGCGTGTGGGGCGACCCGCAGGACCCGGACGAGGCCGTACGGGTCCTGCGGCGCGCCGTGGCACTGGGCGTCACCTTCATGGACACCGCGGACTCCTACGGACCCTTCGTCGCGGAGCAGCTCATGCGCAAGGCCCTCCACCCGTATCCGCCGGACCTGGTGATCGCCACGAAGGCCGGCTTCGCGCGGCCCGGCCCGGGCGAGTGGGTCCCGGTCGGGCGGCCCGCGTACCTGCGGCAGCAGGTCGAGCTGAGCCTGCGCCATCTGGGGGTGGAGAGGATCGATCTGCTCCAGCTGCACCGCGTCGATCCGGAGGTCCCCATCGCGGACCAGGTCGGTGAACTCGCGGCCATGCAGGCGGAGGGCAAGATCCGGCACATCGGGCTGAGCGAGGTGAGCGCGGCCCAGATCGAGGAGGCCTCCCGGACGGCCGCCATCGTCTCCGTCCAGAACCGCTACAACCTCGCCGACCGCAGCTCCGAGGACGTGCTCGCCTATGCCGAGCAGCACGGCATGGGCTTCATCCCCTGGTTCCCCCTCGCCACCGGCGAACTGGCAAGGAATGGCGGCCCCTTGGACCGTGTCGCCGCCGAGCACGGCGCCTACCCGTCCCAGCTCGCCCTCGCGTGGCTGCTGCGCCGGTCGCCGGTCATGCTGCCGATCCCGGGCACGTCCAAGGTCGCCCACCTGGAGAACAACATCGCCGCCGCGGGCATCAGGCTCACCGACGAGCAGTACGACGCGCTGACGGCGGCGGTCTGACGCGCGAGGCGGCCGGGACAGGCCGGGGCTCGTTGACGGCGGAGATCCGGAAGCCGGCTGCGGCGAAGGCGTCCGTCATCGCGTGCAGCGGCCTGTTCCAGAAGCTCATGGGAACGGCCCGGCCGCCCACGGTCGTCCGCTGCCCCGTCCCACGGGTGCGGGCATGGCGGCCCTGAGGTCGGTAGGTTCCCCGCGCCGCGGCGGTGCAGGAGGGCGGGGCGCCCGGAACTACCTGCAAGGGCCCGCCGCTCAGGGGCCGTCCGTCGGACCCTCCGACTCCTCGCGACTCGCGTGTCCGAAGCCGTCCTGGCCATCGAGCAGTTCCCGCAGCCGCGCCTTGCGCCTGTCGCCTCCTGGCGTGGTGGGGCGCTGCCCGGCGGACCTCTCCCTGATGAGCCGTCCCGAGGCCTTCCATCGCGGAGGGCCTTGGTCGGCGTGCCGGGCCCCGTACAGGAGAGCCCGGGTCTCGGCCAGGTCGGGGACCACCGAGACGGGCTGCCACGCGTATCCGTCCCATCGCGAGACGAGACGCGGTGCGTCCGGATCCACGTGGGAACCCCGGGGGGTCCCCGAGGCGAGCGTGCTGACGCGGAGGCGGCCGACCTTGCGTTCCTGCTCCTCCTCGCGGCGTCGCACCCACCGCTCCAAGGGTTCGTCGTCCATCCCGTCAGGATGGACCACCGCCGCCCGGCATGCCACCACCAGGGCCGGGTTCCGGGCGGCTCCAACGCCGCGTTGCCGATGACGCGTTCCGGCGCACACCAGCCGCGGCGGGTCTGGCGGCCCCTGCAGGACGCACGATAGGAAGATCGGATGACTCGTCTTCCCGTCTGCGGCCCCGAAGGGCCCTTGCGTGCCACAACTGCCGCCCGGGAGCCCGCGCCGGTGCGCGCCGTGCTCTTCGACTTCTCCGGGACGCTGTTCCAGATCGCCTCGTACGCGGACCGCATCCGGGCGGCCCTCGAACGTCCCGTGGACGAGGCGGAGATGGACCGGCTGCTGGACGGGCTGGAGGCGGGGCTCGCCGACCCCGGGGTGATCCAGGCGCAGCTGGGCCGGGACGTGTCCTCCAAGGCGCATCGCCACGCCTTCACGACCTGGTACGCCTCGGTACCCGAGCTGGCGCCGTACGCCGGGGCGCTCTACGAGCAACTGCAGGCGCCCGAGCACTGGGTGCCGTACGCGGACACCGAGGCCACCCTGCGGGCATTGCGGGGTGCGGGTGTCGCGATGGGCGTCGTGAGCGACGTCGGCTGGGATCTGCGGACGACCTTCGCCCATCACCGGCTCGACCACTACTTCTCGGCATGGGTGCACTCCTACGCGTACGACACCGAGAAACCCGACCCGGTCCTGTTCGGGCACGCCTGCCGCGAGCTGGACGTCGACCCGGTCCGGACCCTGATGGTCGGCGATCATCCGGCCAAGGACGGCGGCGCGGCCGGCGCGGGCCTGCGCTCCTACGTGCTGCCGGCCGGCGCCGCCCCCGGCGCGCGGCGAGGGCTGGACGCGGTGCTCCGGCTCGTCGGCATCACCTCACCATGAGGCCGTCCGCGGGCGGGAACGGGCGCCGGTGATGGTGGACTTCCCATCAGGTGCCGTCGCATCGCCTGCGTTCGGTGCGGTCGCGGCCGGATCCTCGGACCTACGGGCCGTGGACCCTCACGGAACACCCGTGCCGACCAGGTAGGGCCGCCCGGCGCGCGGGACGTCGGCCCCCGGCCGTCAGTCCCGGTTCCACGCGATCTTCAGCCCGCGCCCCTGCGCGCGCCCGGCCTCGGCGGCGGGACGGCGCGTGGACGGGTCGAGCGGGTTCGTGCCGATCGCCGCCAGCGACGCCTCGTCGGGGTCGATGACCGCCACCTCGGCGCCCGCCGCCCGCAGCTCCTGCACGGCCCGCTCCAGCGGCTTCTCGCTGGGGAAGAGCTCCGCGGCCCCCATCGGAACGATCACCAGCACCCGCGACGCACCGGCGGCGTAGTCGGCGTTCGCGGTCGACCGCACCCCGCCGTCGACGTAGCGGCGCCCGTCGATCGTGGCGGGGGGCCACACACCCGGTACGGCGCAGCTCGCCGCGACCGCGTCGACCAGGTTCACCCCCGAGGCGCTGTCGAGGAGCCGTGGCTGCCCCGTCTCCGCGTCCACGACGACGATCCGAAGCGCACGCGACGTGGGCCAGTCAAGCGACGGCAAGCGGGACTCGATCACCCTGCGCCGTTCCGCCTCCGACACGGTCTCGGCGTCGAGTGCGTACCGGCCGACCGCGCGCCGCATGTCGGGGACGGTGGCCGCGTCCCGCAGCACGTCGGCGATCCGCGCGCCGAAGTTCGCCAGGTCCACGTCGGCCATGATCTCGGCCGACTGCAGCTCCGGCTCGGTCTGCCGGGCGTAGAGCTCCTCCAGCGACAGCCCGCTGCCCAGCTGTGCCGCGACCGTCGATCCCGCGGACGTCCCGACGAGTACCTCGGCGCCTGTGACGTCCCGACCCGCGTCCGCGAGGCCCGCCAGCAGTCCGGTGATCCAGGCGATCCCGGCGACGCCCCCGCCGCCGAGCACCAGCGCCTCGGTCATCTTCCGTCCTCTCCCGTGCCGATGTCCCCGTCAATCCTCGCCTCATCCTCTCCCAAGCCGTCCACAGGCACGACTCGGGGACATGTCCTGCCAACGGGGGTGCGCGGAGGGCCGGTTGACCGCCCGGCCGGCCGGTGACCCGCTCCACGGAACAACGCCCCGCCCCGGCTCGCACCCGCCGGGAACGGCGGCGGGCCGGTGGACTCGCCGAGTCCGCCCCCGGCCGTGACGTCGTCCACGGCGATCACGATCCGTGCCGCCTCGCTCACGCCTGGCGTCATGCGGTTGCCGTGAGGGCGATTCCTCTGGTAGTGGATGGATTCATGCCGATATAGGATGAATCACCCGGGTAGTGGACAGCGGGGTCGTCCGTGGTTCGAGATACGGAACCGGAGCGCGCCGGCTGCCGCCGCCCGACGCGACAGCGTGCGGACCGGGTTCCGTGTCCGCGGCCACGGCAACGTCCGGAGTGGTGAGCATGTTTGACACACTGATCCGTCCCGGGCCCACCACCGGCCCCGCGCCCCGGCCCGCACCGGCACTGCGCCCGCACCGCGACAGGGTGCCGCCCACCCCGACGCCGCCCTGCGAGGAGAGCACCACCGCGGGTATCTCCTACCCCGAGCCGCCGGACGTCCCGAGGGCCTGGGAAGTGGTCGCGCTGGTGGCGATCTTCGCTGTGACGCTCCTGATCGCCATCGGGATGTTCGGCAGGATTCTGACGCTCTGACCCGACACGGCCGGCCGTGCACCGCTCAGTGGCAGTCGTAGCGGTGCGCGTACGGCAGGTCGGGGCACTGGCGGCACAGGAAGACGTATATGCCTCCCGCGTCGCCCATGACCATGTCCGGACCGATGGCGTCCACGACGGCGTCGTCCGCCGGGGACTCCCACAGCGCCGCGCCGGTGACGCCCGCGCGATGCTCGTCGACCGGGAGCCAGCGGCCGTAGGCGGGCTCCCCGGTGACGCTCAGCAGGTGCTCCATGCTGTGGCCCGCGGCGCACCGCGGCCAGTTCGGCGGCTGCGTCCAGGCCGGGTAGCCGCCGACCTTGTTCTGCAGGGCGCTGGCGAACTCGGTGTACCAGTCGCCGAAGCGCTCCTCGATCTCCTCCAGCCGGGGCCGGAGGGAGCGCGCGAGCTCCTCCGGCAGGTCCTGAGCGGGGTACTCCACCGCCGGGGTGGGCGAGACCGTGCAGGGCCGGGGCACGGTGTCTCCCTTCGCGGTGCCCGGACGGCGGCCCTGGCGTACCGGCCGCGGGCCCCGGGGCGCGTCCCCGAGGGGTGGCCGGTGTCGTGTCTCCAGTGACTCCCGTCGGCGCGATGCTGTCATGTCACAGGAATTCATGACTTGACGGTTTTCGGAGTCGACGGTAGGGGCCGGGAGGGCGCAGGGGCCGGGCGGGCGGATTATCGGGACGCGCGCGCGGGCGTCAAGTACCGAATTGCCGGGGCAGGACAAGCCGGTGGCACCGGTGCCTACTGGAGGGCAGCGCCGCCAGGTCCACGGTCAGGCGCCCTGACGACACCGTCCGCGAGGGAGCGCCACCATGCCCGGAAAGAGGTCCGATGTCCTGACCGCCGTGCCGGCCGGCCCGATCGGCGAGCCGGCCGCCGGCTCCGCCGCCGTCCCGGCCGATGCCGACTTCTTCTACGATCTGGGGGCCGATTCGCTGCTCATGGCGCAGTTCTGCGCCCGGGTGCGCAAGCGGCCGGAGCTGCCCGCGGTCTCCATGAAGGACGTCTACCGGTATCCCACGGCGGCGGCCCTGGCCGCCGGGCTGGCCGGCCGCACCATGCCCGCTCCATCGGCCGTGTCCCAGGCCCCACCTGACGACGGTCCTCCCGCCGGGGCGGCGCGGGGGGCCGGTTGGTTCGTGCTCTGCGGGGTCCTGCAAGTGGCGATCTTCCTGGCCGGCTGGTTCGCGCTGGCCGAGCGCGCCGCGACCGGCTTCCGTCCGCTCCGGCCGCTGTACTGCTCGATCCACCAGCCCGAGTTCCGGCGGCACGAGCGCTACTGGAAGCTGGCCTCGCCCGACTACCTCAAGTGGTTCGGCGGAACCCCCTTCAAGCCCCTGCTGCTGCGGCTGCTGGGCGCACGCGTCGGGCGCCGGGTCTTCGACGACGGCTGCTTCCCGCCCGAGCGGTCGCTGGTGGCCATCGGCGACGAGTGCACCCTGAACGCGGGCACGGTGATCCAGTGCCACTCCCAGGAGGACGGTGCCTTCAAGTCCGACCGCACCACGCTGGGGGCCGGCTGCACCCTCGGGGCCGGCGCCTTCGTCCACTACGGCGTGACCCTCGGCGACCACGCGGTACTGGCGCCGGACTCCTTCCTGACGAAGGGGGAGGACGTGCCCGCCCACGCCGCCTGGGGCGGCAATCCGGACCGGGACATGCCCCACGCCACCCCGCCGCCGAGCCCCTGAGCCACGCCGCTTCACGAACTGACGCCACCTCACGAAGACGTCCGGCGGGACCGGTTCCGGCCCGCGCCGCACAAGAAGGGAAGATCCGATGGACATGCACGCGCACACCGGCCGCAGGTTCTGGCACTCCATGGTGACCACCGGCGGGATCACCTCGATCCCGCGCTGGACGTGCCGGTCGTCACCACCGGGTTCCGCCGTGCACCGGGTGCCGTTGCCGGACGATCTGACGGCGGCGGTGCGGCGGCTGGCGTACCGGCTGGGCGTACCGATGGCGTCGGTACTGCTGACCGCGCACGCCAAGGTGCTGGCCGCGCTGTCCGGCGAGGCGGAGGTGGTGACCGGGTACGCCACGGAGGGCGGGACGGTGCTGCCGTGCCGTCTGTCGGCGGCCGCCACCACCTGGCGCGGGCTGCTGCTGGCCACGCACCGGGTGGAGGCGCAGGTGCTGGCCTTCCAGGACTACCCGGTCGACGACCTGAGCCGGGAGCTGGGCGTGTCCGGGCCGCTGTTCGAGACGGTCTACGACCCCACCGGCGCGGGCGGCGAACCGGTCGGGGCCACGGTGCTGCGGGTGAGCCTGTGCCCCCGCGACGGCCGGCTGGCCCTCGAGGTCGGCTACCGCACCGAGGTGCTGGACGAGCAGGCGGCCGCGAGGATCGCCGGGTACCACCTGACCGCCCTCACCTTGATCACCTCCGACGTGGACGCGGAGCACGCCCGGCAGAGCCTGCTGGCGGCGGAGGAGACCAGGCTGCAGCTGGACGGGATGGCCGGGCCCCGGCGCAGGCTGCCCGACCGGCGATTCCACGAGCTCTTCCAGGAGCAGGCGGCACGGCACCCGCACGCGGTCGCGGCGGTGCACGCCGGCCGGGAGTGGACGTACCGGGAGCTCAACGCCCGCGCCAACCGCTTGGCCCACACGTTGCTGGCCCGGGGGCTGCAGGCCGAGGACGTGGTCGCGGTGGTCACCGAACGGAACCTGGACTGGCTGGCCGCCGTGCTGGCCGTCCTCAAGGCCGGCGGCGCGTACCTGCCCGTCGACCCGCACCTGCCGACCGCCCGGATCACCGCCGTCCTCACCCGTTCCGCCTGCACCACCGTGCTCACCGAACGCGGCAGTACCGCCGCCCTGGACCGGGCCCTCGCCGCGCTGCCCGGTATCACGGCCGTGTTCGTCGAGGAGGCCTGCGCGGAGGAGCGCCCGCACTCCGATCCCGGCGTCCCCGTCGCCGGCGACCAGCTGGCGTATCTGTACTTCACCTCCGGCTCCACCGGGGAGCCCAAGGGCGCGATGTGTGAGCACGCCGGTTTCCTCAATCACCTCTACGCCAAGGTCGACGACCTCGGGATCGAGCGGGGGCACGTCGTCGCCCAGACCGCCCCGCAGTGCTTCGACATCTCCCTGTGGCAGCTGACCGCCCCGCTGCTGGTGGGCGGGCGTGTCCTGATCGTCGAGCAGGACGCGATGCCGGACGCCGACCACCTGCTTGAGGCGATCGGCGCCGGCGGCGTCAACGTTCTGCAGGTCGTGCCGTCCCACCTGGACGTCGTGCTGGCCGCGCTGGAGCGCCGTCCGCGCCGCCTGCCGGGACTGCGATGCGTCTCCGTGACCGGTGAGGCGGTGAAGAAGGACCTGATCGAGCGCTGGTTCGCCGCCGTCCCGGGGACGCGGCTGGTCAACGCCTACGGGCTGACCGAGACCTGCGACGACACCAATCACGCCGTCATGGACCGGGCCCCGGGATCCGACTGGGTTCCCGTCGGCCGGCCCGTCAACAATGTCCGCGTCTACGTCGTCGACGAGCATCTGGCCCCCGTCCCGCTGGGTGCCCCAGGCCTGATCGCGTTCTCCGGGATCTGCGTCGGCCGGGGGTACGTCAACGACCCCGAACGCACCCGCCGGGCCTATCTGCCCGACCCCCACCACCCCGGGGCGTGGCTCTACCGCAGCGGAGACGTGGGCCGCTGGCACCCCGGTGGGCAGCTGGAATTCCTCGGCCGCACCGACCACCAGATCAAGATCCGCGGCTTCCGCATCGAGACGGGCGAGATCGAGAACACCCTGACCGGCGCCGAAGGAGTCCGTGACGCCGCGGTGGTGGTCACCGACCACGGCAGTCAGCTGGCGGCCTTCTGCACCGGGGACCGCGCAGTGTCCGGCACCGCTCTGCGCGAGCACCTGGCCGCGACCCTGCCCGCCTACATGATCCCCGCGGCCTTCCACTGGCTGGACCACCTGCCGTTGACCGCCAACGGCAAGACCGACCGCGAGGCCCTGGCCGCGCTCGCCGCCCGGCTGGGCACCGCGGGCGCCCACCAGCCCCCGGAATCGGCGGCGGAACGCCGTCTGGCCACCGCCTGGGCGCGGGTACTGGGCATCGCCGAGCACCGCATCGGCCGCGGCGACCACTTCTTCGACCGCGGCGGCACCTCCCTGAGCGCCGTACGTCTGGCGATCCTGCTGGACCGTGAGGTCACCCCGGCCGACGTCAACGCACACCCGGTGCTGGCGGACCTCGCCGCGATGCTGGAGACCCCGCCGGAGACGAGCGGGGCCGCCGGGAACGGGTCGCTCAGGTCGCCGGAGGCGACCACCGGACGGCAGGATCCGGCGCCGGTGCGCCCGCGATCGCAACCGGCGGCGACGCCGGGCGCTGGCAGGCCGGGCACAGCTGGTGCCCCCGCGCCGTGATCCTGGTGCCCCAGCCGAGGCACGCCGGGCAGTTGCGCGCCGCGGCCAGATCGGGGTGCGGGGCATCGGGAGCGGTGGCTGCTCCGTAAGTCATGCGGGGCTCCCTTGGGGTCCGCGGAGGGCGGCACGACGGTGGGCCTTATGGGCTCTTTATCAAGGTATAAGTGGAATGCCCCATTTAGACAAACGCCCTGTGTCACCGTGCGGGCACGATCGGCGACGGCGGTCGCCGCAGGAATTGCGGTCACGGCGGGAATGACCGCGTCCGGTTGTCGGTTGCAGCAAGCGCGGGTGACCGGTGGCGGGAGTGCACCGCCAGGCTCCGTGGGGACCGCATTGAGCGGTCCGGGCCCCACGCAGCAGCCGGCGGGCAGCGACCGGCACCCGCTTCCGATCTGGCGCCGGCCCGGGCCCCCATCCCGGCCGGCGCCGGCTGCGTCCCCGCGGGATTGTCGGTGCCGGGTGACACCGTGGAGGCCATGGACGAGGTGATACGCCCCCGGGTCTACGGTGCGGACGTCGACGACCCCGATCCGGGCCCGAAGCCCGGGCACGTGTACCGGGAACTGGTCGGCGGCCCCCTGGACGGGCTGCTGCTGGACGTGACCGGCTGGACCGAGACGCAACGCGCCACGGGCGCCGAGTTGCGCACCGACATAGGCCGCTTCGGCCCCGGCGGCCGCTCCGAGTACGCCCCCCGCACAGGCGACCCCGCCCACTGGGACTGGCACGGTGACAGCCGCTGATCTCACGGTCCGCCGTGCCCCGGACGACCCGTCACACCCTCGACCGGCGCGCCCGGTTGCCCCGGTGAAGCCCGGGTGGGTCAGTCCGGCTCGCCGGAACGCGCCAGGGGGTGTCTCATGAGGACAGCGGCCCCGGGGCCCCGGAGTGGCCCCCGGCAAACGGCCCCGAGGCCGCTCCCGTCGTCGTGCCCGCGCCCACCGGCCACGCTCCTGCGTGGCTCCGGCGTTCGGGCCGGGCCGGTGGAGCCTGCCCGGGCGACGGGGATGGCGAGCGCCGCAGGGCTACGGCTTGCGGGCCATCCCGGCGGCGATGAGGCGCTCCCAGACGGTGAGTTCGCGTTCGGCGTTGCCGATCCGGGAGACCTCGTCGGTCGGGTCGGGGCGCCACAGGGACGCGGGGACGATGCCCGGATCCAGGATCTCCAGGCCGTCCAGCAGGTCCTCGATCTCCTTGTCGGTGCGCCACCGGCCGCGGCCGAAGGTCTGCTGCAGGATCCGCTCGGACTCCGCGGTCTCCGGGTTGTTGCCGGAGCGGAAGTGGCTGACGAAGAAGTAGCTCCCGGACGGTACTTGGTCGCGCCAGTAGCCCACGATCGACGCCGGGTCCTCGTCGTCGTTGACGTGGTGGAGGATGGCGCTGAGGATGACGGCGACGGGCTTGTCGAAGTCGATCACCTCGAGGGTGTCCTGGTGGTTCCGGATGACCTCGGGCTCGCGAATGTCGGCCTGGATGACCCGCGTGTCGTCGTTCTGCTCCAGCAGCGCCCGGCCGTGGGCGAGCACGATGGGGTCGCTGTCCACGTACACCACCGTGGACCCGGGCGCGTGCCGCTGGGCGACCTGGTGCACGTTGTCCGCGGTCGGCAGACCGCTGCCCAGGTCGACGAACTGGCGTACACCGGTCGTGGTGGCGATCTCCCGGATCGCACGGATCAGTGCCGCGCGGTTGGCGAAGGCGATCGCCACCGAGCCGGGAAGGTCCTTCTTGAACACGTCGCCGATCTCCCGGTCGACGGCGTAGTTGTCCTTGCCGCCGAGCAGGTAGTCGTAGACGCGTGCGATGCTTGGTCTGGTCTGGTCGACCCAGGAGACGTCGTCCGTCATGACAGCCATCCTTCTCCGCGATGAGGCCGGGCAAGCGTCATCCTAGGGAAGATCGTGGGCAGTTCACCCCGATCGGGGGCGGTCAGCCCATCCGGTCGATGAGGCGGGTCAGGATCCGGGCCGTGTTGCGGGGCGGCTGCGACTCGGCCGCGAGCCGGTCCATGACGGTCAGGTAGTGCTCCACGTCGTCCTGCTTGTCCAGGTAGAGCGCGCTGGTCAGTTGCTCCAGGTAGACGATGTCGGGCAGGTCGGGCTCGGAGAAGCGCAGGATGGTGACGGGCCCGCCGGCCGCGGCCAGACCGCCGATGTCGAACGGGGCGATCTGCAGCGTCACGTTG
Source organism: Streptomyces sp. NPDC001070 (assembly GCF_053598835.1). Taxonomy (NCBI): domain Bacteria; kingdom Bacillati; phylum Actinomycetota; class Actinomycetes; order Kitasatosporales; family Streptomycetaceae; genus Streptomyces; species Streptomyces sp. NPDC001070. Next base: position 38,396 of record NZ_JBSFLB010000045.1, read on the forward strand.
GGAAGCGCGGCGGCCTTCATCAGATGCTCCAGCTGAGCCCGCATCACCTCGGCGCCGCCGAGCGGCCGGTGCAGACACGCCTCGTCCAGTACGACCCACAGCTGCGGTGCGCCCGGCTTGGCGAGCAGGTCCTGACGGGTCATCCGCAGGTCGACGCGGCGGCTGATCTCCCGCTCGGTGGCCCGGGGATGGCCGAGCCGGGTGACCGCCCGGGCGTACGCCTCGGTCTGGAGCAGCCCGGGGACGAACTGCACCTCGTAGGTGCGGATGGTGTGGGCGGCCTCCTCCAGGCCGATGTGCGTCTCGAACCAGCTCGGCAGGACGTCGGCGTACTGATGCCACCAGCCCGGTGTGTTGGCCCGCCGGGCCAGCCCGAGCAGGTCGGCGCGCTCCTGCACGTCGGTCACGCCGTAGAGGGTGAGCAGATCCGCGACGTCGCGCTCCTTGAAGCCCACCCGGCCCAGCTCCAGGCGGCTGATCTTCGCGTGGGAGGCGCGGATCGCCTCGCCCGCGGCCTCCCGGCTGATCCTCCGCGACTCCCGCAGCCGGCGCAGCTGGGTGCCGAGGACGATGCGCAGCACCGTCGGCCCACCACGCTGCGCGGCGATCGGAAAGCCGGTGTCGGGCCCGTGGCCCGGCCGAGCGGCGGTCATGTCGGATCCCCCTGAACGACTGGTTGCGGATTCAGTGTTCCATCGCCGGGCGTGCCAGTACAGGCACATTCGTTCCACGGCGTTGCCGTGCCCGCGAGGCTCCCCGGGGCCCGCCCCTCGCGGTCGCGGTCGCGGACCGGCCGGGCGTCGGCGCATGGCGACGGTCGCCACCGGCCGGGGGAGTAAAGCGGGGGCCGCGAGGCGTTGACGTCGTCATGCATGGTGAGTACAAGGTGCCCGGTGGGAAGCTCGTGGTCGTGGACCTCGACGACCGCGACGGGGTGCTCAGGGACGTTCGCGTCGCAGGCGACTTCTTCCTCGAACCGGACGAGGCGATCACCGCCATCGACCGGGCCCTGGAGGGCGCACCCGCCGACACCGACGCCGCCGGCCTCGCGGCCCGGATCGAGGCGGCCCTGCCCGAGGGGACGGTCATGTACGGCCTGACGGCGGAGGGGATCGCCGTCGCCGTGCGCCGGGCGCTGGCCCAGGCCACGGACTGGACCGACTACGACTGGCAGCTGATCCACGAGGCACCGCAGTCCCCGGCGCTGCACATGGCCCTCGACGAGGTCCTCACCGCCGAGGTCGCGGCCGGGCGTCGCCCGCCGACCCTGCGGGTGTGGGAATGGGGCCGGCCGGCGGTCGTGATCGGCAGCTTCCAGTCCCTGAGCAACGAGGTCGACGCCGAGAACGCCGCACACCACGGTCTGACCGTCGTACGGCGGATCTCCGGCGGCGGGGCGATGTTCGTGGAACCGGGGAACACCATCACGTACTCCCTCTCGGTGCCGGCCTCCCTGGTGTCCGGCCTGTCGTTCGCCGACTCCTACGCCTACCTCGACGACTGGGTCCTCGACGCCCTCGGGGACATGGGCATCAAGGCCTGGTACCAGCCCCTGAACGACATCGCCACCGACGCCGGCAAGATCGCCGGTGCCGCTCAGAAGCGCATGGTCGCCCCCGACGGCGGCGCGGGCGCGGTCCTCCACCACGTGACGATGTCCTACGACATCGACGCCGACAAGATGCTCCAGGTGCTGCGGATCGGCCGGGAGAAGATGTCCGACAAGGGGACCCGCAGCGCCCAGAAGCGCGTCGACCCGCTGCGCCGCCAGACCGGGCTCCCGCGCGAGGCCGTGATCGACCGCATGATCGACTCCTTCCGCGCCCGCTACGGACTCGCCGCCGGCCGCATCACGGGCGAGGAGCTCGCGCGCGCCGAGGAACTCGCCGCCACGAAGTTCGGCGCCCCGGAGTGGACCGCCCGCGTGCCCTGACCGGGGGCGTCGCCTCCCCCCGGCGACGTCAGCGCGCGGGCCGGAACTCCACCAGATGTCGCTCCACGCCCTTTGGCACCCCGAGCTGCGCCAGCCTGGCCACCGGGCCCGTCCGGCGCAGTACACGCGCACCCGCCATGTCCGCCGCGCCGAGCACGAGACGGTCCTCGACCGGGCCGCCCGCCACGGCCCGGATCCTGAGCTCCCGGGACTGCGAGAACAGCGAGGCGTCGTCGGCCGCCTCCTGCGTGTGGCCGCCGCTTTCGATGTCCAGGCGTCCCGGGAGTGCGGTCACGAGGGGTTCCCCGATGCCCGCACGGCCGTCGGGGTAGGCCACGGGGGCGTACTCGTCCTGGGCCTCCTGCAGGCAGAAGCCGTAGAAGTCCACCTCGACCGCGACTTCCTGACGCCGCAACAGCACATCCACCGTCCCCCGCTCACCGACCGCGGCGTACGCCAGTGTGCCCGCGCACGCGTCAAGCCGCGGCCCGTTCGCGCACCGCGCCGGGCGTGACGACGCCGGGGACCGGGTCCAGCCGTGCGGGACCCCCTGGCGCGGTGCGCAGTGCGTCCCGGCCGCCACCCGTGGCTTCGGTTTCCATGTCCACTTCATTTAATTGACGCGTCAATCATAACCCTTATGATTGACGCGTCAATCACTAGGAGGTGTGGCATGGCAACGCACGGGCACGAGCGGTTCCCCGTCGTCATCGATGTCGCCGCACTCGCACCTCATGGAGAACATCCGCCTCCTCGGCACCGAAGCCGCCCCCACGTGCGAGCGGAGCTCGCCTCCGGCCCGCCGCGGCATCCGGGCGCGCTGGCCGGCGCGGACTCCTGAACCCCCGACCCATCCTTCGGAAAGGCAGATCACCATGGAATTCGGCATCTTCGGAGTCGGGGACGTCACCCGTGACCCGATCAGCGGCCGTACTCCCAGCGAAGCGGAGCGCATCGACGGCATCGTACGCACCGCCAAGCGCGCGGAGGAGGTGGGTCTGGACGTCTTCGCCATCGGCGAGCACCACAACCCCCCGTTCGTCCCCTCCTCGCCGACCGCGATCCTCGGGCACATCGCGGCGATGACCGAGCGGATCACGCTCAGCACCTCCGTCACCCTCATCACGACCAACGACCCGGTGCGCATCGCCGAGGAGTACGCGATGCTTCAGCACCTCGCCAAGGGCCGGGTCGATCTGGTGCTCGGACGCGGCAACACCGTCCCGGTCTACCCGTGGTTCGGCCAGGACATCCGCAAGGGCCTGGAGCTCGCGCTGGAGAACTACAACCTGCTGCACCGGCTCTGGCGGGAGGACGTCGTCGACTGGCAGGGGAACTTCCGTTCCGCGCTGCAGGGGTTCACCTCGACCCCGCGTCTGCTCGACGACGTCCCGCCGTTCGTCTGGCACGGCTCCATCCGCACTCCCGAGATCGCCGAGCAGGCCGCCTACTACGGCAACGGCTTCTTCGCCAACAACGTCCTCGCCCCCTACGGGCACTTCGAGCGACTCGTGGACCTCTACCGCCAGCGCTACGCCCACCACGGGCACGGAACCCCGGAGCAGGCGATCGTCGGGCTCGGCGGGCAGGTTCACATCGCCAAGCGGTCGCAGGACGCGGTCAAGGCGTTCCGCCCCTACTTCGAGGGCTTCCCCCTGTTCGCCGGCAACTCGCTCGAGGACTACATGGCCACCACGCCGCTGTCGGTCGGCAGCCCGCAGGAGGTCATCGACAAGACCATGACCTTCCGGGAGCGCTTCGGCGACTACCAGCGCCAGCTGTGGAACGTCGACGGCATCGGCCTCCCCGTCGAAGCCGCGCTGGAGCAGATCGAGCTCCTCGGCACCGAGGTCGTCCCCGTGCTCCGCAAGGAGATGGCCGCACTGCGCCGGCCCGGCGTCCCGGAGACCCCCACCCACGCGAGCCTGGTCAAGGCGAAGTACGGCGACGCGCAGCCCCGCCAGCCGCGCCCGAACCCCAACCGCGGCGACAACGTCACCGGCACCTCGCCCTACCAGGACAGCGACACCGCCGTCGCGGCCCGCCGCCCGCTGATCGGCTGAACCATGACCGACACCACACGCCCCGCGGACCGCCCGCTCAAACTCGTCGTCGTCAACGCGGGGGTGAGCGACCCCTCCTCGTCCCGGCTGCTGGCCGACCGCATCGCCCACAAGGCCGTCACCGCGCTTCGCGAACAGGGCCGGACCGTGACCACGCACGCCGTCGAACTCGGCCCGCTCGCCGTCGACATCGCGCGTGCGATCGTCTCCGGGTACCCCGGCGAGCGCCTTGAGGCGGCCATCCGCGAACTCGCCGCCGCGGACGGCATGATCACCAGCACCCCGGTCTACACCGCCGGTGTGAGCGGCCTGTTCAAGTCCTTCTTCGACGTCCTCGACAGCGACCTCGTCGTCGCGAAACCGGTCCTGCCGGCCGCGACGGCCGGCAGCCCCCGCCACGCGCTGGTCGTCGAGGACCAGATCCGCCCGATGTTCGCCTACCTGCGCGCCTTGACCGTTCCGACGTCGATCTTCGCCGCACCCGACGACTGGGGCACGCCGGCGCTGGGCGAGCGCATCGACCGCGCGACGACCGAGCTCGCGGCCCTGATGGCCAGCGGGGTCGGCGACGCGATCGCCGAGCGCGCCTGGTCCGGGTACCAGCACCGCTTCGGCGGCCACGCGACGCGAGCCGAACAGACCGTCGACGACGTCGACTTCGACACGCCGCTGATGCGTCTCGCCGCCGGTGGCGCACCCGTGAGGGAGAGCGACGCGTCCGGTTCCTGACCCGGTGGTCGCGGGGCGGCCGCCGCTCCCCGGACAACCCGCCGCCCGCCCAAGCACCGTGGGCGGGCGGCTCGCCGCACCGAGCCCACGGAGCCGGCGTCACCGGGTGCGCGCGGCCGGATCCGGGCCGCCGGCGCGGGGTCGAACGCCCTGGACAGGGGGCGGGTTGCTGCGGGCGACGACTTAACGCCGCACTTCCGGCCCCCGGGGGTTGCGGCTCCTTGCGGGCCGCCTTCTGCTCCCGGAGTGCCGCCGCCCCGACGCGTCCGGAACCCGCGGTGAGGGCCGCCGGACGGGGCGGCGCGACACGACCCGCGCGCCGCCCGTACGGGGTGCGGCAGCGCGGGCCGGGCGCCGGAGCCGGGCGCGGCGGTGGCCCATCCACACCACGACGAAAGCTGCCACGGCCGCGGCGGCCGCACCGGCGACCCCGGCCGTACGCAGAATCCGCTCCGCGGACGAGCCGAGGACGTACCCGGCGACGACGTTGCCCGTGCCCCACACGACGGAGGCCGCGGCGCTGTTGAGGAGGAAGCGGCGGTACGGCATGCCCGCGGCCCCGGCGGCGAACGGCAACAGCGACCGTACGAAACCGACGAAGCGGCCCGTGAACACCGCCGTCCCGCCCCGGCGCCGCAGGAAGTCGCGAGCGCGGTCGACCCGGCCCCCCGCGCGGAAGCGGCGGCGCAGCCGTCCCGCGTCCGGACGGTGCCCGTACCAGTGCCCCAGGGCGTAGCCGAGGCTGTCGCCGACGACGCCGCCGCCGATCACGGCGAGGGACAGCGGGACGGGGTCGAGATCGCCGCGCGCGGCCAGGGCCGCGGCGAGCAGGACGAGCGTCTCGCCGGGCAGGAGCAGGCCCACGAGGGCGCCGGTCTCCCCGGCGACGACGGCGAAGACCACGACGTACGCCCACGCGCCCGCGGTCTCGATGAGGTGGTGCGGATCCACCGCGGTCAGCCCGTGTGCCCGGGCAGTGCGACGAGCGGGGGCGATGCCGACTGACCCGGGCCCGTCGGTGTGCTCCGGTGCCCGCGCCGGGTCCTGCTGTGCAGGCGCCCGGCCGCGTACCAGCCGAGGTGCGCCAGGATCGCGCCCGCGAAGGCGTCCAGCACATAGTGGTTGGCGGTCAGGACGACGGTGGCGTCCATGGACACGGTGAGGACGACGGCGAGGACGCGGAGCCAGACCTTCCGGGTGGCGGCGAGGGCCGCCAGCGTCATGAGCAGGTTCCAGCCGACGTGAAGACTCGGCATCGCCGCGTACTGGTTGGTGAAGGCGGGGGGCTGGAGCACCCGGTAGGCGTGGGACTGCTGGGTGACCGTGTCCGTCATGCCCGCCGCCGCCAGCCGGGGCGGTGCCACAGGGAACGCGGCGAACACGAGGAGACCGGCCGCCCCCGAGATGAGCATCGCGCCGGCCGCCCTCGCGTACACCTGCGGGTGCCGGGACAGCAGCCAGATCAGGGTGAGCGCGATGACCGGCCAGTGGCCGAAGATGTAGATCCAGTTGAGCAGCCGCGTGACGGCGTGGTCGTCGACCACCAGGCTCTGCAACGGGGATTCCCAGTCCAGGTGCAGGCCCCGCTCGACCGCCTGGACCAGTGCCGCGTTGTGCAGTGCCGTGGCCTCGGAACTGTCGGTCAGTCCGCGGACGCCGAAGTAGCCGGTGACGGCCGCCACGACGACGGCACTCCGCGGGACGATGCGCGACGCCGCGACGGGGGCCGGCCGCGCGACATGCCCTGCGCGGCAGGACACGGCGTCGTGCGCGAGGTGGCGGGCGCGGTGGGCGTACGGCGTGATGACGCTCATCGCGGGGCCAGGAAGCCCCGCCGGTCACTCTTGGTGTCCGGGCGCGCCTCGGCGCGGGCGCCGCGCCCCGCCAGTGGTGCCTGCCACAGCGGTACGACAGCAGGGGCGCCGTCCGCGTCCCTGCCACTGCCGTCCGATGAGGGAAGTGGGCCATTCATTCCTGCCTCCGGTTGCGTTGTGATCGAACGAATCGCAACAACTGGAGGCCTGGTTTCACGTATTCCGAAGGGGTGGGGTGTGGAAGGTCACAGGGAGCCGGGCCGCTTTCCGGCAGCCGCACTCGGTGAAGTGCGCCACCGCGGGAGGGCGAGTTCTCTGCTTGCGGGCTCGGCGAGTTGAAAGGGCGTCCGATGCGGTGAGCCGCCGCTGCGCTGGTGGCGCGGACCAGGGAGCCGGGTTGACAGGGGTGGGGTTCGACTGTGTAGTTGACGACGCAAGCATCCCGTTCCGGGGGTCCGCCGCGCTCCGTTCGTGATGCGGCAGCGGTCGCTCCGGCGTGCCATTGCCGCGAATTCCCTTACGGGAAGGCGGATATGGGTGAGGGTCTTTCCCGGCGGTGGGGAATTCGGGAAGTCGCAGCCCGCTCGGCGAGGATCCGGTTTCCGTCGCGAGCGGGCCGGAGGGTTTCGGTGATATCGGCCGGGGCAGCGTGGACGGGAGTCCGTCGGTCTCGACCCCGCGCCCGAAATCCTGCTGTTGTGTCGATCTGCCGTTTCTGTGTGGCGATTCTGTGCGGCGACTCTGCGGTCGTGGCACAGGCTGCGTCACCTTGCGTAAGGGGCCAGCGTGGTCACCGTCAGTGATGCCTTCTACCGGGTTCTGCGCCATCACGGGGTGAAGGCGGTGTTCGGCAGCTCCGGGTCCAACGGGCTCGGGGGTGGCGTCCTGGCCCGCCTCCGGCGCGTCCAGTCGCCGGAGGCGGACCTCTTCCTCGGCGCCATGACCACCGGGCGCGCGACGGCCGACGTGCTGCCCCGCGTTCTGCCGGTCACGGACGGCCCCTGCCTGCCCAGCCGCCATCTGCTCGTGGACGCCACGACGACGCTCCTGACCGCCGGCGCGGAGGACGCCGTCATCCGTGCGGACGCCGATCCGGTCGACGTCCTCATGGGCCTCGGCGGCATCGGTCTCGTCTCCGCGAGAACCGGCCGGCGCGACCTCGGCCGGCGCCCGGCCGCCCTCCTGCTCGACGGCCTGCGGACCGGTCAGGGCAGATGACGGACCGGCAGCGCCCTCTCGTCAAGCGGAGAAGACTCTCCGGTTGGTAGGCTGGGCGCATGGCAGCGACCGAGAGCCCCCGGACCGCCGAGCGGGGACTGCGCGCGGATGCGCTGCGCAACCGGCAGCGGATCGTCGAGGCCGCGCGTCAGATCTTCGAGGAACGGGGTCTGGACGCGCCCCTGGACGAGGTCGCGGAACGTGCCGGTGTGGGGGCCGGCACGCTGTACCGGCGGTTCCCCTCGCGCGAGGAACTGGTCGAGGCCGCCTTCGCCCAGGAGCTGACGCAGGTGGGAGCCATCGCCGAGGAGGCCCTGGTCTGCGAGGACCCGTGGCTGGGGTTCACCACGTTCGTCGAGCGGCTGTGCGCCGCCATGGCGGCCGACCGGGGCCTCGGCGACCTCCTCGTCCTGAGGCTGCCCACCTCGCAGACGGCGGCGAGGTCGTGCGAGCGCCAGAGCCGCGCCGTGTCCGAGCTCGTACGCCGGGCGCAGGAGGCCGGAGCCCTGCGCGAGGACTTCGTTCCGGAGGACGTTCTCCTGTTCCTGATGGCCAACGCGGGGGTCATCGAGGTGACCCGCGACGCCGCCCCGCACGCGTGGCGGCGCCTGCTCGCGTTCCTGCTGGAGGCCTGCCGGCCGGCTCACTCAGGCCCGTTGCCCGCCGCGCCGACGCCGCTGCAGACCCAACGGGCCCTGCTCGGGCGCGCGGAGGCGAAGGGCCTGAGGGTCCCCGCGCGCGACGGCCGGGGCACCTGCTGACGGTCGCGCCGGGCCGCCGCCCCCGCTCGGTGCGGGGCCCGCGGTCGTCGTGCGATCCTGCCGGTCCGCCGCCGCGACCTGGTCTTTCCCTGTTACCTGCGTCACGACGGAAATAAGTGGAGAGTAAAGTCCGTTTTCTTGATCGGAACAGGATGTCGACGCGTCCGCCGCAGCGACGCGTATCCGGCTGATCAGGAGGCCGCCGTGAACCCACCCGTATTCGTGAGGGACGGCGCACATCCGTCGCAGAGCGCGGCGGCGGCCGTGACCGACGGCTGGACGGCCCTGGGGCACGGGACGGCGCACGTACTGGACCGGATTCACACCGTGGCCCCCTGGCCCTTGATGGCGGTGACCTTGCTCTGGCTGGCCCACCGCCACCCGGCGGTCTATGTACGGGTCGCCATCGCGCTGCTGCTGTCCAGTGCGGCCGGTCTTGCCGTCTCCGCCTCGATGCGGAGCGTGCCGGTGCGCGAGGTGTCCCTCGCCCGCGACTACCTGGCGGACTACTTCGCGCTGCCCGGTGTCCGCGCGAGCTGGTACCTGCTGATGACCTTGGCCGTCATCGCCGCGGCCCCGGCCGTCCGGACCCGGATCGCCGTGGCGGCGATCGCCGCGGCCTCCGTCGCGGCGGCTGTGGCCGGCGCGGACCACCACGTGGCCGGCGCCGTGCTGGGTGCCGGGGTGCCGCTCCTGGCCTGGTTCACCGCCGGGCACTTCCCGTCCTGGGCACGGGCACGCCGCCGCGCGGCCGCCCTCTCCTCCCGGTCCCGCGCCGAGACGCCGGAGCCATGGGCCGCGCCCGATGCCGCACCGCTGCGGCAGGCGGGCTGACGGCCATGCATTTCGACGGCCTGATAGAGGCGGCCGGATGGTGGTCGTACGTCGTCGTGTTCGCCGTGACGGCAGGCGAGACCAGCGCGTTCGTCGGCCTGCTGCTGCCCGGCGAGACGATCATCCTCCTGGCGGCCGCGATCGCGGGCCGAGGGGATCTGCATCCCCTGATCCTCGCCGCCTCCGTCGTCACCGGCGGCATGGTCGGCGACAGCCTCGGCTACGCGCTCGGCCGGCACTGCGAGCGGCACCCGGGCACCTGGCTGCACCGGATCCGGCCCGACAGCCGGATCGGACGGGCCCAGGGCTTCCTGGTGCACCATGGCGGGGCGGCGGTGTTCACCGGCCGGTTCATCGGATTCGTGCGCACCTTCCTGCCGTTCGTCGCGGGGGCGTCCGCCATGCCGTACCGCCGCTTCCTCCTCTACAGCAGCGCCGCGTCGCTGGTCTGGGGCGTCGGCAACGTGCTCCTCGGCTACTTCGCCGGCGCCGCCGCCACCGAGCTGCTGCACAAGGCCGGCCTGATCGCGGTTCCGGCGCTCGTCGCCGCTGTCGTGGCGGCACTCGCCGTCACCCGGCTCCTCGCCCACCGCCGCCGCGGGACCACGCGCGCCGCGTCCCGGGTTGTGGCCTCGGGCGGGGCCCGGCCGATCCCCGGCCAGGACCCGACGGGCGCGTACACCTCCGCACGGGAGAAGTGAGGGCCTGTGCGGGTTCGAGGACTTCGGCGAGGACCATCGAGGTGACGTAGCGGTGCAAGCTGGTCCGGTTGAGGCCGATCCCGGGCGGCGCCCCCGGCGACGGTGCCCTTCGGCTTGTTGAGGGCTCTGCCGGCAAGCGCTCTTCACGACCTGCGAAGCCGGCGCAATCGGTCGGACTCGGCAGCGGCGGGGCTCCGGTGCCGTGGACTGCCGCCCTGGCACCGGAGCCCCGACGGCTCCTGGACGTGGGCGTGGGGGCACGGCGGCATGCACGGACTGGACGAGCGGATCCTGGCGGCCGTCTCCGCGGGTACCGAGGCCCTCGTGCTGCACTGCAACGAGAAGCCGATGCACTGGTTCAAGTACGCCGTCCGCGGTGAGGTCGTCGTCGACTTCGACACGCTCCAGGCGATCGAGCCGACCGGGCAGGGCCCGGCGAGGCTCGACGAGTTCGTGAGACCACTGGGTCTCGCCCCCGGCCAGGTCGCTCCGCTGTACGGTGTCCTGGCGCGGGCGGAGGAGGCCTTCGGCGTCCGCCTGGCGGAGTCGCCCGGGGACGCGGACGACGAGCGGTGGAGCGGTGCGCTGCGTCCCCTGGCAGGCTGATCCGGTCCCGCTTCACGGACCCGCCGGGCATCCTTCCGGCGGAGCGGCGGTTACGTGGTTCCGGGAGCACTCGGCCTCGTGGACATCGACCGCGAGCGGGACGAGGGCGTCTGTGCCGAGACCAGCGTGTGGATGCGGGATCTGCAGCCGCACCGCGGACGGGTACGGCCCGCGGTGCGTGACCGGCCGGCCCCGGCCGTCAGGCGGCCGTGACGAGTTCGGCGCGGCCGAACAACGGCGCGTAGCCGCCCGGCAGTTGACAGAGGATGCGCGTGACCAGGTCGGCGCCGGCCAGCCGGGCGACCACGGCGAGGACGGTGCAGGCGTCCCAGCGCGCCGTGGCGGAGGTGCCGCCGGTGCGGGCGGCCAGGTCCTCGATGAAGGCGCAGCCGGTGAGCGGCCGGATGTCCGGGATCTCGGCGGTGAAGACGAGGGCCGCCTCGACGGGCAGGCACGCGGCCAGAGCGACGCGTTCGTCGCCGATCAGCCGGCGCCCGAGGGCGGCGAGCACCGCGCGCACGGCTTCCTCGGCCCGCTCCCGGGTGGGGTGGACGCCGTCGTACCGCACCCGCTCCAGCATGTGGTCGAACGTCATGGACGCCGTGGGCCGACCTGGTTGGGGCTGGGGGGACATCGGGGGACCTCCGCGGTGGTCTGTGTGCCGGCCGGATGGTCCGGCCGATCGGCCCCCGTCTACCCCGAATGTCGCGGTGTATGGCGGCGGCACGGCCATCGGGGCGGTGCGTCGTCGCTCATGTGCCGCGAATCAAGGCCTTTACTGCGACTTGTCTTGACCTGTTCACTACAAAATCGTACATTCCGCCTGTCCGGCCGTTTCGGACGGGCTTCCGGCCATGGCCTTGGGGGGTACCTCATGCACTGGTATGTGGACGTGCTCAAGAAGTACGCCGTGTTCGGGGGGCGTGCGCGCCGCACCGAATACTGGATGTTCACACTCTTCAACGTGGTGATCAGCGCCGTCCTGCTCCTCGTCGGACGCGCGATCGACTTCAACCTCCTCCAGTCGCTCTACGCGCTCGCGGTGCTCCTGCCCGCGCTCGGTGTGGCGGTACGCCGCCTGCATGACACCGGGCGCTCCGGCTGGTGGCTGCTGATCGGACTCGTCCCCCTCATCGGCGCGATCGTCCTGCTGGTCTTCTTCTGCACCGAGGGCCAGGCCGTCGACAACGAGTACGGGGCGAACCCGAAGCTCACCGGCGCGCCCGCCTGACCTCGGGGGAGTGGTACCGGGCCCGCCCCCGCGGATCGCCGGGGGCGGGCCCCGTCATCGGCCGTGCGGCCGCTCGCGGTCGGGAACGCCGCACCTGCCCCGGGCGGGCGGCCGGGGCGGGGCGGGGTCGGGTGTTTGATTCGCCGCTTGGTGGGTGTGGGGGGATGCTGGTGTATATGAGTACGCGCTTTTCGGCGGATTCTGTGCCTCGGACCGACCTGCCCGGGTGGTCGCCGATGCTGGCGGTGGCCGGCCCGTTGCCGGGGCCGGGGGTGGAGGCGGAGTA